>CAZJEA010000207.1:0-1505 GCA_964544895.1 uncultured Bacteroides sp. | reverse complement strand
TCAGCTTGAAAATCACGGAATTTTACTCAAAAAACAATTGATTTTTCAACAAAAATAATTCAAATTTAATAAGAAACAGATGTCTAAACAATCACAATATGCCGTCTGCCATCTCCAAAAAGCCAAAGGCAATGACTCGGGAATGAGCTGCCACATTGAGCGCAAAGATGCAAATGGCAAGCAATACGTTCCCGAAAATACAGATAAATCGCGTGCGCATCTCAATCGCGAATTGATTAAATTTCCCGCTGGAGTAACGTGCCGAACCGAAGCAATTATGCATCGAATCAAGGTCGCCGGTGTGGAACGAAAGATTTCAGCTAAACAAAATAGCGTCATCCGCATCGTGCTGACAGGATCGCACGATCGCATGAATGAAATTGAAAAATCGGGCAAACTCAATGCTTGGATTGATGCCAATCTTGACTGGTTGAAGCGCACGTTTGGCGAAGAAAATCTTGTGTCGTGCGTGCTGCACATGGATGAGAAAACGCCGCATCTTCATGCGTCGGTCGTGCCGATTGTGACCGAAGAACGCAAGCGTCGCGAACGCGAAGGCGAGAAAAAGTATCAGAAGAAATCAGGACCGAGATTGGCGGCAACCGAGTTGACGGAGCGTCAAAAATTGCGCGAATATCAAGAGTCGTATGGCAATGCAATGGCGCGATTCGGTCTTGAACGCGGCGTCATCGGCTCACCCGATCATCACAAAACAAGCCAGCAATACAACGCTCAGATGATACGCGAGCAGCAACAGGAAATCGAGTCGTTGCAAGAAAATATCGAAGTTTTGCAAGCGCAAACCGAGCAAATCAAACGTGATGCTAAAGACAATGTTAAGGCAAAAGTCATGTCGTGGCTCAGTACCGGCGACTTGACCAAAGCTCGCAAGGAGATCGAGGCAAAAGACCGAGAGATAGCATCACTTCAAGGCAAACTCAATGCAGCCGAGCAAGAGCTTGCTAAGATGAAAGCCGGCAATGAAAAGCAACTTGCCGATGCAAAGAATGCTTATCAGCGTGAAATTGATGCCGCTATTGCACGCGCTGAAGCCGCTGAAAAGAAGTGCGCCACTCAGCGAGAAACCATCAATCGACTTGACCGCAAAGTCAATCCGCAACGCTACCAACTCTCATCAGGCGCAGAGCTATCCGATATGCGATTCTTTAGCCCCAATTCATACACTTATACGCTCAAAATCTGGACAAAAGTTGGCGAGATTGAACATAATGCAGTCGCATACTTGAGCGACAACGACAGCAGATTGACAGCATATCGCAACGGCGAACTAACCGCTCACGAACTGGTAAACGAGCTATTTCCATCCGATGAACAGGTCAATGCCGAGCAATCTCGCCTAATCGAATCAACCATCGAACTGCTCAGTGGCGGACCGGCGCAAGCCCATGTCGGCACAGGCGGTGGCGGCTCAACCGCCTCCAACAGCCGTTGGGACGGCAAAACCCGCGACGACTTCCGCCCCAAACGCCGCTAATCACCCCATC
>CAZJEA010000206.1:0-1560 GCA_964544895.1 uncultured Bacteroides sp. | reverse complement strand
GTCTACAAAATTTATGATAAATTCTAATATGTATAATGTATTTTAGCGGGATTATATGATAAAAAGCCGTTATTTTTTCGTACCTTTGCAGCTAAATACCTCTAAGTTAGGAGGTGCACAGCGATACAGCAATCGTATGATGTTGTATAGTCTTGTAATGGAAATATTTAGTCTTGTTATAATAACCTCTTGTCGCATATTATTGTTGTAGCGAGGGGGAGGTAAAGAATTGTAAAAAAAATAGTCAGTTACTTTTTTTGTTACAATGAAAAATCAACTGAAATCGAATAGTTTAATCGCGCGAATCAGAGAAGATGCCGACGCTAAAGAAAAAGCCGGCAAAGTTCAGATGGCGCGCAAAACACGTTTCGCAGCGAATAGTTTAGAGCAATGTTTCGGTAAAAATGTTGATTTTGAATTGGAACAGATTGATAAGGCTTGGCTTGATAAGTATCTTATTTGGCTCCAAGAAAATGGAAAAACTGACAATACGATTTCAAATTATTTTCGCGTGATTTTAAGCACGTTTCGCAGCGCTGTCAAATCGGGTATGTGTCTTGATTTGTCGCTGTTTGACAATTTCTTTACCGGCAATTCTAAATCTACAAGGCAGATACTTTCGATTGATGAGGTTAAACGCATAATAAACACAGACCTTGACGATTCGGTGTTCAAGCGCACTCGAGATCTCTTTGTCCTCTGCTTTTTGGGCGGTGGTCTTCAGATTGATGATTTGAATAGCGAGAACGTGGATAATAGGTTGTCGCGCCTTGAACGTACAACTGAGTCGAGAACCATTTTAAATCGCTACTGTAAACATGATTTGTTTACTTTTCTTGGTCGTGATTACAAGGATGCCTATTTGCACAATCTTTCGGGATTAATGCATAAACTTAATATCCCGATTAATCTTGATGACGATTCGGCGGCAGAAGGGTGGGCTGAGGTAGCTAAGTCTATTGGCATTTCGCACACTGTAATTTCAAATGTCATTGGCAGGCCCATTAGCAATCTAAACTACGCAGCCGATGTGGCTTCGAGCAACGACGAAATTACTAAAGCGTTAGTGAGTGTCGCCAGATGTATTGGCGTAAACGCGCAGCATTGGTATGCAATACGTTGCTACGAAGATTCGCCAGAAGATACAGCATCAAATATTGAAAAACTAGAAGGCCTCAAAAGTATTGAGGTTAAGCATTTTTTCTTGCAGGAACATGAAGGTAAGAAAAAGGCAGCGGCGCAGAATAATAACTATATGAAATCTATTCTGTTTATCAACTGCCTTGATGCTGATATTTATTATATCCGTCGCACTTTAGCCCCTGCTATCTATGTCTTTGACTATGTTTGCGCTAATGAAAAGCGTCCGGCTTCAATCTCAGACAAAGAAATGAAAACGTTTATGTATCTCGCCGGAATAGGCTCTGATACTATGATGTATTATTTCCCTGAAGAGATTGAAAACATCCCGTCTTATGCGGAGTATGATGATGTTACCATTATGGAAGGTATATTTGCCGGAGTTAAAGCTAAGGTGCATAAGAAATCAAAAGAAAAGCT
>CAZJEA010000205.1:0-1566 GCA_964544895.1 uncultured Bacteroides sp. | reverse complement strand
GGTCCGGATAAAGGCGGTCATTGGGAGGTGACAGAATCATGATTATACGGATAGTACTTGATGTAAGAGAATTTGTGCAGCGCGATTGAGCTGCTCAGTGGCAAAACCCGCGACGACTTCCGCCCCAAACGCCGCTAATCACCCGCACCCATTACAGTAATGGCAGCAAATACTCCAAATGAATATTGCTGCCATTCTGGGTATGAAAAAACTTATGTGTCGGTTCTTTTCTAATTCATTAATTGTTTATAATCACGCATTATGCGTATGTAGGTGGGAATACCGGCGGCCAAGCCAATGAATATACCGACAACCATGCCAATTTGTTGCCATTCGGTGGCACTACTAAAGTATAGGCATATCAAGATTGCAGCCATGGGTAGTAGTATTAATTGAAATAGATGGTGGCGACGACGATAGAATTTAGCTTTAGTCGCAACCTGAGTAACACTGTCGGTAGATAAATCCACGCCTTTTATGCCTCTGTAGAGGTAATAGTCCATTATTCCGGCAGTGACAAAATAGATTGTCGCATATATAATTACATATACCGGCAACAAATAAAATATTGCGAATTGGGCGGCACATGCAATAGGAGCAATTACAGAAAACATAGTTTTATATTGCTTCATCAGGCGTTCACGTGCAGGTGTGATTTTGCCTTTGACCACGTCTTTCACTATCGAATCGTTAGATTCTTTTGATCTCGTATTTAACGATTGCCATCCGTTTTTTAGTTCATCTATATTCATATCCATTAAAGTTTATGATTATACATTAGTTGATTTTGTTTGAGAGCTTTACGAATCTTGTCCCATCGAAACTAATCGTTCTTTTATACGATAGAGCCGATTGGCTATAGTATTTCGCGGTTGTCCCAAAATTTGAGCTATTTCGTCATACGAATATTCGTCCAACCATAGCATTATCAACGCTTTGTCTGAGCTATTTAGATTGTTAATCAGTTTATACATTTCGCGAAGCATTTCTGCTTTTTCGTCAGTGTCGGCAATTAGTTGAGCCGCTTGTTCTATTGGCACTGCTTTTTTGCTTTTCTTCTGCTTTCGAAAGTATGACACACAGCTATTTAAACAAACTCGGTAGATCCATGTAGTGATTTTTGCATCACCTCGAAATTTGGGAAATCCTCGCCAAAGGTTGACCAAGGCTTCCTGACGTAAATCGTTGAAATCATCTAAATCTGATGCGTAGAAGAAACATACTTTGCGAATAAGCACATCATGCTGAGTTACCATTTGCTCAAAGTCATATTCGAGCAAATTTTCATCCTGTTGATTCAGCTCGCATTGCCTTCTCATTTTTAAGCGATTTGGTTTTCATGTCTGTTATTGTTTTCCTCTATTTGACGCAGCTAGCGGTCCAATAGTTTCTCGATCTGCTAAATTTTTTTGGATAAAAAAATAGGGAAATTCTTGAAAATTACCCTATCTCATAAGCATGGAAACCTTTTACGCTGGGATTACATCGAAAGGCTTTTTTGGGGCGTCAGTTTGACTAATGCTATTTCATAGGCATTAAGTGCGGTAATAATGCATGTTACTGCCA
>CAZJEA010000204.1:0-1579 GCA_964544895.1 uncultured Bacteroides sp. | reverse complement strand
TTTGAGACATCCAACGTTTCAAGCCTTTATTGTTTTAGAATCTTTCGCTATGATTCGCTTGGGGTACTTATGTAATGGTAATAACTATTGTTAAGCGTGAATTAGACGATGCAAAATCATATTTGAGTATGATTTTATCGAGTTTAATTAATAATGATTAAAGCCAATTATATTATAGTCAGTAAATAGCAATAATGCCAAATATCTGTGATAATTTTGTGCTCCAAAAATCTCAAGATAAAATTTTACAGACATATGATTAAATATAATGAAAACTATTTCTATTACGGATGTCCCGGAGTGGTCATCCTCCTCGTGTCAATCATGGCTTCGCTCCGAGTTGGTGCCGATTTCAGCAACGATCCAATGGTCAGAATGGGCGTATTCTTCGCGTGTAGCATCCTCATGTGGGGCGCGTATGAATTTGTTTGCCAACCTATTGCATTGGGATTGTGCAACTTCATCATCGTGGCAGTCCAAGGCAACAAACAGATAGTCGTGCAGCAACCGGCAATCGCAGAAACAGCTCAGCCGACAAGCGTTCAAACGAGCGAACTGCCAAGTGTTCCACCAAGCACACCATCACTTCCCTTTCCTTCAAATGCTTACTCCGACCGAGTTGCTGAGTATGCCAACGAACAGGCGACCAAACGGGCAAAACTACTCGCTGCCATTGACGAATACATCGACTATTGGATGCCGCCATTTGTCAGCGAATCTGATATGCCACGCTTACACGAGGAAGTTCACCGTTGGGCTGATAATCCCGACTACCTTCCAACTGAAGGCATCTCATGCACAGACCTATCAACCTACGATTTGCGCCATTTTGCGTGGAGTATTGCCGAGCGACTAAACACTTACGGCGGCTATGACGGCGAGACTCGCGCGCGATTTATCAAAGCACTTTTCCCAACTCCGTTGAAAGACATAGAAGTTGCATCGCTCAAGAATTTCCATATCGCAACTTACAGCGACAAAATCAAGATTGACATCCCTGACGTTGGTTCGACCGATTTTCATTATCCAAATAATGCAGAAGAATACGCTGCCTGAAACTAATTTCGATGAAAGCACAATTAATCATTGATTATCAGTAACAACCGAAATCACCATTTCTTCATTCAGTTCCTTTGCGGCATCAATTCAAAATATAAGCGCAAATGAATTTAATTACTTTCAACGAGATACCACAGGCGCTATCTCAACTTCACGAAGAAGTCCTATGCCTGAAAGAAATGGTGATGCAACTACTTGCAAACCAAAACAATCAAACCGCAATCGACAAACATACGCCTATGTCGATTGACGAAGCTGCCGCGTACCTGCGCATACCCAAGGCAACGCTCTACAACAAGCTCGCCGAGGGTGACATCCCCGGCACGAAAGCCACCAAACGGTGGACACTCTATCGTGACGAACTCGACCAATGGCTCGAAGCCAGTCGCAAGAACAATGTGCCACTCACGCCAGAACAGGCCAACGATGCCATCCTCAGTTCACATCATCGTAAACCTAAAAACCGCATCGCATAACCATGACACACGACAAAATGCAATCAGCGCAGCCCAAGCTGTGG
>CAZJEA010000203.1:0-1590 GCA_964544895.1 uncultured Bacteroides sp. | reverse complement strand
AAAAAGCCAAAGGCAATGACTCTGGAATGAGCTGCCACATTGAGCGCAAAGATGCTAACGGCAAGCAATACGTTCCTGAAAATACAGATAAATCGCGTGCGCATCTCAATCGCGAATTGATTAAATTTCCTGCTGGAGTTACGTGCCGAACCGAGGCAATCATGCATCGAATCAAGGCCGCCGGTGTGGAACGAAAGATTTCAGCTAAACAAAATAGCGTCATACGCATCGTGCTGACCGGATCGCATGATCGCATGAATGAAATTGAAAAATCGGGCAAACTCAATGCATGGATTGATGCCAATCTTGACTGGTTGAAGCGCACGTTTGGCGAAGAAAATCTTGTGTCGTGTGTGCTGCACATGGATGAGAAAACGCCACATCTTCATGCGTCGGTCGTGCCGATTGTGACCGAAGAACGCAAGCGTCGCGAACGCGAAGGCGAGAAAAAGTATCAGAAGAAACCAGGACCGAGATTGGCGGCAACAGAGTTGACCGAGCGTCATAAATTGCGCGAATATCAAGAGTCGTATGGCAATGCGATGGCGCAATTCGGTCTTGAACGTGGCGTCATTGGCTCACCCGATCATCACAAAACAAGCCAGCAATACAACGCTCAGATGATACGCGAACAGCAACAGGAAATCGAGTCGTTACAAGAAAATATCGAAGTGTTGCAAGCGCAAACCGAGCAACTCAAACGTGATGCCAAAGACAATGTTAAGGCAAAAGTCATGTCGTGGCTCAGTACCGGCGACTTGACCAAAGCACGCAAGGAGATTGAGGCAAAAGACCGTGAGATAGCAACACTTCAAGGCAAACTCAATGCAGCCGAGCAAGAGCTTGCCAAGATGAAAGCCGGCTATGAAAAGCAACTTGCCGATGCAAAGAATGCATATCAGCGTGAAATTGATGCTGCTATTGCACGCGCTGAAGCCGCTGAAAAGAAGTGCGCCACTCAGCGAGAAACCATCAATCGACTTGACCGCAAAGTCAATCCGCAACGCTACCAACTCTCATCAGGCGCAGAGCTATCCGATATGCGATTCTTTAGCCCCAATTCATACACTTATACGCTCAAAATCTGGACAAAAGTTGGCGAGATTGAACATAATGCAGTCGCATACTTGAGCGACAACGACAGCAGATTGACAGCATATCGCAACGGCGACCTAACCGCTCACGAACTCGTAAACGAGCTATTTCCAGCCGATGAACAGGTCAACGCCGAGCAATCGCACCTGCTCGAATCAACCATTGAGCTGCTCAGTGGCGGACCCGCGCAAGCCCATGTCGGCACAGGCGGTGGCGGCTCAACCGCTCCCGACAGCCGCTGGGACGGCAAAACCCGCGACGACTTCCGCCCCAAACGCAGATAATCACCCGACAACAGACATAGCAATGGCAGCAAATTCTCCAAGCGAAAATTGCTGCCATTTTTGTACAATATTATGCCATAGACATGGCTAATTCTCAAGCCGTTTGTGTATTATGACACATCTTCTTTACATTATACGCGATTTATTTCTTAAAATAAATATGGTTCATCCGAGATTTCGCGTGATGCGGTTGTCGTGTAGCGCAAATAGT
>CAZJEA010000202.1:0-1667 GCA_964544895.1 uncultured Bacteroides sp. | reverse complement strand
TGCGGAACGCCGAAGCGATGGAAAGAGCGGTGGCGAGAGAACCGCCGAGGCTGTCAATAAGCACGTTGACCGGTTTGCCGGCATTCTTGCCGAGGATGTAGTCAACGAAATCGCGGTCGAAGTCGTAACCTCCGACGTAGCCTTTGAGATGGAGTTGATATTGAGTAGTGGGCATAACTTCAGTGAGTATCAATGTTATGCCACAAAAATAAATAAAGGGCGGTGGGTGGGAAAAGACAATAAATCTCAAAAATATTGTTTAACTTTGTGTATATATTTCAACAATCATGAGCACCGCCCAAGACATCTATATATCTCCAAAACAGATAATTTCTTACCTTATGGAGTTTGAGAAACGCCTCCCCAAACCCCATAGGGATTATTATATTGCGAAAATAAGTGCAACACCCGTAACCGAAGCCGATTTAAACAATGAAGCTAAACGAATGATGGATTTTCTAGGGCTAACAATGTATAAGCCCAAGTGTAGCTTTGCTAAATTAGGAGATGGCGTAGGTGGCAATACTATGTGTTGCAATAATAATCCTGAAGTTGAAATTAATGTTTCGACAAAATATCAAAATAACCTCAATGCTTGCTTGGCGGTATTAGCGCATGAAGTGTGTCACAAATATTTATTTGTCAATAGAATATATTATCCTACTGACATAATAAATGAAATATATACAGACCTTTGTACGATGTATGTCGGTTTCGGTAACCTTATTAAGAATGGATATATTACCGAACAGACGACAAAAGAACAAACGGAAAAATATATTACGACTTATACAAATACCCAATATTTGGGCTATTTAAACTTCCCCATTTACGAGAGGACTCTAAGTATTATTCGAATGGTTCTATGGAATGAGGATGGTAAAAAGCTCTATGAATCGGAACAAGATCCGATGCTTCAGGATGCTTTTAGATTATGGTCAACAACCAAAGATAAAAAAGCGCTATCAAAGCAATCTTTCATAAAACTTGGCGAAGATATTGCAACATTGGAACGAAACTTTTATTTGTTACGCAGGTTAGCTGACCTAATAACAAAGCGTTTCAATACAAGTGTAATGGATGAAGCAGAACGTACATTGTATAATGACGAATGGTTCGATGGTGATTCAGTTGCTGCGAATAAAAGTTTCACTGTGTTCAATGGCATTTATCAAAGTATAATATTAGCAGCTAAGGCAGATGACCATGGGACTCTTAAAGATATTAACCGCTTGATGAGCCATGTTTTGGTTACTGTCAGCGACAAAGAAAATTTAAGAGGACCTCTAATCTTAAAGCCCACTGACTTCACATGCCCTCACTGTGGTAAGCATCATTTCTCTGATAAATTTGCCGGCAGAAAGACTTTGATTAAATGTCCGGATTGTCATAGAAGGTTCCTTGTGAATTGTGAAAATGTAGACTTACAAGCTGCACGTAATGATTTAGACCATTATAAGGATGAATTAATTTTGCCTGTTCGTAAAGGCTATTTTGCATCCTTAGATAGAGAAAAACAAAACTCTTATAAAAAGGGATATGCCGAAGGTGCCAGCGCAAAAGAAAAAGAGTTGAAACAAAAATTTAAAAATAAAATTTCCAAATTACCATTTTGGTTGCGTTGGCTTATTGGCAAACGCTTAGACTAACGCAGCAAAATCGGAGCC
>CAZJEA010000201.1:0-1670 GCA_964544895.1 uncultured Bacteroides sp. | reverse complement strand
AGAGGGTGATACTGTCTACCACAATAAAAAACACGTTTAAAGTCTAGTCAAACGAGATTTTATGAGGTTAATGTATAGCTCTTGCATCTCTGACGGAATAAAACTTATGCGAATGAAGTCGTACCAACGTTGTGAGACTTGCTCAAATTTCTTGAAAATATTCATACATACTTTCTCGCTTAGCCCGGAATCACTCATAGCTGAGATGAAGTTTTGACGTGACAGTTTTCGCTTTTTGCCACACAGTGTTAATGCTAATTCTTCGGTGTCTTCCGGCAGGACTAATGCTGTTGAGAGTAAGTCGTATGCCGGAGTTAGTAGGTAGTCGTTGCCATCAGGCGTGTATAATGAATAATTTTTGAGGTGCATATCTGCATTGCCAACTATCCATGAAAATAGCACTTGCTCCCAATATTTTATTAAGTCAAGTTTTGCCGCAGCACTGTATTGCGCAATAGCTTTGGCTATGCGCTCGTGAGAGCCTTTGTATTTATCTTCGGTCAGTCGTTCAGTTATCTGGCACATATCCTCCATAGCAAGTTTTTTACCATCTTTTGTCCTGTCGATACGGCGTGTTATGTAGCACAATTCGCCATCGTTGAATCGAATAAGCGCGTGTGGTACCACATCAATTCCGGCAATCTCTGCTAAATGCATCGTTAAGTCTTCAAGCTCGGGAAGTGATTGGTAACTGTCTGTTTGTGGCTTCAAAATATATCTTCCCCACAAACCAACAATGGTAAACCGTTTTGGAGTGCGGCTCATGCGGTCAAAGTCTAGCGACAATTTTGGCTGTACACCGGTAAGTGTTGTTTGTGAACGAATTACTTGCTCTGCAAGTTCCTGTAATTTGGTGCGTGAGTATGGCAACTCCGGTGCGGTTGAGACACCGAAGATTTTGCGGCTGCACTTTGCATGATAGTCAACCTCGTTGTCATTCAAAGTTTGGTAGCAGTACAAACATCGTTTACACATTGTCATCCTCCTTTCTTGTTATATCCAATACACTGACTGCGCCGATGCAATCTTTGCAGCATGCCAGAAGTAGCCCCATACGGTCTCGACTGTCAATTTTCCAATTTTTTTCGGCAATATCCAGAAGCCAGCCTTCCGGAATTAGTCCGTCAAAAAATGGGAACATAGTATTGCTGCGATATGGCTTGTGTGATAATGGTAATGTTAGGCTTATAGCTTTGGCTTCTGAATTATTTGCATATCCATCATCGTAGGCAAATAAATATCCATCAGCATCCTCTGTGAGAGTGCCGACACGCAAATTGTGGATGTAGATAGCTGCTTGTCTCATGCGTTATCCTCCGTTTTAGATTTGAATACAGGTTGACATTCAGCACCGAAGAGGTCTAGGACTTGATTGACTTTGTCCATGCGTAGCGTGGTTTTGCCTTGTTCTAATTCGCGTACAAATCGAAGGCCTACCCCCGATTTTTGAGATAGGTCAACCTGCGTCAGTCGATACTTTTTGCGCATCTCTTTTACAAATTGCGAGAGAATAGTTTTAGCCATAATCAACAATATTACACCATTTCGGGTACAAATATAATGAATTTGTTTTGATTTGCACCATAAAGGGTATAAAATTATTGATAAATGAATAAATTATACCCTTTGTGGTGTAATTTGATTGAATTTAGCCTTTGTTTTGCTGAGGG
>CAZJEA010000200.1:0-1756 GCA_964544895.1 uncultured Bacteroides sp. | reverse complement strand
CTTGCTGCCACTCGGTGATTGTTCGGGTGTCGGTGGAGAAGTTGACTCCAATTTTAATAACCTCTCGACCGTCTGCGATAAATGGAGCGGCATAGCCATTCTTCTCAATTTGTTGGAGTGCAGCGGAGGCTGTTGAGTTGATTTTGATTTCAACAACGTAGATATATCTCCGGGTTTTGATGTTAATGTCGGCAGCACCTTTTGCGCTGCGTACTTCGGCATTAACTTCGTTGTGGAGCATACGGAAGAAGAAATAGAATATGCGATGATAGTATGCTTCGGTTTTCTCGACATCGCCCAATATGGCTTTGTCACCACGCATGAAAGGCATCGACGAAAGCATGGATTGCAGTAGTGACAGCGCTTTGTCGGGATGCCCGTCTTTAAATTCAGCTGACGCTAAAGATGCTACGCACTCCACATCTACCGCATCGACATCGGAATAGAGTGGGAGTAAATTTTGCATCAGACCAACTCTCACTTCGCTGTTGGGGATACCCAGAGAAAACACATTGGCATTGCTGTTGTAGTCTTTTATGGTTAGGTAGCCTGATTGATAGAGCAAAGGGATAGAACTCGTATGGGTCTCTATCGGGGATTCAAATTTTGACGCAGAGACCGGCGAAGTAGATTCTAAGTCATTAATATCGAATTTACCTTCCGACTTATACTTTTCAAGCATTCCAATCAAGGATTTGGGAGTGCCGCTCCCAAACCAATAGCTGTCAAATTTACAGTATTTGAACGCATTAAGCAAGCTGAACGGATTGAAAACACCTTCGGAGTTTCCGCTAAAATGATAGCCGTCATAGCAGTCGGCAAGTTTTTGAACTACTTCGTCTTGCGATATGTTCATTCCTTCGGCAAATCGCTCTATGCCAAATCGGAAATTGTCTAATAGCTCTTGCTTTGTAATGCCGCATAAAGTGCTGTATTCTTTGACGTTGGTGATTTTCTCAAGGTTGTTAAGCTCGCTGAATATGCTTAGTTGAGAAAATACTGATATGCCGGTAATGAAAACAAAGCGCAGGTATTCATCGCATGATTTTAGCGGCGAATAAAATCCGCGCAAGAAATTGCGTATTTCTTCAGCCTTTGTTTTGTCATGCAGCACTTCCAATATGGGGCTGTCGTATTCATCAATAATGACGACAACGCGCTGACCTGTTGACTCGCAGGCTCGTTGAATTAATCCGTCCAGACGGTCTCTGATTGATGCATTTGGGGCATCGTTGCCGTACTTTTTCTCAAACTTTGCGAGTTGACGCGATATGCCATCTTTTATTTCATCAAGGTCTGTACTTTTTGCCTTACTGAGATCAAAATGAAGCACGGGATAAACCGTCCAATCCTTTTCTAACTGCTCCATAGTCAAGCCGGTAAATAAATCCTTGCGACCTTCAAAGTAGTATCTCATTGTACTGCTCAACAAGGATTTACCAAAACGTCGCGGACGGCTAAGAAACACAAACTTGCTCGTATTCACAAGTTTGTAGATTAGCCGGGTTTTGTCAACATAAACTGCATTTATGCGACGTATCTCGCTAAAATCTTGTATTCCAATAGGATATAACGGTTCGTTAATCATTGCTATTTGATAAAAAGGAGAAAAATACTTTTGCAAATATAATGTTTACAGCCGGATTTTCCAAATTACGTATTGCGGTGGCGTGGCAAATAGTGCTTTGTGCTTATTCGGCGGCGGAGGGCTCGGTGGTGGCTTTGGCTACGCGGATAAGTTCGAGGCGAGTGGCGG
>CAZJEA010000199.1:0-1770 GCA_964544895.1 uncultured Bacteroides sp. | reverse complement strand
TCCACAAAGATAGTGTTTATTTGTGTATAATGCGCTATGATGAGGCAATATTATTCGAAAAAGCTTATGGTACGTTGACAACGGAGTTGCGACAAATGCGTGATGACATGCTATTGCATGGTGTTACAGAATGCGCAATGGAGAGCACGGCAGTCTACTGGGTTCCTGTTTGGAACGAATTGTGCGAGCATATGCAATTGCGATTAGCGAATCCAATGTTTATCAAGCAACTGCCGGGTCGTAAAAGCGACATTAAAGATGCACAGTGGATAGCGGAATGTCAGTTGAAGAATCTTATTCGCAAAAGTTTTGTACCTGAGCCTATTGTGCAAAATCTGCGCAAACTCAATCGACGCATCTTTGATTTGAACGAAGATCTCATATATAACAAAAACAAGCTTGATGCAACCATGCAACGCTGCGGTTTTCGTCTGAGTAACTATGTATCCAATACCGGCAGCAAAAGTTATCAGAGTGTTGTTCAAGCCATTGCCGATGGCATCACTGATGCTGAACTGCTAGTCAAAAAGGTTCACGGTCGCACGGTGAACAAACATGGTAAAGAGACTATTTTAGGCGCGATTACCGGAAATTTCTCGGCTACTGACAAACAGGTAATAAAGCAATACCTTGCGATGATAGATTTACTTAAGCAACAAATAGAGGAATGCCAGCAGTCCTTGACTGCCTTATGCGAGGAGCATTTTCCCAGCCAATACAAGCGTCTACAGACCATTCCCGGAGTAAAAGAACGCGCAGCCACAGCAATAATTGCGGAGACCGGAGCTGATATGTCGGCGTTTGAAAAATCGACAAATCTTGTCGGATGGTGCGGACTCAAACCTCGTAACGACATAAGTAATCGCAAAATGAAAAGCAGAAAAATCACCCATGGCAATAAATACCTCCGTCAGATTTTAATTGAGATTGCGTGGGCTGCTTCAAGAACTCATAACTGTTTCTTCTCCAACTTCAGTTATGTGCAAGTTACTCAAAAGCACAAGAGCAAGTTAAAAATACAAGTTGCAATCGCCAGAAAAGTCCTTGTTGCCGTGTGGCACATGCTCTCTAAGGGAGAAGACTTTATAGACATATATCTCAAACGCATGGAAGAACGCGCCAAGATAGAGGCTGAAATCCAACAAATCGAATCAGCATTGGGCGCATAGCCCATACTTGATATACCCGCTGATGCAAGGTAATTAACTTTGTGCCTGACATATGAACGCGTTTCACAAATTTACTGGATCATCTGCCGGGAGTTGAACACCGACATAGTGCCGTAGAGCCTGAAGAGGAAAGTAATCAACTTTTAAAGCCACTGAACTATCGCTGGCTTAGCCTTTTATGCGTGCTTTTAAAGACGGCTTTTATTTAATAATCTATGTATGAGTAATGTGGTCTGGCAGAAAATTTGGGTAACCTTGATTGTTTTAGAGGAAAGTTAACATTATTATTTTAACTTTGTGCTAATATTTTAATAAAATATTGTTACGGTGAAAAATGAAATATTCATCACCCGCTTAACTAGAAGGCGCATATTTTGGAATAATTTAGACGGTTTCTCGGAATGCGAATAGCTCATTCGCCACGAATTTACTATGAGCCATGTGCAAGAAACGCGCACATACAGGTTAATGTTAGTTAAAATAGACATAAAAAGGCTGCAAAGCCACTCCTCAGCTTCATACAATTATCAGCAGGAAATTGGCAAAGCAGCCTTGTTTAGTTGTTGCACCTTGCCTCAACGTCATACAATTATCAGCAGGG
>CAZJEA010000198.1:0-1871 GCA_964544895.1 uncultured Bacteroides sp. | reverse complement strand
TCGAAAATAGACAGTAACCAACTCTCTCCAACTAATTGTAAACCATATGAATTCTCCATCGGAAGGCAGATTAACTCTACGATGGAGATTATTATTAACTTCAAGTTCGTGAACGCCTCAATGTATGCGAGGGCACACTCAACACCTGGGCTAAACGTTCCAAAACAGCCTGAACAATGAACATGACAACAGTTAAGCTGAAATACCGCTCATCAACTGGAATGGAGATACGCCTGAAGGCACAACAGAAAACAGGTCGTACCGTGGTGATACCTCTTGGTGAAAACGTTTGTAAATGGTTACCTGAGAGAGAAGGGAAAAGTAAAACGGAGAAGGTGTTTGACCTTCCTGAGCGCACCACTTGCCGCACTTGTATTAAAGCGTTGGCAAAGAGAGCCGGAATAACCAAAAATATCAACTTCCATACCTCGAGGCATACATTCGCTACGCTGCTAATCTCTGCTGGCTCAGACCTTTACACCGTGAGCAAATTGTTAGGTCACACAAGTATCAAGACCACACAAATCTATGCTGATGTACTATCAGAGACCAAACTCGATGCCGTGAACCGCGTCACCTCCATCTTCGGTTAGGGAATACTTTTCCCTAACTTTGAAGATAATTGCTTGTATAATCCCATTTGTGGGCGTTCTGAGAGCAGTTTTAAAATGGCGCTTTGTCAACAAAAAAACATTTTAAAGTCTAAAGACATAGTGTGATGATATTGAGTGTGTTGCAGTAAAAATAATGAAAATTCTAAATTATTTTTAACATATTTGGATATTTGAAAATATGTTTGTATATTTGGGGCAAACTTATTACTGATAGACATGAAAATCTTAATGCCATACAAGCTATGTACCTTAATCAACAAAAAGGTCATAATAACATTTATTCGGCCACAACAAAAAGGTCGGACGCTACTATTTGTCCCCAAATATGTATAGCACAACTAATCATCGGCCAGCTATCTGGCTAAAATTACCAGAAATATTCCATTGAAAAAAACGACATAACACATCATGGTAAATTTAATCACATTATCAACTATCGGGCAGCCCATTCAAGAACGAATGGCTGAAATGCCGTTGCCAGCACATATTTGTAATGAGTGCTGGGTTACAACCTTGATTATATGCTTGACCGTTCTGGTGGCCATTGGCATAGTATGTTATTGCTGCTATAAAATTGTTAAGGAAACGAACGCACATAAGGCGGCAAATAATGTCTCTGAATTTGAGCAAAAAGAACAGAGTAAAGCGAATGACGTTGAACGTAAAAGACGCGAAAAGCAAGACGAATTTGTCTTATCATATACAAATAAAGCGCTCAAGGAAAATAAATCGATTGAAGAAATAGCTGATGGCTACATCAAACTAAAGGAGATGTTTCTAACATCTAATAAATAATGATGCGAACAATGAGTAACGATAAGACAGTAGCGAGGCTGGTAGCTTTGATAATTAGTGCGGCAATTATCTGCTGTACACTATTTTGTATTGGCATTGAAGTTTGGCTTCCAATCTTCTGTGTATCGCCACTTCTTTATTATTCGCTGGATAAGCTTGTGCAGCAGATATTCAAGCTTGCACACAGCTATAAGAATCATGGTTTCAATCGTGGGCGAGTGCTAAAATTCTTAGCATCCATAATGGGAGTGTTTCTTGCTACCGGAAGTATACTCTATATATCTGCATTCTATATGACAACGCAGAACGCATTTAGTGACGATGTTCAGGGACAATATTCTTTCTGGGAATACTTTTTGCGTTCGATTGCTTCCTCAATAAATCTATTCGCTTTTAATTTTGACAGCAATATTCTGGATGATATACGTGATTGTCCAACATTGAAAGGCCTAATATCGGTAC
>CAZJEA010000197.1:0-1986 GCA_964544895.1 uncultured Bacteroides sp. | reverse complement strand
ACTACGCTCTTGAAGGTTTCCGCAACATGGGCTGCGAAATCGGTCACACATCAACTCCGATTATCCCCTTGTTCATCCGCGACAACTTCAAAACATTCTCAATCACACGCGACCTCTTCAACGAGGGTGTGTTTGTAAACCCCGTAGTTTCGCCGGCAGTGGCACCCCAAGACACTCTCATCCGTTTCAGCCTCATGGCTACACACACCAAAGAGCAAGTTACCACTGCACTCGAAAAGATTCAAAAAGTGTTCCGCGCTTACGATCTTATCCCCTAAGAAATAAATTTGTTCAAAATATGGCATGAGTGAGGAGTTGACTTTGTTAACTTCTCACTTTCTTATTTTACACACGGCTATGAATAAATATGAAATTGAAAAAACCGACGACGGCTCGGTGACTATATATTTGCCGGAACTTGACGAGCACTACCACTCGGTGAAAGGGGCGCTAGTTGAGAGTGAACACATATATCGCGATAGCGCGCTGCTGTGGCGACTTGGCAACGGACCTGAGACAACTGAGCTCAATGTGCTTGAGATTGGCTTTGGAACGGGTTTAAATGCCGTTGTGACAGCCGTGGCACGTGTCGATGCACAAATCAATTACACGTCGATAGAATTGCACCCTGTGACTGCTGAGCAAGTGGCAGCGCTAAACTATGGAGCGCTAACCAACGAAAAGCTTTTTGCGGCACTTCACGCGGCACCGTGGGGTGTGCCCACAAAAATAACCGATAAGTTCACACTGCTCAAGATATGTGACAATTTCATCACAATGCAGCTACCTACAGACATAGATGTGGTGTATTTTGATGCTTTTGCGCCAGAAAAGCAGCCTGAGATGTGGCAACCGGAACTGTTGGCAAAGGTTTATGCCGCCATGCGCAAGGGCGGAGTGCTCACCACCTATTGTGCGAAAGGAGCGGTGCGCCGCATGTTGGCCGAGATAGGGTTCAGTGTAGAGCGCATACCGGGTCCGCCAAACGGCAAGCGCGAAATACTCCGCGCCACCAAATAGCGAAACAATTTCAATAGTCAATAATTGCCGGGTCAAGCAAGAAATCATACAAACCGATAATAAGTATACCATCGTTATTGTACCACGGAAGTATGTAATCTTTGACCACAATTATTTTCTTAAAATTATCTTTGATATTAAGTAACGATGCACTTTCTTGCCTTATTTTCTCACTATCGGGCAACGAAAGTGCTGATTGTATGTAATATCGTTTAGAACCCAAATTTGCCACAAAATCCACTTCAAATTGCTTGCGGACTTGGATAGAATTTTGACGACATCTAACATCAACAATACCAACATCAACAGAATAACCCCGCATACGCAATTCGTTGTAGATCACATTTTCCATAATATGTGATTGCTCATGCTGTCTGAAGTCGAGCAAGGCATTGCGCAAGCCCATATCAACAAAGTAATATTTTGAAAGAGAGCCTATATACTTACGCCCCTTAACATCATATCTCTGTGACTTTTCAATGAGAAATGCCTCTTCTAGATAAGATAAATAAGTCGAAATGGTATTTGGCGAAATACTGCTTTTCAAAACAGATTTAAAGCTATTAGAAAGATTTGTGGGGTTGCACGGGGCTCCAATTGAAGAGGCAATGACTTTCACCAGGTCGTCAAACTCATCAATTTTACTGATTTTATTTCGTTCAGTTAAGTCTTTCTTGTAAACAGTTGCGTATAAATTTTTGAGATAGCGTACTTTCTTCTGTTCATTGTCCAAGACTAAAGTTTGAGGCAGACCGCCAAACCGGATGTAGTCTCTCCACGCTTCAGATTTATCGCCCCCACGTTCAATATAAAATTCAGCAAACGAAAGCGGATAAATATGTATTTCATCGCCTCTACCTCGAAATTCGGTAATAATATCTGATGAAAGGAATTTAGAATTGCTTCCGGTCACATATACATCAACATTATCAAACTTCAGATAACTATTTAGCACATCTTCAAAAT
>CAZJEA010000196.1:0-1996 GCA_964544895.1 uncultured Bacteroides sp. | reverse complement strand
AAATCGGTTGACCAAATGTTAAAACTTGTAAATTATGTTTCTCCCCACTCGTTTGATTTACCTTTTTAACCAAATTTTTCATAATGTTTTTCATTATTACTTAATTTGTTCTATCATTTTATGGGTATTTATATATTTTTTTCTTAACATTATACCCATATTCGAAGTAATTAGCGTTAAAGTATTGTAAATCAATTAATAGTGTTATTTTTAATATTTGAAACATAATTTATATGTTTTAGGGCAGATTAGTCAAGTATTGTTAATGAATTCTCATTCACCTTGACCTGAAATTTAAATGAGTTGTTTGATGTAAATCTGAGATAAAAGTTTCGCAGCGCCTTGGCGTTTACATCGTGCTCCTCTCCTTCAATAACTCCCTCACATCCAGCGAATTTACCGGAGTTGATTCGCACTTTCTTGCCAACTTTTATTGCACTATTTTCAACAATTGATATTGAAATATCATCGGTGAATTGAGAGATTGCACATTGAAAGTTTTCCATATCACGTTGCGAAATCACTGCATAAGGAGACATCGGCGAGTTTGACTGACGGAAAACCCATGCATATTTCCGGACACTCGTATGCAAAGAGTCTACATACTGCTCCTTCGTGCGAAAGAAAAGTACATCTTTGATAAACGCTTGTGTGTCCTGTTTCCATTTGCTACCAACACGCACTTTGATATCCTCCATAGGATAGTAGGTCTTAAGTTGTTGACATACTTGGCATCGCTCATTGTCATATATAAGTTGAAGAATGTAATCTGGAGTGATACATCCTCTGAGTTTCATTGCATACCAATGTTCCGTGTCATCAACCACTAAATTGCACACGCTTTTCATTGCAATATCAATTGAGGTTTGATTGGTTGAAACTGCGCCTAGATAGTGAGTTAAGACATCAACGCGTTTATAGGCGCATGCAGCCATCATTTCAATGCTGATTTGCAATGCCTTAGCAGCAGACAACCATGCTTTAGTTTCAGAATGGCGATCTTTCAGACGAGCTATGCGAAGTCGTTCGCTTATTTCCTTCAATTTATCGGCATATACAGCTTCAGTTAAATTATTCAGGAACGGGAAGAGCATATCGCAATTTTCAATATCATACTTTGAAATTATTGACCGTATATTCAAATTTAAGGCAACCTTCAACCCGGTTGGCAGCGTTAAATATGTTTCACCTAATAAAGTCTTAGTCAGTGACTTTGCTGCATTATAGTCCAAGCCACCGCAGTACACGCAAAACATAAACAAGTCGCGAGCTCTAGTCAAATCCTCACGATTGGCGAAATCAGCTTTGACTAGCGAGCGCAATTGCTCAACACTCATACCGCGTGATTGTGCTCCACGGCGCTGTTGCGATTTTTTGAAAGCCTGTCTAATTTGTCCTTCTGCTTCAGGGAATTGCTCTATAAAAAGACATCTCAAAGCATCTCGATAGAGTTCAATCGTCTTAGGCGAAGCACCACCTTTAATAGTCCAAGACAAAAAATCGTCAATATATTCCTTCGTCAACTCCTCAAATGGAAGAGAATCACGACCAACAAAGTATTGGAATTTACGCAAAGCAGTGGTACGCAACCGTTGACGATTCTTGTTGCTGTCTGCGGAGACAGACGTGAGCAATGCTGATATAGAGATTTGAAGTGTTTCCATTTGTTAAAATCCCACTATATTGTCATCCAACACATATTATTGAAGTTCCCCTTATTGTTAGAGAAAATAACGATAAGGAGTCGATAGCCATAATATTATTATATAAATCCATTACAACCATGTGTTTCAAACGGTTAAACCATTACACTTGGTATTTCACCTTATAGGAGACATCGATTCGGCAGCAAATGTACGAAAAAATTAGCGTCTTTTTATCATAAAATCTAAGAAAAACGCTATTCATGCCAAAATTTATCTTATTTTCACATTGTAAACTTTTCTTAATTTCACCAAAAAGGACGTCCGCCCTACCCTGCCAATGTGAAGAGGCC
>CAZJEA010000195.1:0-2012 GCA_964544895.1 uncultured Bacteroides sp. | reverse complement strand
TCCAACTCCCTCCCCAAAATCTCTTCCCTCATTTCTCTCTTATTAACCGCAACTACCTATCAATAAGCACAATATACATACTATAATTGTACCAACTTGACGAAGGTGGCCATCCCTGACTCTGTCACATATATTGGCATATGTGCGTTCGCTGGCTGCAAAAGCTTGTCAGAGGTGAACATCCCCCAAATGATCATTGCGATTGGCGAGGATGCGTTCAATGGCTGTACTGGCTTGGCGGAGATGAACATCCCCGACTCAGTCACTTGGATCGGCAGTGGGGCATTCGCAGGTTGTGCTGGTTTGACGAAGGTAAACATTTCCCAAACAGTCACTAAGATTGACGAGGATGCGTTCAAAGGCTGTACCGGATTGACGAAGGTAAACATTCCTAACTCGGTCACTAAAATTAACGACAAAGCGTTCTCCGGTTGCACCGGTTTGTCAGAGAATGCCCACACAGACTCTAAAATAATAACTGTTTACATTTCCGGTATTGAGAAGCTACTCGAACCTGAATCTGATGACTTTGGTGAAACCTTTGACGTATGCGGCAGATTTGCAGACGATGAACACCTTACATTTGAAATCGATGGTCAGAAATATAATTCCTCTGATTTTGGCGATGTTGACTATGGCAATGAGGACTTTGAAGGCGAAGGCGAAATTAATGTTGAGGAATTTTTCCAAGAATCAGGTGCTAAAAGAGGAATGCTTTACATAAATAAAGCATCGTGTGATTTTGAAATCGAATTACCTAATAATGAGGAGTTCGATCCGGAAAAGGTCACTCTAATATGCCGAGATTTCATATATCCTGATGGATCTGATGAGCCAATGCTGGTAGCATTTATCTATGACGGCAAAGTTTACGACGATTGTTTTCCTACCGATTCCATCGGAAAAAGCGGTAAACAGATTTGGAAAGCCTAATGGCAATGGAAATAGAATTATGACCAATTCTATTAAAACCTAATCAAGATTCCACATAACATGACGAGGCCGTACAGCGAAATGTATGACCTCGTTATATTATATTTCAGCTTAATGTACGCGAAGAGCCATCTAAGACGGCCAATTCTCTTGGCTCTCATTCAAATGGATACAGGATTGAAATTATATCAATTAATGACAAATGGGCACAAGTAAAGCTCAACGATACTCAAAGTGGCTATGTTAGCTCTAAATATGTCGACTTGGTATGTCATGCTGACTCAACCGCCATTTATGCTGCCCTAAATGGCAATACAAGACAAAATAACGAAGAAAAAACATCTTCCACTTGGAAAATTATCATAATAATTTTGGGGATTATCGTATTTTAGCCTTGTGTTTAACTGTTAAGGCCGTTCAATATATAGTCCGATGGATTCTGGCACTTCCTTGTGCAATATTAGCACTACTAGTTCTTTTCATCATGGATATCGGAGGATTTGTGATCGGAATGCTACTATCAGAAATATCACCCGTCATCGGCGTTATTATTGATGGATTCTCAATGGCTATAGATGGTTTAGTATTCTACGGCGTATTTACCTTTGTAGCGCCAGGTAATAAAATGCCATACAGAGTCGCATCAATATTCCTGCTGATAGCATTTATACGAAATACTATTGTTAATCACCAAGTTTGCTTGTACATGAATGATGTGAGTGGCGTTGTTCCAGACTTTCAGTTTTGGCCAACCTTAATATTAGGATTAGAAGCTCTAATTTTAGTCGGCTATGGTTGGGTTATGTCAAAAGATGATGAATGGTAGACCCAGATAACCATCCTGGATCATGGGACATTCGTATTATTTTTGCTCCATTTTAAAGCGTTATTAAAATGGAGCAAAAATAAGCCGTATATCATTCGTCAATTTTGAGAGTAGCATTGTCTAAACCGTTCACCGAACCGGAACTGTAAACCAATTTAGTCGAACAAAGAAAATGCGTAAAGCATATCAGTTGACCGGCAAAAACTTGTAACCCATTTTAGTTCAATATCATATTTGCAAGATGTTGTACGGC
>CAZJEA010000194.1:0-2032 GCA_964544895.1 uncultured Bacteroides sp. | reverse complement strand
TAGCTGCCTTTTTGCGGACGATCTAACTTGAAAATACCCTCTAATGGATTGCGTGTCAGGTTACACTTGATGTAATCCTCGCTTGCATCACGCAGATGATACGGGAATGAATTCTTGGCAAAGTGCGTAATTTGGCTACCATTCCAATTTAAACGCTTGCCGATGTTCCACGCCAAGTGGAAGATACTTGTGCTGTCAAGCTCAGCTACAGTCTTGACATCAAGCAACGGATAAGAACGGCTAAGATCAAAACCGCGATAGTTAGCACAGAGAGTGTTGGCAGCCTCCACTCCTACAACCGGTGCAACAATCGCCTTAATGTGAGAATCAATCGCTGAATAAACGTCTGCTTGATGTTTCTGCTGCGACTCTTGTTGCTTAGCATACGCACGTTTGTAGTCTTCCATAGAAAGGAAAGGTTTAGTAAGAGTCGTAGGAGTTGCCAACCCGCTTTGCTCCTTCTTTAGCATAGCAGATACAAACGATGAGCTAATGACGATGAACAACAAGGATGCGATGACAATTGCAGCAATAGATGTGTGCTCCAGATTCGGACAACAGTAAAAGATTGCAATGTTAGCAGCTGCGACAACAAGAGTATTTGGTAATGTCCAGTGCTTAATCATGTCTTTGTGATGTGTGCTCATAGGCTATTTATTTTTAGTTATTTTTGGTTTTGCAAAGTTACTACCATTTTTTCAACTTAACATACTAATGCTTAGAGATTTATAAATCTTTAGCGAATCATACTCTGAGTATGATTTTGAAAAGTCGCTCATTATCAGCAACTTGTGACAAACAACCACAAAACACCACAACAAAATCAGGCCATTTTTCCTTAATTTATGTAAATATTTTCGCGATTTTAGTGGTTAAATATTAAACAAATATCAAACACACACTTAAGAAATGAAAGGGACAATACCTCAAAAAAGTACTGTCCCAAAGCCAAAGATTACACTAAAGATTATAGATTTTTAAAGCCATATAATGGTATTTTGGTTGCTGCATCTCGGAGTTCCGGATTGGCATGACGAGCATAAAGTTGAGTAGTAGTTACACGTTTGTGACCAAGCATTGATTGCACAACGAAGATATTCGTTCCAAGTTCAACCTGCAGCGATGCGAACGAATGCCTGAATGAATGGAACGTAATGTTCTTCTTGATCCCGGCTTGCTTTATCCATTTCTTAAGGGGCTTATCACACATAGCAACATTCAAGCCCTTGAACACGCGTCCATCGCCTACCGGACCGATGAACTCATAAAGTTCATTGCTGATAGGGACAACCGTTTCAGTCTTTGTTTTTTGTGCTACAAACTGAACATACTTGCTCCCGTCAGCATACTCCTGAATATTTGCCCACTCCAATTGGAGCACATCGCTACGGCGCAGACCTGTTAAGCAGGCAAAAATTGAAGCCTTACGCAAAACTGGGATTTCACATTCAGTGCTAACAAGCTTATACAACTCAGGAAGCGTCAAGCTATCCTTCGGTGCTTGTACAGTTTTGATCTTCTCCAAACGGTCATTTACATCCTCCTTAATTCGGCGATTGGTATACGCAATTTTCAAGAATGCACGGAATGTTGACCAATATCCAGCCACCGAATTAATTGATAGTTGGCGATTCTTCTTACGAATATCTCGGGCATGAAGCAGATATTCACGAAACAAATTACAGAAGTTTACAGTGATATCGCCGGCCATACACTTACCCCCACAAAACTTCTCAAAATGTTTATACACGTAACGCCATTTCTGGTTTTTCTTCCCTACATAGAACCGATAATAAGCCAGGAAGTCAGCCCTCATCTTTGATTCATCAAACAAATTGTAGTTTTCATTTACAATCGATTGATAAACCTGACAACGCACCGCCTCCGCTTTCTCGCGAAGCTGCTCATTGTAAAGTTTCTCACGCTTGTTTTTCGGATTGGCATAAAGATAGATGCCCAAGCTATAGCGCGTGACGCGCTGTCCGGTTTCCGGATTGCGATACTCCGGATAGAAATCCAGATACAGAGAAAG
>CAZJEA010000193.1:0-2033 GCA_964544895.1 uncultured Bacteroides sp. | reverse complement strand
CCTGAGCCAGGATCAAACTCTTCGTTGTTGTTTATCTTGTTTTCTTTTTTTCTAATTGAAATAAAAGGCAAGATTTTTTTAATCTTTATTGCCTTCACAAGACCTGAATTTTGAGTTATCGCCTGCACCCAAAGACTAATCGTTTATTGTGCTTGGTCGAAATTGACAGAGAATCTAAATGTCTGTTTTTCAAGACACCGTCTCTTGTACTACTTCGTCTCTATTGTAAATTTATCAATGTTCTCGTTGTCTTTAGCTTGCCGGGTTTTGAACCCGAAAGCGTTTGCAAAGTTACGGCGAAAATTTGAACTGACCAAATTTTTTCGGGGATTTAACTTTCGTTAAGTTTTAACCGATTGGTTAAAAGTTTAACGTCGTTAATCTGTGTAACTTATTGCGTTTCAGACTTTTGCTCTTGCAGTCATCTGCCCTCCGGCAGCGCTGTTTCTCAATTGCGAGTGCAAAGTTAGAGCTTTTCCGGATAACTGCCAAATGTTTTGGCAACAAAAATGTGCTTTATAACATATTTTTGAATTTGAACGGTTTTTCACATTAGTTAATTTGCGCGTGCGCGCGATTTTACTATTATTTTAGGGGGGATTTGCCTGTATTGTTTTTTGGGGGTAAGTTTGTGCAAATTTGTGGGAGCTGCGCTCGGCAGCGGGTACAATTTTTTGGCGCAAGGCACAAATTTTGTCTTCAATCTCCTCCCCTACCCTATGTTTGTGGGGTGTTATTTATTTTGTCATATCAAGATTTATGTGTAATTTCGTCGAAAATTAACCATCATGTCATTATTACGCGCAATAATTTGTATTGTTTGTCCGCCAATTTCTGTGCTTGACAAGGGGTGTGGTTCGCTATTGTTAGTGACGATCTTGTCGATTTGTGGTTGGATACCGGGGGTTATTGCTGCTCTAATCGTATGTAATAAAAGTTAACTTATGCGAAAATACGTATGTTTGTTGATGCTGGCTGCTTCGTTGAGTGGATTTGCGGCGAGCAATATGGAGATTAATTTCCACAATGAAGGCTCGGACACGACTCGAATTAATGAAATTTTAATTGATGTAGCTGCTAAGAAGTTTGATAATCCGGAGGCTCGTACTGCTTATATTGGCAGGAAGTTTCTGGGTACGCCTTATGTTGCGCACACGTTGGAGGGTGAGTCGGAGGTTTTGACTGTTAATCTTGATGAGCTTGACTGTACGACGTTTGTTGAGACTGTTATGGCTATGTCGTACACTGCGGGTGAGAATCGGAGTTCATGGCAGGATTTTACTTATAACTTGGAGCGTATTCGCTATCGTAATGGTGAGGTTAATGGTTATGCTTCGCGTCTACATTATATATGTGATTGGTCGGTTGATAATATTCACCGTGGTAATTTCAAGGATGTGACTGATGGTATGCCGAAGTGTAATTATATTGTGCGCTCTATTGATTATATGAGTGCTAACCGCGATAAGTATCCGGCATTGGCTGACTCGGCGGAGTTTGCGCGTATTAAGAATGTGGAGGCGGGTTATACTAATCATCGTTTCCCGTACGTGAAAAGTATCGATCTTCAATATAAGGAGGTGCGCAATGCGCTTCATGAGGGTGATGTGGTTGCACTGGTGACGACGTTGAAGAATTTGGATGTTACGCACATGGGCATTGTTGTTTTTGAGAATGGTGTGCCGCATTTGCTGCATGCGTCGTCGAGCAACGGACGTGTTGAGATTAGTCAGTTGCCGCTGTATGATTTTTTGAAGAAGAATCGAACGATTGCGGGAATTCGTGTTTATCGTTTGGTTGAATAGGTTTTTCAAACAGATATAAATTGAATGCCCTCACCGCCTTTGAAAGCGATGAGGGCATTACTATTTTGATTTAAAGCCTAAGCGCGCTTATTAGTTGCGTTTAGTTTTTTTGCCGTAGCCATAGCCAGCTGCTGCGCCAAGTTCTTCTTGGATGCGGAGGAGTTGGTTGTATTTAGCCATACGGTCAGAACGGCTTGCAGAACCGGTTTTGATTTGACCTGCGTTAGT
>CAZJEA010000192.1:0-2090 GCA_964544895.1 uncultured Bacteroides sp. | reverse complement strand
TGAGGAGGGGTTGTGAATAGCAAAAGGAAAGAGAGAAAACATGTTTAAGAACATATTTTTAAAAAAAGATAGATATTGTTGGATATTTTCAATAAAATTTATTAGATTTGCAAAGTTTTCTTACCCCCTCGTAACTAAAACAAACTAATATATTGTCACTAATTAAAAACCTAATTACATGAGAAAGCTGTTCATGCTTATGGCGTGCGTGCTAAGTATAGCCCTCACGGCCGGTGCACAGATAAGCCGAGTGACGGGACAGGTGTTGTCAGCAGAAGACAACGAGCCGATACTGGGCGCATCTGTACGCGTAAAGGGACAACAGACCGGAGCAGTAACGGATCTAGACGGACGCTTTGTGCTCTCTGGTCTCACAGCGAAAGATAAAGAGCTAGAAGTATCGTTCGTTGGCTGCGAGACGCAATTTGTGAAAGTTGCCCCAGAAATAACTGTATACTTGAAGGCTCAACAAGAGACCATGGAAGAGCTCATAGTTGTAGCTTTTGGTAAGCAAAAGCGCGAATCTTTTACAGGTTCGGCAAGTGTAGTAAACTCAGCACAACTATCGCTACAACAGACTGCGAACCCGATAGAAGCCTTAAATGGCCGCGTATCAGGTATGCAGATGACCGATGCAAACGGATTGAGCGATGACCCGACAATACGCGTGCGTGGTATAAGCTCACTAAACGCAGGCAACAGCCCGCTGATAGTAGTAGACGGAATGCCATATAACGGTTATCTGAATGACTTGAACACAGCAGATATAGAAAACATCACAGTGTTGAAAGATGCAGCATCAAATGCGCTATACGGTGCACGTGGAGCTAACGGTGTGATACTTATCACCACCAAGAGCGGACAACGTGGAGCTACGAAAGTTAGTCTTGAAGCTAAATGGGGAGCAAACACCAACGGTCGCGTAGAGTATAACACCATCGACAACCCGGGTGAGTATTACGAAGCAGCATATCTTGGCTACAAGAACTACTACATGGGGTTGGGTCAAACAGCATCTCAAGCACACGTAAGTGCGAACAACATATTGACAGCGCCCTACACCAGCGGTGGTCTTGGATATAATGTTTACAACGTGCCCGAAAATCAATATTTGATTGGTACGAACGGTAAACTTAATCCACAAGCAACTCTTGGTAACCGTGTGGCATACAACAACCAAATTTATACACTCTATCCTGATGATTGGTTGAAAGAAGGCACACGCAACGGATTCCGCCAGGAATACAACTTGAGCCTCACAGGAGGTAATGATCAATTCCGCACATTTGCAAGCTTAGGATACCTAAACGAAGAAGGCTTGAGCTATGGTTCAGATTTGAAACGCTACACAGCACGTTTGAAAACCGAATATCAAGCATACAAATGGTTGCGCATCGGAGCAAACGCATTGTATAATCACAAAGTATCAAACGACCTCTCGTCAGTGTTTGGTGTAGCTTACACCATAGCGCCGATTTATCCGTTGTACATACGCGATGGAGAGGGCAATATACTCACCGATGCACGTGGACTTAGATATGACTATGGCGAGACCGACAATGCCGGTTTGCAACGTCCGTGCGATAAGAACCAAAACTCAGTGCAATATGACCGTCTAGAAGTAAGCAAAAATGTGAGCAACGCGTTTAACATTAACGGTTTTGCCACAGCAGACATATACGACGGGCTTTCGTTGACAGTAAACGGAAACGTATATATAACTGAAAACCGTGTTACCTCGGCAGCTGACCCATATTATGGATATTATGCTACAATCAATGGTGAGGTAAGCACATACCACTATCGCACTACGGACTCCAACTTCCAACAATTGCTTAACTACAACAAGCAATTCGGACGTCACAACGTATCAGGTTTGTTGGGTCACGAATATAGCCGCAACACAGTGACAACACTCGGAGCAACACGATCAAACATAGCAATGTTCACCGAGAACCAAGAGCTAGCCGGTGCAATTGTAGACAAGAGCATGACCGGTTACAAATCGTTGTACAATGTAGAAGGTTTCTTCATGCGTGCACAATATGACTATGACAGTAAATACTTCGGATCGTTCTCATTCCGCCGCG
>CAZJEA010000191.1:0-2094 GCA_964544895.1 uncultured Bacteroides sp. | reverse complement strand
TTTATCGCCAAATATCTAAAAATAAACCATTTAAAAACATTCATACAATGAAAAAGATTTTACTTCTGATTGTGGCAGCATTTGCCATGACCTTAACTGCTAATGCTAAAATATTGCGCGTTAGCAATGTATCGGGTAGCTCAGCTCCCTACACTAGCGTTGACGATGCACACTCTGCAGCTTCAGCCGGTGATATAATTGTGGTTGAAGGCTCACAAACTAGCTATGGTGATGTAACTTTGCGCAAGGCAGTTAAATTGGTTGGCCCCGGTTATTGGCTAACAGAAAATGGCGTCATTAAAGAAGGTGCGTCTACAGCTAAATTTGGTACTATTACTTTCTATGCTGAAGGAACTGTA
Organism: uncultured Bacteroides sp.; assembly: GCA_964544895.1. Taxonomy (GTDB): domain Bacteria; phylum Bacteroidota; class Bacteroidia; order Bacteroidales; family Muribaculaceae; genus CAG-873. The sequence goes on along the minus strand of CAZJEA010000191.1, from coordinate 1,735 downwards.
ATTACAGGTGTTACTGCGGAAAGAATGTATTCAAAAGCAGCTAACAGTAGTGTAATTACTCGCTGTCGTGTTGATGTAATAGACTTGAGCTCTACGACAGATTTTATTGTTCATCAAAACGTTGTAAATGTTCAAGTTACTGGAGGAACTTATAGGGCCACATATGCACAAATTACTAATAATATTTTTACAAGTACAAGTAATGTGATGATAGGGTATTTAGACTTTTCAACTATTAAGAATAATACCTGTTATAGAACTGGTGAGCTTTACTCAATTAAAAGTAGTACTATCGAGAATAATATTTTCTATAGCGTCCCAACGAGTGATGCTAATGGCAGCGTTTACACCAATAACTATACATACAAAACAAACGACTTTTCAGATTTAAAAGAAAGTTCTCGTGATTACGAGGTTTATCAAGACGAGATGAATTTGAATTTGAAAGGCCAAGGCGCATTTTCAGGCGATGACCCCTATGTTATTTCCGGTATTCCAACAGGCCCGGTAATCACAGATATAAGTGTGCCGGCATCTGTGTCACAAGGCGAAAAATTGAGTGTTACCCTCGAAATTGATTTGTCAAAATGAGAACCCTTATATTAGCTATTGCAGCAGTTATAGCGACTTTCACTGCATCAGCTCAGAGCCTCAGTAGGGTGGAGTATTTCTACGATACTGACCCCGGCTATGGAGCTGCTACTGTTGTGAATTCTGCTGCAATTGGCTCTAATAAATATGATTTTTCGATTACTGGATTGTCGCAAGGTGCGCACATGTTGTATGTGCGTGCAAAAGACAGCGATGATAATTGGTCTGCTGTAATTTCGCATCCATTATACGTACTTGCCGACAAACCACAATCGGTCAGCGCTATCGAATTCTTTATTGATACAGATCCCGGCTATGGAGCTGCCACAGCCTTGTCTTCGCCAATACTTGGCTCATCGAAGTATGTACTCGATATTTCATCTGCCACTGCCGGTGCACATTTATTGAACGTACGCGCCAAAGATGAAATAGGCAATTGGTCACCCGTTGTGTCTAAGCCGATATATGTGGCTGAATCAATAAAGCTAGCTCGCATTGAGTACTTTATTGATAAAGACCCGGGCGAAGGTGCCGCCACAAATGTTAATTTCACCGCTTCTTCATATCCTCAGAATGTGACATTCGATATTGATACCAAAAATTTATCAGTAGGAAAACACACTCTTAATGTAAGAGCAAAGGGCGACAATGACAAATGGAGTACAATTGGCATTGAAACTTTTGAAGTGAAAGGTCAAGATGGTGTCACATCGGTTAGCATCGACTTGTGGGTAACCATGCGTGTAAGTGACTCTATTTGCTATGTCGATTTTAGCGGTAGCGCAGATGTTGATGCTTTAATCGAGATATATAACGTTAGCGGTCAGCTTATCGCCTCACAGCGCGTGAACGAACGTCATGCAACAGTGGCAACCAATGCTGCTCAAGGTTCGGTGATTTTCGTTAAAGCTATTGATTTGACCAACAACAAGGTGAGATTGGTGAAAGCACTAAATTAAAACACCATAATTTCACAATTCACCTTTTATCCTCAATAATAACCTCAGGGTGCCGCTCGCAGAGGCTGCACCTTGAGGTAGTCGTGTATAAAGGTATCCTTTATTGCACATATATCCTATAATTATGAAACATTTAAACACATTCATACAATGAAAAAACTCCTAGCAATAATTGCCGCGATGCT
>CAZJEA010000190.1:0-2177 GCA_964544895.1 uncultured Bacteroides sp. | reverse complement strand
CAAAGTAAATAAGAATATTTTCAAACCACACTATTCCGCCATAACTATTTGATGCTTATTAATTACTATTAATATCTCAGCCATATATCATACTCATAATCATATTAGATTGTTACAAATCCATCATACTCGCTAGAAAGACTGCTCACTCACCCACTCTACTAAATTTTTCCAAGTTTTCGTCTTGTTTTATCTCTTACATGGCATTTCATAATCAATTATTGAATGGAAGCGGCATAAAATTCAGTTTATTTAATAATCAACGACTTTTCCTCACAAAATGCGCAGTATTAGAAACATAGACGAAATATTTTTGAAAATCATTCGCAATATCATTGACACATTTCTCACAAAGCGTGATTTTATGCGCGAATTCTTAGCATAATTCGTTAATTTTCGCTACCTTTGCAACAAATTCAACCCACCTCTTACAGTGAGTGTTGAAACACAATGTTTACGCCAATGTTGCGCATGCTTGTAATGGACATCGTTAATACTACTAATAATAACCTGTTATTGTTTGGGCTCACCAATAAGTAATGGGGAATAGAAGTATTATATAAAAAACAGCAATATAGTAAGATTTTAACATTTGAAAACATCTACTATCTATATACCCACCCTACTCTCTAATGTGTCTAACGACAATAATAAGACTCGTCAGAGATTGCGCACTTCAGCGTTACGTAAATTCAGATACTACGTTGGGGCTGATGAGTTGTCTTTAGATGCGATTTCAAAAGATTACATTGAGAGCTTCTTATCATGGGCGGTTAAAGGTGGATCTTCGCCAAAAACCATCGAGCTATATCGCGATGCACTCAGATGTCTTTTAGTTGAGCAATATCCCAATGCTGAAGCCCAAATAAAACAAGCATTCAAAAAATCCCCACAACGTCGTGGCGCGCAAACTTGCGGACTAAGTGTTGACCAATTACGCACTTTGGCAAGAGCTGAATTTGGCGAACGAGAAGATTTAACTCAAGCCCGCGATTTATTCATGTTCTGCGTTTATTGCGGAGGCTTGGATTATAATGCAGCCAAATCACTGACTAAAGCATCAGTTGGCGAGGAGTATTTGACGTTGCCAACCGGGTTGAAGGTTATACTCAACTTGAATATACAGTCAGCAATTTCAATGTACGACGTTGAAAATTGCGATATGTTATTCCCTTTCCTTAAATATATAAGTGAAGCCGCTTATACCAACAAACTTAAGGAAATTGGAGAACGATTTCATATAACGAGCCTCAAAAGTCATCACTCCGAAGCTAAAGCGTGGATATCTGCAGCTAAGGAACTGATGATCGACGCCGAAGTGATGGCTGCTTGTGCCTATAAACGTGTAGACGTTTTGGCGTTCTATTCAGGCTCGGTTTCAGACAATCAAACAGCAATTAATAACGCGCTGAATTGCGTATGTAATTTAGTTGTGGATGATACGGAACATTGGTATGCGATGAAACTTCGTGACCGTGTTACTCCTGACTATATACAAAGATTGCTTTGTGAAAACGAACACCTTCTTGTATGTCACCAGCTCAAGACCTACTACCCCATGGAGGATATTATGGTACGTGTTGGCGGCAAATGGAAGCAAGATACAAAAGCGTTTATTAAAGACGTTCTTTTCTTTCGCACTAAGGAGCGCTACGTTAACACGCTTTTCCGAATTGTAAGAAATGCCGCATGGATTTTTCGTCAGTCGAATTCACCGATGTCACCTTACGCTGTCATCTCGCAGCATGAGATGGGAAATTTCCAACGCGCCATTAAACAATTTACCGATGACATCTCAGTCACTATTGTAGAAAATAGTGATATCAAAGTCGGCAAAAAAGTAAAACTAAATTCCGGCGAATTTGCCGGTTGCGAAGGAATTATTGAAAGTGTTGAACCTGATGCTGACGTTCCAGAATTACGAAACTTCTACGTCAAGTTTACTTCAAATAACTCTTTCAAGTTCCAAATTAAGGTAGACGAAAACGATATAACGATTATTGACTGATATGCATCAATTTGAGAACATAGATATTACAGATAGCAAGCGCGTCAACAGCTACGTTAGCTATCTTATTGCGCTGCAGAACTTAGATCCAATCTGCCTGGATATGCCAATCAGCAAGGAGCATCAGCCGCTCATTGACGAGATGAAGCGAGTGTGCAATCAGATTGAG
>CAZJEA010000189.1:0-2179 GCA_964544895.1 uncultured Bacteroides sp. | reverse complement strand
GTGCATAAAAATACATATTACGTCAATCAATATTGAATAATATGCACGATATGTAGTACTATCGATACTGGCGATGCACACAGTCTCAGTTCCATGGTATACCGGATTTTAAAAAGGTAATGGTATGAGCACAATTTATGACTCTGACATGCTCTATTCGGAAGAGCATCTCAACAGCCCGAATTATCAACGGGAGGTAAAGCATGGATTTACCTACAGAGAGTATCCCGATGGCTCTGTGGTGACAAGCGATGGCCTTGATGCCAACGTGATTATCTTCATGTTGCAAGGCGCTTTGAAATTCGATTGTTGCACAAACCACGAGAACATCCTCCGCCCCGGGAACATGCTCTTCATGCCTATCAAAACCTTGTGCCACTTGGAATATGAAGCCGGCTCTATTGTGATAGAGATGCACTTTGAGGACTGGGATTTCAGCTGTGTAACCACACCATTTAATTCGCTACGGAATTTGTCGAATTATGTTGATAATAGTGCAAATGTACTAAAAATAAACGACAAGTTAGAGGCTTACCTCAATCTGTTGACTGTATATTTGAGAAATGGTGTGAGCTGTGATGCTTTTCACAAACTCAAGATTAATGAATTTTTCATCCTTCTGCGCCACTTCTACAGCAAGGAGCAGATTGCCGTATTCTTAGCCCCGGTGCTCGGCGGGTCGCAAGATTTTAGAATGTCATGCTTAAAAATGCGTGCCACATCACGCAACATTTCCGATATGGTGGCGCGTTCGGGCATGAGCAAAACAAAATTCTACGATGTTTTTAGGAAAGAGTTTGGCGATGTCAACCCCAAAAAGTGGTTCGACAGCTACCTCGAGTATAGAATTTTGCACGAAGCTTCAAAACCGGAGGCCAGTGTGAAACAACTGACTTATACATTGGATTTCGATAGTGAATCGGCCTTCAGCCAATATTGCAACAGGCATTTTGGCATGTCGGCATCAGATCTCATTAAGAGCAGGAAAAAACGTTTGGAAGCATTGTAAAACGCTTGAGTACGTAGAAAACGACACAGTACAATAGATGTTATAAAAGGCAATACACACACAGGCATATTAATATTACACTAATTTAGCTAATGGGAATATCATAGTCGTGATGACTGTGATATTTTTTTGTGCCTGTCCGTTGCACTGCTCGCCTCCATGCAGTTGGTGTAAATGGACGGAATTGTGGGGTGGCTAATGAGGTTACAAGTCAAAAATGTGCTATTTTGGGGCAAATTAATAATATGAATATCAAATGAAAATGTTGAACTTTGTAGCGCTGACGTTTTTTTGTCGGCGGTTAACTTTGGAATCAAATGCCAACAAATTAAACATTATCATAATATTTACAAATATCATGAACTGTAAATTAACAACCTCATTATTGCTGACCGCCATGGTGATGTGCCAAAGCGTGAATGCTGCTGAAAAGCCGCAATTCAGCTCGGCTAATTCCGACCATTGGTATTATCTGATTTTTAGCGACGGTGACTATGCCATGCAGGACATGGGCGCCAACGCAAAAGCCATGACTCGAACCCTTGCACGTGGCAATCAAGGCCAACTTTGGAAACTTGTGGGTGATGAAAACGGTTTCACCTTGCAGAGCCAATTGGGCAACATTGCTTATTACGACGGGGCAATCTGCACTTCAACCGATGAGTCAAAAGCTGCTTCGTTTAAACTTGTGCCAGCCGATGGCGTATATTATCCCGATGATTGGGAAATTGAGCTGATTGGTAAGGACGATAATTATAGCCACTTGAATCAAAATGGTGGTAGTGGTGTTGGGCATTCTATTATCACTTGGACTGCAGGAGAGCAAACCAATGCGCTCCGATTCTATGGTGAAAATGATATCCCCGAAGTGCCAGCTATCGGTGTGGTTAAGGAGTATAAAGTTGCGGGATCTACAACCTACACCCCCGAGCACCGTCACACTCTGTGGTACACAAATCCCGTGACCGCTGAAACTGTGTCGGACCCGTGGATGGAATACGCTCTGCCTATCGGTAACGGTGACTTTGGTGCAATGGTCTACGGTGGTGTACACCGCGACCGTCTGCAATTCAATGATAAGTCGCTCTGGACCGGTTCAACCGACATTCGCGGTTCATATCAGAGCTTCGGTGACCTCTACATTGAAGATACTTCAGATGTGTTTGGCGC
>CAZJEA010000188.1:0-2180 GCA_964544895.1 uncultured Bacteroides sp. | reverse complement strand
TTTCGGGACAAATCCATTATATTATTGAACATGAAAGTGTCAATGTTGACGATGGTGTCAATGCTGATAGTGTCAATGCTGATAGTGTCAATGTTAATTCGCACACAACCAATAATTTAGAAGCCCGATTAGACAAATCAGCTAAAAAAAATCGACTACGTTCACATGGTCGCTAAAAAAGAAAAGTGTCAATGTTGGTGTCAATGCTGAGCAAAAAAAAAACGACAATGCTCAAACAAAAAGCGACTAAGTTGGGGGCATGTTGAGCAAAAATACGACTATGCTCAAACAAAAAAGCGACAATGTCGGTGTCAATGTTGGGCCAAAAAGCGACTATACTCAAACAAAAAGCGACTAAGTTGAGGCCATATTGAGCAAAAATACGACTATGTTCAAAGGTGGAAAATGATTTGGAGCAACATATTTAAAGGCTAAAATGGTTCTATTTGAATAGAAATGACTACCTTTGCATGAGTTAATGATACGTGAAACCATGGCAGATAGAGTCAACATTCCTAAAGAGCGATATAGTTGGGCGATACAACGAGCCGGACTTACCGAGGATGGCTATATGAATAGTCATCCCAACGTACCATTATCTGAATGGATGTCCGGCGAAAAGGAACCCACTGTAAAACAGTTAGAAGCCTTCGCTAAAAGCGTGAACGTGCCTTTTGGTTACCTCTTTTTGGAGAAGACTCCTAAGGAAGAAGTGCCCTTCCCCATGTTTCGTGGAGAAGCCGGACGCAGCAACCACTTCGACTTGAACGTCTACGACACGGTAAACAGTTTGCAGTTGCGTCAAGACTGGCTTGAAGATTATCTGCAAGAAAACGAAATAGATACCTGTAAATACATCCGAAGCGTAACGCTTCAGACACCTATCGGAGAAACGGTTGGCAAGTTGCGCACGATGCTCGGGCTGCAACCTCGATGGGCATTTGGCTTGGTACGAACAGAGGCTGCCGTTTCTAAAATGACGGAAGCCCTGGAGGATGCCGGTATCTTCGTGGCATACAATGGTGTGGTGGGCAACAACACACGCCGCCCCATCAGTGTAAGCGAATGTCGCGGTTTCGCCCTCGTTAACGACACGGCTCCATATATTTTCGTAAACAGTGGAGATGCCCCTACCGCACAACTGTTTACGCTGGTGCATGAAACCGTCCACCTCATGCTCGGCATCAGCGCGGGCCATGCCGAGGCAGACACATTGTCTCATGACGTCAACGAGAGATATTGCGATATGGTAGCTGCGGAGTTTCTTGTCCCTGCCGTCGAATTGAGAAGTGTATGGAATGGCGACATCAAGGCTACGGCCCATAAATTCCGCGTAAGCGAGTTGGTCGTAGCACGCAGAGCGCATGATATGGGCCTACTGAGCAACGACGAGTACAACGCTTTCTGGATGGAGTACAGAAAAAGACCGCTCAAGAAGAAGGAACGTGAAAGCGGTGGCGGTAACTTCTACCGCACAAGCGTGAAGCGCGTAGGTCGCCTGTTCGCCATCCATGTTAAGAATGCGGTTGCCGACCGTCAGCTGTCTTACCTTGATGCGTACAGACTGACCGGGCTATATGGGAACACATACACTCATTTTATGAATAATGAAATCTAATTCGTTCATGACTTACCTATTTGACGCAAACATATTCATTACAGCCAAACACACGATGCCGGCCGATGTTTGGCCCACCTTTTGGAAACGTCTTTCCGAGATGTTATCATCCGGGCAGATTTATACGATTGATAAAGTAAAGGAAGAGATTGACCATGGCAATGATGAATTGACTCAATGGTTAAAGGCTAATGCGCCAAAGGGTTTCTATATATCAGCCGATGCGGATGTAATGAAGAAATACGCAGAGGTTCAGAATTGGGCCGTTGGGACAAATAGATTCAAGCCGGCGGCATTAGCAGAATTTGCTTCTGTAGCAGACTCTTATTTAGTGGCCACAGCGGCAGCGAAGGATATGATTATTGTCACCTATGAAGCTTCCGCACCGGACAGCAAAAAGAGGGTCAAGATTCCCGATGCTTGCCAAGCGTTAAGTGTCAGCTATTGCGATTTGAATACGGTACTTAGAGCGCTTAAAATACAGATATAAGTACGCCCCTATTCAGAGATAAAACCGACCTTACAAAGCCCAAAAATAAATTATAATCCTCCAAATCTCCTT
>CAZJEA010000187.1:0-2218 GCA_964544895.1 uncultured Bacteroides sp. | reverse complement strand
AAGCTGTTAAATAGCAAAAATTTTTATTTTATTTAGAAAAAGTTTGCATTTTACTAACAGATGCACTATATTTGCGACAATAATACACTGATCAACTTAATATCAGCATTTTTTTTTATTCATACTTAAAACTTTTAATCCAAATGGCAAATGATTTTGATGGCCCCGTTTCTGAGGCATTCAGCAGAAACGATGCTTTTGCTCCCAGTCCCGAAGGCAAAAGCCGTGGCGTTGCTGCTCTTTTAGCTATCCTTCTTGGTAGCCTAGGCATTCACTACTTCTATCTTGGCAAAACTACTGCCGGCATTCTTGCAATTGTGCTCAATTTAGTAACTTGCGGCATTTTTGGCTTATTAATTTTTGTGCAAGGCATTCTTATGTTCTGCATGGATAATGAAAAATTCCGCGAAAAATACATCCTTTCTACCTCTACATTCCCGCTCTTCTAATTGAGCTAGACACATTTAGCAATCAAGATACCTGCGTGCAGCCTCTCTGTTGAGGTTGCACGCTGTTGTCTTTATATCTCTTTTATTGCTGTGATAAAGATATTTATACATTATTAAACAGAGAATTAACTTTTTTATTCGGCAGATTGCGTTTTTTTCGTTACCTTTGCACCTCAGTAAGTCCTCTCTGACTTTCTCTTTTTATCGGAAATTAAAAACTACAACTAAATAAGTTTCTATTAATCAAACTATGAGTAAAGAGAAGAAATTTTTGACCTGCGACGGTAACCAAGCCGCCGCTCATGTGAGCTACATGTTCTCTGAGGTCGCAGCAATCTATCCTATTACTCCTTCATCAACCATGGCTGAATATGTTGATGAATGGGCAGCCGCAGGCCGTAAAAACATCTTTGGCGAGACTGTTCTCGTGCAAGAAATGCAAAGTGAAGGTGGCGCAGCCGGTGCAGTTCACGGCTCTTTGCAAGCCGGTGCTTTGACTACTACCTATACCGCATCACAAGGTTTGCTTTTGATGATCCCTAATATGTACAAAATTGCAGGCGAGTTGTTACCTTGCGTATTCCACGTTTCTGCTCGTACATTGGCATCTCACGCTCTTTCTATCTTTGGTGACCACCAAGATGTTATGTCTTGCCGTCAAACCGGTTTCGCCATGTTGGCTGAAGGTTCTGTGCAAGAAGTTATGGATCTCGCAGGTGTTGCCCACTTGTCTACTATCAAAAGCCGTGTGCCTTTCCTCAACTTCTTTGATGGTTTCCGCACTTCACACGAAATTCAAAAAATCGAAGAAATCGATGGCGAAGCTCTCGCTTCATTGCTCGATCGCAAAGCTCTTGCCGAATTCCGTGCTCGTGCTCTCAATCCCGAAAATCCCGTTGCTCGCGGCATGGCTGAAAACGGCGACGTTTTCTTCCAACACCGTGAAGCTTCTAACAAATACTACGAGGCTGTTCCCGAAATCGTAGAAAACTACATGGCTGAAATCTCTAAGATCACAGGCCGTGAATATCACTTGTTTAACTACTATGGCGCTGCCGACGCTGAACGCGTTATCATCGCTATGGGCTCTGTAACTCAAGCTGCTCAAGAAGCTATCGACTACCTCAACGCTAAAGGCGAAAAAGTTGGTCTCGTTGCTGTGCACTTGTATCGCCCGTTCTCTGTTAAGCACCTCCTTGCTGCTGTCCCCAAATCTTGCAAACGCATCGCTGTGCTCGACCGTACTAAAGAACCCGGTGCTCTCGGCGAACCCCTTTACCTCGACGTTCGCGACGCTTTCGCTGGCGTTGAAAACGCTCCCCTCATCGTTGGTGGTCGCTACGGTTTGGCTTCAAAAGATACTACTCCCGCTCAAATCATTGGCGTGTACGAAAACCTCGCACTCCCAACTCCTAAGCACAACTTCACCATCAGCATCGTTGACGATGTTACTTTCACTTCGCTCCCATTGCCCGAAGAAAAAGCACTCGGCGACGCTTCTACTTTCGAAGCTAAATTCTACGGCCTCGGCGCTGACGGTACTGTAGGTGCTAACAAAAACTCAGTTAAAATCATTGGTGACAACACCAACAAATATTGCCAAGCTTACTTCGCTTACGACTCTAAAAAGTCTGGCGGTTTCACTTGCTCTCACCTCCGTTTCGGTGACCAACCCATCCGCTCTACTTACTTGGTAAATACTCCTAACTTCGTTGCTTGCCACGTTCAAGCATACCTCCACATGTATGACGTGACTCGCGGCTTGCGCG
>CAZJEA010000186.1:0-2265 GCA_964544895.1 uncultured Bacteroides sp. | reverse complement strand
AGGACCAATTGATGCGCGTATATGCAAGTGACCACATCATGAAAGTGCTTGACCGCCTCGGCTTTAAAGAGGGCGAAATGCTTGAGCACAACATGATTAGCAACTCAATCGAAAAAGCCCAAAAACGCGTTGAAGAAAACAACTTCGGCATACGTAAGCACCTCCTTGAGTATGACGATGTGATGAACAAACAACGCACATACATCTATAGCCGCCGTCAACACGCTCTCAAGGGCGAACGTATTGGCATTGATATCTCTAACATGATTTACGATGCTATCGAAAATCTTGTTGATACATACAACGCTCCCACTGACTATGCCGACCTTCAACTCGAACTCATGAAGTTGCTCACCATTGAGCCTACTTTCACCGAAGATGAGTTCGCTTCGCTCGAACGCGATGAGAAAGTGCAACAATTGCACACAGCTGCTATGGAAGTGCTCAACCGCCGTGGCGAGCGCATCCGCGAAATGGTGCTCCCAATCATCACTGAAGCTCTCGAAGCCGGCGAACAAGGCATTCGCGCTGTGCCCATCACCGATGGCAAACGCATCTACCGCATCACTTTCGACCTCGAAGAAGCAGGCAAAACCGAGTGCCGCAACATCGTCAAAGAATGGCACAAAAAAATCGTGCTCTTCACCATCGACGAGCTTTGGAAAGAACACCTTCGCGAACTTGATGACCTTCGTCAATCTGTACGCAATGCTTCGTACGAGCAAAAAGACCCGTTGGTAATCTATAAGGTTGAGTCGTTCCACATGTTTGAACGCATGCTTTCAAGCCTCAACAACAAAACAGTGTCATCGCTCATGCGTGGTCAAGTGTTCATGCGTCAAGCTCCGGCACCAGAACAGCAGCAACAAGCCCCCGTGCGTCAGCAACCCGAGGTAACACGCGCTATGCCCGCACAACGTGCTCCGCAGGACTACAAGCTCTCTAAAGCCACCCTTCCCAGCGAAGATGCCGCAGCAGCTCAACGCGCAGCCGCATCAGCACGCCAAGGTGAGCAGCAAAAGACCATGCCTGTTCGCGCCGAACAACACATTGGCCGCAATGACCCCTGTCCTTGCGGTTCCGGCAAAAAATACAAAAACTGCCACGGTCGCGACAAAAACTAAGAAACAAACTAAGCAACTCCACCCACATAGGGTGGGGTTGCTCATAATCGAATAAGATACACATTATTAACTCTTTCCCCAAGCATTAGCAACATGAAAAAACAGCTTATTGCACTCGCATTGTTTGCTGCAGGATGCGGCATTGCCTCTGCACAAAGTGAAGTAGTTTACAATCCAAACAACCAAGCCTATTTTGGCGTACGCGCATCGCTTGATGTAACATGCCCAACCAACGTTAGCGCATCAGGCACAGGCATATCATACGATATGTTTAAAAACGGTGTTGGTTTTTCGGTTGGCGCAATATATAATGTGCCGGTATACTACAACTTATATTTTGAACCCGGACTTAACATCTATCGTCACAATGCAAAGTACAACGACTCATACGTCGGTCTCTCAGATTATACCAAAGTAACACTCGGGGAATGGGGCTTTGAAATTCCCATGATTTTTGGCTATCACTTTGACTTTTCCGATATCAAATTGTCTGTGTTTACAGGTCCTGAGTTTCGCGTAGGCCTCTCAGGCAAGACTCACTACACAACATATCTTGAAAACGTGAAGATGAAAGGCTCTGAGTCGATGTATGGCGACGACGGCTCTTTCAATCGTGCAGACGTATCATGGCGTCTTGGTGTAGGTCTCACCTACGACCGATACTATTTCGCAGTGAGCGGTGCACTCGGCATGTGCAACTGGCTCAACGATGTTTCAGATGTTGATTTCAGCACTACAAGCTCAAGTAAACTCTCTATGCATCGCAACACAGTCAGCGTTTCGATTGGCTATAACTTTTGATTAGTTTAACCTAATATATTAAGCAAAGCGTTCGGTTTAAAGCCGAACGCTTTGCTTTTTGACACATTATTCGCATTCAACCGGCATAAATGATTTTAGCCAAAGTTGCAAAACTTTTCAATTTAAGATTAATTAACGGAAATTTGTCAAGAAAAACGTCATTTTTAGTTGTTTTCTTTGTTTTTATGCTTAAATTTGCCGTCGATTAAAGCGGTTAGCTAGCAAACTTCCGTTTTGGTCATTCAGTGTTTAACAAACTATTTTTACCCACATAACCTACCATCAAAATTCTTAAGTATGGATATTAATAATATCATGACCAACCTGGAAGCAAAACACC
>CAZJEA010000185.1:0-2276 GCA_964544895.1 uncultured Bacteroides sp. | reverse complement strand
AAACGCTTGGCAAGAAAACACCAGTTTGCTTACCGTGAAGAAGTGTTGAAGGATTTCAATGAAGATCATGCTCCGCAAGTATTATTAAACGAAGAAAACTCTAAGAATGGGCTTATCTTCTATGAACCGTTCAGGGAACTAATCCTGAGCAAACCACGAGTCGGACATGAGTCTAAACAGTTGACAAATGATATGCTTAGGAGTGAGCATATCCCATATAATATGTTCACTCCCCTTGAAACGATGCCGGGCGTTGCGGAAAATATATTCAGCGACATGATTGGAATATCTATTAAGCATGTTATTGCAATAGAAATCGAATATGCCGGAATTGGCGATAAGTCGCTATACCTGAACGACAGAACATCGTTTGACGCATTCGTTAGGTACGAATCAACAGATGGTAAGATTGGCGGTATTGGGATTGAAGTAAAATACACTGAGAACTCATATCCACTTGGAAAAAAAGAAGAGCAAGATATATTGGATAATAATTCCCTATATCACGAAATGACAGTAAAAAGCGGTTACTACATTCCAGAATTGGACATTAAAATGTTCCTCTCTGCTCATCACTTACGTCAGATTTGGCGCAATCACCTCCTCGGATTTTCAATGCAGTACAAAGGAGATATTCAGCTAATTCACCATGTACATCTGTATCCTGAAGGCAATACACATTTCCATAAGGTTGCTGTACCGGAATACATTAACTTATTGACTGACTGCGGAAAAGAATCATTCAAACCTATCACATACGAGAAGTATTTTGATATTCTCGACAAATACAACGAAAATGAAAATATCAAAGCTTGGGTGCAATACTTACGAGCAAGATATTTGGTAAAAGATTAAACTACGATGAAGATACTTCATTTATCAGACACCCATGGACAGCATCACGCACTCAAAACTCTACCTGATGCTGATGTAATTATTCACTCCGGCGATTTTACTTTCGCTGGTAGTGAAGACGAAGCATACGATTTCATGAATTGGTTTTGCGATTTGCAATACAAACACAAAATCTTTATTGCTGGCAATCATGATATGTGTATGTATGGCTCTGCAAATATTGAAGGACTGCCGGATAACGTACACTACCTTTGCAATTCAGGAATTGAGTTAGACGGCATCATGTTTTATGGTGTGCCTATGTTTATGGAGGACTATTTCGCTGGCAAGATGTCTGATTTATACAACAGCATTCCGATTGACACAAATGTTCTAATTACTCATCAACCGCCATATGGCATTTGCGATGTAGCTGACCATGGGAAAGGTTTACTCAGCCAAGGTAGCCAGGAGTTGGCTGAGAGATTAAAACAGCTTCATAGCCTACGCTGCCATCTATTTGGCCATGAACATGATGCTTATTGCGTGCAGAAGCATAACAATATTATCTTCTCAAACGCATCACTGCTCACGCCTGATTATAAATTGGTACATAAACCAACTCTCATCGAAAGTCAAATCTAAAAGGACAAGCTCAGTTCAAATTAATATTATGCTTATACAACTGGTGTCATATAAAACATTGTTACGAGCAAATCGAAGGATTAGCCTCACTGCTGAAATTATAAATTCGTCAACCGCAGATTTAATACTATTCGCCGGTCATACTATAGCGAGCGATCATGATGTCTCTATATTGGCTGACCGTATTGAAAATAAGCATACAACCGCTGTTATTGAGGTCAAAGAAGATAAATCTTGCCCAATAAACAATACGACGATTTATCACTCATTATATTTGCTGCAACGTGGTGGTATTAAGAGTATGAATACTTATCAGATATTTGCGGAATCAAGCCATATAAATGGGAAACCATACGTGGCTGAACATCTGATACAAGACCTTGAAACAAGACGCGAGTTTACTATCGCCAATCGTAAGGCAATAGTAATTCAGTGCGGAGAAAATGGGATTCTGAAAAACATTCAAAAAGAAGGGAATAGAGCTGTATTTAGATTTCAAGACAACGATATATTGAGTAGTCGTTTTGAAAAGGTCATGAGTAATGCAGATATTATTCTAAACCCAATACATTCACCGATGGGCAATCAAGGTAAAATGCTAAAACGCCGCGAATATTTTAGTGCCCAAAATCGTGCATATTTTTCGACAGCCAATTTTGATAATGTTGATGGGATTGAGAATAAGTCACTTCAATATGCCTTTTTCAATGGTGTCGAGATAGAGCCTACAGATGTCGAAATTGATAAAAGGGGAACATATATCATTCGCACATTTTCGATATGATATTCTTATGCCT
>CAZJEA010000184.1:0-2306 GCA_964544895.1 uncultured Bacteroides sp. | reverse complement strand
CACGACAACCAATCAGTTAACCTTAAATCTATACCATGAAAAACATATTGCAAATGTACAATCATTTTGCAAGCAATGCAAGTATTTTAATAACAAAATGACTACCAATTAACACAAATTAATATATTAAATAACAAATGTATGCTTTTAGCATGGTAAATGTGTCATTTTGCTAATAATGGATTACATTTTGCTATAAATGGCAAGATATATGTTATATAACATAAAATAGCTATATTTGCATTTATTAACATCGCTATACTTGGTGATATTTAACTGCTTAGTAGTACGGTGAAGGTCTAATTAGTAAATAGTTTTACAAACGTTGTAGCCTATACGCAAAACGTCAAATGATATTAAAGCCAATTACGTACAAGCAAAGTGTAAGTGATTCTATCCGGAACTTGAAATAATGAAACTTTGGAGTTTGGTGAACCCGGTGTTGTTAATCCTTTATAGAATCTGTAGAGCAATAGCAGCGCAAGCCTCTGCATCGGCAAGTGCATGGTGATGCTTTTCTAAATCGTAGCCGCAAGCCAGTGCTACAACGTCAAGTTGGTGGCTTGGCAGATAGCTCATATGCTTACGAGCAGCCGCAAGTGTGCAGAAAAATTGATAATTGGGGTACTCCATTTCGTATTCAGCAAAAGCTGCCTTCAAGCAACTTTCATCGAAAGGCTTGTTATGAGCTACAAGTGGTAGGCCTTGCAGTTTGTCGCTAATTTGCTCCCAAACCTCCGGGAAAGTCGGTTGCCCATCAGTGTCTTTGCGAGTAAGGCCATGTACGGCTGTTGTCCAAGATGTATAGTAGTTGGGATATGGTTGAATCAGGCTGTAGAACTTATCTACAATTTTGCCGTTTCTAACAATCACGATGCCAACGCTGCACACGCTTGAGCGTCGTGGGTTTGCGGTTTCAAAATCTATAGCTGCGAAGTCGGTCATTATCAATTTGTTTTTATGATTGGTGTTTGTGATGAGAATATGGCTCAGTCTAACCATGAAAGGCAGAATAGGCTCGGGACATAATTCGTTCACAAAGTTAACATAATTACAGCGATTATTATTTCTTCTGACTTCAGAAATAAATAACCTACTCTCAACTGGCAAGTGCAAAAATAGTAATTTGTTTGAAGAATACTTGTTTCGGGGATTTAAAATTAAGTTTTTTTCTAGGTCTGCGATTGATTTTATATTGGATTTTTCTAATAAATTCATCTGATACAGTTGAGAAATCCGTACCTTTCGGTATATATTGTCGGATTAATTTATTTGCATTTTCGATAGCTCCTTTCTGCCATGAAGCGTAGGAATCCGCGAAATAGACTAAGTTGGGATTCTTAGTCCCTTTGGGAGCTAATGCCTTTGAAATCAACTGATGCGCGCAAAACTCAGATCCATTATCAGTGGTTATTGTGCGAATCGTGTTCTTATATGGTAGCAGCAGTCTGATGACTACTTTTGCTAAAGGCTCAGGCCGTTTACCTTGTGGTAGCTTCGCCATTAGTATCATATTGGTGCTTCTTTCTGTAAGAGTGACAATTGCTCCATGTCCATCTTTTCCAACTATAGTGTCCATTTCCCAATCGCCAAAACGAGTGCCGTCAGCTTCTGCCGGGCGTTCATGGATGCTTACGCGTGCCGAAATGTTCTTAACTTTCGTGGTTCGATTTGGACGTCCGTGTCTATTATATTTCATTTTGTGGCGACAATGAGAAATTAATTCCCCCGTCTTATCTGCGCGTATATAGCGATATATTAGCTCATGTGATATATTCTTACCTCGGCTCTTCATATCTGCTGATATCTGCTCCGGTGACCAGTCCTCTTCTTTTAGTAGGTCCAATGCCTCCCATACGATGGCTGGATCTTTGGAACTATTTGATGTGGTTCGTTTCCTGCGCTCCATCGCTTTCGCATGAGCCTTATTCCACAGATAATTACCCTTATCTGTGGAATTGCGTTTAAGCTCTCGGTAAAGAGTTGACAAACTACACCCAACAATGCGGGCTATCTCTTTTTTTGATACTTTATTTTGGAGTAAGGCGAAAATTTGCGACCTTTGCTCCGAGGTTAGCTGATGATATTTCATATGCAACGCAAAGTTAGTTAATCTTAGGGAGACTTCGGTCTCCTTTTTCTTTGTTTTGCAAGTCGAAAGTTACTTTTGCACGATTTAATTTCGGATTGGGGAGGGGCTGTGGGCTTGTGAAGCCCCATCCCCAATCCGCCATTAAATCGTGAGCGTCAAAAAATATGGGGGCTATTCAGACGTGCTTTGTCGCACTTCGTTCTTGAATCTACAC
>CAZJEA010000183.1:0-2323 GCA_964544895.1 uncultured Bacteroides sp. | reverse complement strand
CAAAAAAACACCGTTTCCGCCCGTTTATTTTTTTTATATAAAGTTTTTTTCTACTTTTGTATATCACATTAAATCAACCACAAAAATGGAAGCAATAATTGGCAGAGAAGCTGAATTTGAGAAACTTAACAGCTATATGAACTCAGACAAATGCGAGTTTATAGCCCTATATGGCCGTCGCCGCGTGGGCAAAACATTCTTGATTAGAAGTTTTTTCAATGACAACTTCGACTTTTATGCCACAGGAGTCATTGATGGGTCGCGACAAACGCAGTTTGAGTCATTTCACGCTTCATTGCTCCGCTATGGCTATAAGGGAGAAATGGCTACATCGTGGATTGAAGCATTCAATCAGCTGGCAGATTTACTGGAAAAGAAACAACGCAACACTTCGCGCCGTCTAATTGTGTTTCTCGATGAATTGCCTTGCTTTGACACCGCGCGCTCCGGTTTTCTTTCGGCTCTAGATTTATTTTGGAACAGTCGAGGATCGTGGCTGAATAATGTGTTTTTTGTGGTATGTGGCTCAGCGACATCATGGATGATGCGTAATATTGTCAACAATCGTGCCGGGTTGCATAAACGCGCTACTCACACCATGCATTTGCGCCCGTTCACACTCAAGCAAACCGAGCAATATCTTGTAAGCAAGAAAATCAAGTGGCCGCGAATCACTGTGCTACAGGCATATATGATTTTTGGTGGAGTGCCATACTATCTTGGCTTGCTCGATGCAAAGAAAAATCTGGCTGACAACGTTGACGAACTGTTTTTCTCTGCCGACAAGCAGTTGGAAAATGAGTATAAGCGATTGTTTATGTCTCTTTTTAAGAATGCCGACGGTTATATGGACATTATCAAATTGCTGAGCTCTCACGGAGATGGATACACACGCTCGGAGATTGCTGCAAAGCTAAAGATTGCTGATAACGGCCATTTATCGGATATGCTTGACGATCTGCAGCAATGCGATTTTTTGCGCAAATACAACAATGGTTCGCTTCAACGAAATGGCATATACCAACTAGTTGACTTTTTCTCGCTGTTCTATCACAAATTTTGTTCGCGCAACATAACAGATGAGCATTTTTGGCGTAACTCAATGGGCACACCCGAGCAAAACACATGGTTGGGGTTGACGTTTGAACGTGTTTGCTTGTGGCATGTGCGCCAGATTGTGCGCGGACTGCGACTTGATGCTATACGCCACGAATACTATGCTTGGCGCAGCCGTGAAGCAAAACCGGCGGTGCAGATTGACCTCATAATTGACCGTGCCGACAATATTGCAACCATTTGCGAGATGAAGTATTCAAAGAGCGATTATACGCTCAGTGAGAAAGAATATCGCAACATTTTGCGTCGTGCCGAGACATTTCGCACCGAGACAAATCGCAAAGGCGGCGTGCAAGTGTGCATCGTAACAACTTACGGGTTGCACGAGAACACATATTCCGAAATATCACCGAATACTATAACTCTTGATCAGCTTTTTGATTAAACGGGCGGAAAGTGCCAAAAAAACACCGTTTCCGCCCGTTTAAGAATCGTCACAAGGTTAATTATTCATATTTATTGTTAATTTTGTGTTTATAATTGTCATTTTGCAAAGATAAATGCAAAAGGCATTTGCATTATCACACATTAATTACTAACTTTGCACAACTTCGAATGAGACGGAGGAGGCCCTCGGGCTTCCTCCGCGCTATTTTAGAGCTATACGAACGTGAACTAAACTCTTAAACTATAATAAAAGCTCTCATAATGATTGACAAAGAACTACTGACCGCGACTGTTGAGCAGGCTATTGCCAACACAAATTTATTTTTGGTTGAAGTGACTGTTGCGCCCGACAACAAACTGACTGTGACAGTTGACTCGGCTAACGGCGTTGACATTGACCAATGCGTGAGCCTTACCCGCACAATCGAAGAAAAATTTGACCGCGACGTTGAAGACTACGAGCTTGAAGTTGGCTCAGCAGGCATTACAGCTCCCTTCAAAGTGCGCCAACAATATGAGATGAATATCGGCAACCCCGTGGAAATTCTCACACGCGACGGCCGCAAAATTCACGCCACTCTCACCGCCGTTAGCGATGACTTCACTACCATCACCGTCACTGCGCCTGAGAAAGTGAAAGAACCCGGAGCTAAACGCCCAAAAGTTGTTGACGTGGAGCAAACAATCAACATCGACAACATCAAAAGCATTTGCTACGAGATAAAATTTTAATTCACAGAAAAATAATTAATAACACATATATAAAAGATGGCAAAAAAAGAGTCAACCCCTAACATGGTCGAACAGTTTGCTGAGTTTA
>CAZJEA010000182.1:0-2347 GCA_964544895.1 uncultured Bacteroides sp. | reverse complement strand
ACTTTCTTGCCGTTAGACGTTGACTGCTCTATTCGCACCGTGCGCGAAAACCGACAAGTGCCTACTGTTAGCGCAACAGCATCTCGCGATAGCAACGGCACTGTGCATATTTCATTGGCGAATATTGATTTACAAGAAAATGCCGAAATCGCTATTGATATATCGTCACTAAAAATCTCGCATTTCGATTCGGGTGTCATACTCACGGCGTCAAAAATCACAGACCACAACACATTCGACAGTCCCGACCGCGTTGCGCCAAAACCGTTCAGCGATGCTAAGATATCAAAGAACGTGCTAAAGGTTAAACTCCCGGCAAAGTCAATAGTGACTCTTTCACTGACATAACTTTTTCTATAATAAGATTGTTATTTAGTGAAAAGTTTGCTAACTTTGTGCAACTAAAGAGTATTCACAAATCCGCTTTTATAGTAAAAAAGGACACAATAAGTTTACAACTTACAAAATAATCACTTTTTTTCATTTTTAATTTTTATCAACTATGAAACGTTCTAATGAATTTGGCTTTAGCCACACTGCACAACGCGTTCTTAACGCAGAAGCCGGTGCTCCCGCTGCTTGCGGTAGCGCTTGCGGTTCAGGCGACAAAGAAGAAAAACCCGCTGCTTGTGGTAGCGCTTGCGGTTCAGGCGACAAAGAAGAAAAACCCGCTGCTTGCGGTAGCGCTTGCGGTGCAGGCGATAAGTAATCTTAATTCGCCTTTATAAATGGAATATTTTGCTTTTCAGTGGCACATTACAGACACTTGTGACCAACGTTGCCAACATTGCTATATCTTTAGCGAAGGTCACCCGTTGTTAGTTGAAATGAATTGGGATCGTTGCCAGGCAACTATTGATACTTGCTCTAAAATGTGTGAGCAACTCAATCGGTTACCATATTTTTATATTACAGGTGGCGACCCTATTCTCCATTCTCGCTTTTGGGATATATTGGAGCTGCTACATGAGCGAAATATCCCATTTACAATTATGGGCAATCCTTTCCATCTCACAGTTGATGTTTGCAAACGTTTAAAATCGTTGGGTTGTCGCAAATATCAGCTTAGCATTGATGGATTGAGAGAAACTCACGATGCTATTCGCAAACCCGGCTCTTTCGATAGCACAATACGAGCCATTAAAACTATTCGCGATGCCGGTTTGCATTGTGCAGTTATGACAACTGTTAGTGGCACAAATATCGATGAAATACCACAAATAGTAGACCTCGTTGTTGCTAATAATGTTGATATTTTCGCTTTTGGTCGTTATTGCCCAACCTCTCATGAAAAAGCGATAAGCGAACGTACTCATATAGAACCCTCTCGTTACCGTTCGCTCCTTGATACTCTTTGGGCTCGTTTCCAAAAGTACAAAGATTCTAACACTACCTTCAATCTCAAAGACCATTTATGGACTCTCTACCTCTACGAGCGAAACCTATTTAAAATCCCCGCAGGTTTACGCGACGATACCATATATGATGGTTGTAATTGCGCAAATTGTCATATCACAATCCTACCAACCGGAGAAGTTTTGGCTTGCCGTCGTTTCGTGTCTCCTGTCGGTAAAATTTTTGGCGATGGTCATGACAATGTCGTTACTCCTATTTACGACATCTTTAACGGTGAGGCTGAGAATGTTTATCGTCAGCATGAAAAAATGCAGAAATGTGCGAAGTGCGAATTGCTGCGATTCTGTCGTGGTTGTCCCGCTGTTGCATATGGATATTATCATTCATTCTTCGCCCCTGATCCTCAATGTTGGAAAGAAATTTAATTGCTATGAACGTATTAGATATTTTAAAACATCGTCGCTCTATTCGCAAATATTCCGATAAACAAATATCACAGAGCGATCTCGAACAAATTATTGAAGCCGGCGCCTATGCTCCAAACGCAGGCGGAGGTCAACGCTCTATGCTTGTTGGCATACATAATCCCGAAATTGTTGAACAAATAGGCCGCCTAAATGTGGCGTGTATGGATCGATCTCGTTTAGCCGGTAGTTACGTATCTAAAGACCAGCCTTCTATCATTGATGACCCATCAATAAAAAGCGGGTTTTATGGAGCTCCGTCTTTAGTTATCGTCTTTGCTCAAAAAAACTTTTTATATAGCATTCCTGATGCTTTTTGTGCAGCCGAAAATATGGTTATTCTTGCCACTTCGTTGGGCATAAGCAGTTGCATTATTGCTCGTGGCGAAGAAACATTCAATAGTCCACAAGGACAACAATTTCTAAATAATTGGGGAGTCCCTGATACGATGATTGCTCGCTGCTTTGTCATACTTGGGTATGCTGAAGGCGAATATCCAGCCGAAAAACCTCGCCGTCCCGGTCGC
>CAZJEA010000181.1:0-2419 GCA_964544895.1 uncultured Bacteroides sp. | reverse complement strand
GTAAGCGTTAGCCATGTAGGGGCGTCAATTCATTGCGCCCGCACCCGCATGGACCACACACGCCTTTTGGCCGGAGGCCATCGCAGCTCGGTGGAGCTGCGGCCCTCACGTAACCCCAGCCTCAAATCGTCGAAGACGATGCCGAGCTGGGGTATCACGCCTACCCGCAGCACGGCACTTCGGAGATGTGCCGCCATCAGCCCGACCACTCCCACCTCACCCATGTCAAAGGCTTTAAACGAGTCCATTATTTTATCACATCAAACGGATAATCATCGCAATTTGATGTGTATCTATTGTTGATCGAATCAACAAAATCGAATGATACATTAGGCACCCATTTAGTAGGTTTGACATCAAACATATAATTAACCTTGACACATTTAGCCTGCATTATGATTGAATCATTGATATGAATGAGACATTCTCTGCCGATTATTCTTTTCAAACGGTTCACTCGCGAATAATCAAATACTACAATATTTTTATTTTCCTTATTCTTGATATTCCACTTTACTATACGATTTGTTTCTACTTCTTTTATCCTCAAATACAAAGTTGTACCTAGATACGGTATATCTTCTTTAATTTCATCCAAAACAATAAATCTTACATTTTCTAAGGAACTGCTTAGTGTATATTGTCTGTGAGCGTTAATACCAACATCTTTGATTCCTTTGTACGCAGTAACGAGTTCAATGTGTTTATGTATTTGCGGATATTGAGTTCTTGCTTTTAGCCAAATTGTATCAGGATTTTCATAGGTAAAAATATGCAGTGGAATATCACCGCCATCAATAAACATTATTGAGATGGTGTCATTAGCAAGATATTTACCTATTTCATCGGATGAAATTTCAGATGCGTATTTTTTTACAGCGGTATTGATAGAGTTACTTACAGCCATACAGCACATAACACC
Source organism: uncultured Bacteroides sp. (assembly GCA_964544895.1). Taxonomy (GTDB): domain Bacteria; phylum Bacteroidota; class Bacteroidia; order Bacteroidales; family Muribaculaceae; genus CAG-873. The sequence continues at coordinate 1,497 of CAZJEA010000181.1, read as the reverse complement.
AAATAGGAAAATAGATATAGTAGTGAAAATAGTTTTATTTAAGATACACATGGCAAAAAATTAAAAAAGTTACCCCAACTCAATGAGGTAACTTTAATTTATATTTTCTATTAATTACCAGTCTCCCTCTGTTCCTGTTAGACCGTTTTTAACCGCTTCTGTAAGCTTGTTGATTATTACGAGCGAATACAAATGTCCCTTTACAAACGCTTTAGCTCCCTCTTTTTTATGTTTGGTTGTAAATGGGAAACATTCAGTAGGAATAAATTCCTGGTGAACCGTTTTTGTAGCTGCAGCAGCATTGGCGCCTGCAGCTACAGCAAATGCGCCAAGCATACCTGTTCCTCTTTCCATCTCATAAGACTGCATGGTTGTTGTAATACGCATTTTTCCGTCTTTAATATCAACACGTATAATAACCCAAGCTGAAATGTCTGAGTTTGAAAGGAAAGAATATGTTGAACCCATATTTGATACATATCCCTTACCAATTACGCAACCGGCATCTTTATCATTCAGTTGAATAACTGATTTCCCCGATTGAAATGAGTGAACAAACCAATCATTTACCTCTACGTAAATTTCTTCCTTAGTTTTATCGATGCCGTCCACAATTTGGACACGTGTGATTGAATTGTTTTTGTCGATGTTATAAAGCTGCATTATGGCTTGTGCTGCTTCATCATCTTTAATTTTTCCGTCACCATTAGTATCGAATTGAGTCATATCAATGGCATCAAAATCGGCTTGGGTGATAATCTGAGCATTTGAATAAAAAAATCCAAATACAGCGGCGATTAGTACCAAAAGTTTCTTTTTCATTGTGAATGTTAGGTTTTTTAGTTATGAAGTTTTAGGATTTATATCCGATAGAAACATCGTTTTTAAAATAGGATTCAGAAGATATAACGTCAATTTGATGGCAACCTTGGCGTTTTGCGAGTGCAAATATAAATAAAATTGATTGATTTTTTCTATTTTTTTAGAAAAAAATTGGAGTCATCGCGTGCTCTGCGCACAACTCTTAAGTGAGCCAATTGATAATGCGCACGACTTGCCTTTCTAGTTAGGCTTATCACCAAAGCGTTGAATAATAGTCCTCTTAGTATACCCACCCATAACCAATGGTCAGCAGATTTTTAGTGGGGAAAGACTGCACGGCGCGCAATAGTGTGAGCACCAACACATAGGAGCTGAAGATGCGACTGTTTACCGAGCTGATGCAACTATTCACCAACACCAGCCAAAGCTAACATTTCGCTACTCGAAGAGCGTACACTTTAGTTAACCCCACAGTGCCGATGGGCGCGCGCAAGCAGGCGCACATTCGGCTCTGTGGGGTACTCGTGAAGCGTGATAGTCTCTTTCGGAGAAAGTGCTCGTGTAGATCCATCCCGCCGCGACATTCCACACCAGAACTTTCTCCGAAAGTTGTCATCATAACCTCCCATACCCCACAGAGCCTCCTTGACGTCGGCACTGTGGGGCTACCCATAG
>CAZJEA010000180.1:0-2439 GCA_964544895.1 uncultured Bacteroides sp. | reverse complement strand
CATTTTTAGTAATTTGCAGTAGTTTTGCGCTAACTATTTTACTATAATAGCACACGTATAGTAGCTGATAACAACTACTTAATAAACGATACGACAATTGCTGCAATAATAGCAACAAGGTTGATAATGCCTAATATTTTAACGACGCCAATACCGCTAAGGGCAGTTGTCAGCTTAGCTTCTACAGTAGTTAACTTCGACTCAACAGCTGCAATACGAGGCTCAAGAGAGGCAACCTTTGTTGCGACATTTGCAATTTGTGTATCAGCATTTGCGATGCGCGTTTCAATCGAAAGCTTTGAATTTAACACGTCAGACTTTACGTTTGCCACATCAGCAGTAACATTCGAAACATCCGATTTGACATTCGTCACATCTACTTTGACACCAGATAGCTGCTCGGCTAACTTAGCAATATCGCCAATAGCTTTCTCCAATTTAGCATCATGCTTAGTCTGATTATCAGACAGAACAACAACCTTCTGCTTGATCTCCAACAAGTCATCATCCTGCGCTTTCTGCGATGATTTCAAATCATCCGATAGTTGATTCAAAATTTTAGTCTGAGAACTGTTCGCCTCTTTGATATTTGAAGCAATGTCACTCAGGACTTGGTCTTGATTCGCTTGCGAATCAGTCAACTCCTGTGCCAGATGGTCCAATTTCTCCCTTACGGCTGCAACATGAGCTGTTGCAAGATTAATAGCCTCATATAGCTCATTTAATCTGCCTACATGCTCAGAAAGCTTTGCATTGCCATCAGCAAGATTAGAGAGCTGATCAGCCAACTGAGTCTTGAACTGGTCCTGCATTAACACAACCGCCTTATCATACTCATCAATAACACGCGTACAAGCGTCATGAATCTGCGTTACCATTTGATTAAAGTCCGATAAACGCAAGGTCTGATAACTGCGTAACTCCTCAACAAACCCATTTACCGTGGTCTGCAAATCATTAAGTGACGAGGAATAATCCTTAACAACTTGTTGCAGTTGCTGGCTTGATTCAACTGTCTGAGTGACCTGTTTTCTTGCAGAATCTACTGCTGCAAGATTTTTTTCAAGGCGCTCAAGCGCCGCATGAGTGTCGTATGACATATCTATAGATCTTTAATGTAATTACTTGTAAATGCATCAAATGATTTCTCATGAATTAACAGCTGTACGACCTCCATTCCATTGTCAATCAGCTGTTTCCTGAAAAATTCATCTTTTTCACCAATTTGATTGGACAAATACGAATTATATGTAGCTATACGCTCCCATATATCGTTTTTATATTTTTCATACATCGACATAAAACCTTCAACATAGCCGTTGATGGCATTAGCTTTCAATGTTTCATTGTTACCAGGGCCTAAGAATACAATACAGTAAGTCAATAAAAGCTTTAGAGCAGCATTTTCAGGATGCGCTCGCAAACACAGCAGTGTAGCACCATACAAATGCTTCACATTATCAACCTCACTTCCGGACGCATCTTTTGATATCACCTTGATATACTTCTCAACAATCTCAAAAGCCTCCTCATTCGCTTCAGTTTCAGTTGACAATGAGTAGTTCTGCTTCACTCCATCAATCTCCACCTGATAACCCCTACGGGCATATTTGGAGTTAAAGTATAGATGAATAAACGTTTTTAGCCACTCATCATCATGATGTTCCGCACACTCCTTAATACTTTCTTCACAAGCGATACGCATATCCTCAATTGCACGATACCTCTTCTGTTCAAGATTCTCGTACACAAAGGATGTCAGATATCCCAAACATTTGTCGCGATAATTGCGTCCTCGTTGCTGATCTATCTGCGCAACCCTCTTGCTTGCCTGTTCCTTAGAATAGTATTTAAGGAAGAAATTCAGCATCTGCTCCTTGAAGCCGTCATCGTCTCTGTTGCGGATCTTTAGCTCATAAGTTTCAGACAAATAGTCAATTGTCACATCCTCAACCAAGCCGATGCAGCACATTCGATAGATGGCCTTATCAGTATCATCCTTATCTCGTTTCCTTAGGAAGAGCTGTTTTAGCCTGTTATATACACTACCATTAGAATGTCTCAACCAAACCGGATCGTTGGAGCAACGGGATATCTTATTAAGCAGATCTTCAAAACTGCTAATCTTTGCAAGATTCAATTTTCCATTTCTGTCTTCATTAATATCATGCCAACCTTGCTCACTGGCAATACGCGAGATTTCCGCCTTGATAGATTGTTCAAAGCTTTCAAAATCCTGCTGTACCTGATTTTCCCAAGACACAGTAACATAGGAATACCCATCCTTGTCCACGCGTGACAAGGCACTATAAATTCCCTCCGATGCATCGTCCTTACCGTCTAAAGGCCTAAGCAATGCTCTCGCAGAATGGTCTTCGTAATTCTTTAAGATTTCAATAAGAGCATTAGAGATCTTACTGCATACAGTATAATCGAAGT
>CAZJEA010000179.1:0-2460 GCA_964544895.1 uncultured Bacteroides sp. | reverse complement strand
TACCCCACCATGGTTCAGGAAGGTATGAGGCCATGCAAATATTTGGTTTCTGCCAGCCACCAATCATCAATGTGCCTGACGGGGACGTGGAATAATTTCCATGTACCCAATCATTGACAAAGTCGTTCCAATATTGATAATCCATAACTTTATATATTGAGTGTACGTGTACAGAACTTCTATAATGTTGCTGTGGGTTCAAGATCTCTATACATTATTCAGTGATTTGGTCAAGTATATCGTCAAAGTCAAATTGCGGGTTCATTGACTTTACATAATCTGCTGCTACGTATGGAGCTCGTTTTAGGGCTTTCTGATAAAGATGCGCAGGTTCTTGGTTTTGCAAAATATATTCCTTCCCGCATTCTGCATATTTTTCTTCCCAAATAGGATTGTCAGCTAAGAATTTGCGGAAACGTACTTCTTTAAGTTCTGTAACACGTTTAGGGGCTAATTCCGCATAGAAATCAACTGCACCTTTGACGTCGTCAGATGAATAGTGCCCGCGGTAGATTTCTTTTAATAAATCGCACCAAAGAAGCAATTTTTTATCTGAATCATGAGGATACGCATAATAGCGCGTTACTACATATTCCATTATCATTTTTGGAGATGCAAATAATGATATTGCATCTATAGATTCAAATGAAGTTGAAAGATTAATTGAATCAATTTTTTGACTTGAGCTCAATATATCACGCTTGCCCGGTGTAACGTTAAACACCCAATACTTCTCAGGAATAAAGATATCGAACTCAATACGGTGGTCAAGCACCTCTTCGAGTTGAGCCTTAGCCTCTTTTTTGACAGATTCAACTACTTTTCCATCCGATGACGTGGCACAATGCTCAGCATAATGCTCAATCGCTTTGGCATCCATGATTTCCCTCAACGTAGTAGACAAGGTTTGATACTCAATGCCGAGAGCGTCTAGTCTGTTAAATAGAAGTTTAACTTCTGCTTGTTCTTCTGCCGATAAGTTTTTATCGTTCAGTAGATGTTCTTTTTCTTCCTGTTTCATGTTTTAAGTAATGTTTTTAAGGTTTTCTGCATCAGTGGAATTGCGTGGTTATGGCGATTCTAAGACGTAAAAAAGCAATCATGTCAATCAATGAACTATTTGTTGATTCACTCCTTATTGGTTAGCGAATTACATGTGCAAATGTATAAAAAAACCTAATACGAAACAATATTTAGCAAAATAATTTGCAAATATAAAAACCCGAAATACGCATAAACAGAGGCTGCAAATGTTAAGCGCAGCCTCTGCCTTGATTAATTGTAATTTCTAACGTTTGTATTTGTAGATGAGGATGCCGATGGCTGGGATGATAATGGCTGCGGAGATGATCCATAGCATTTTGGTTAGAGGCTCGGAATGGAGTATCATTGCGTTTGCCGCGATTGTTAGGGCGAAGGCCATGGCAAGCGTTATGAGCAGGTATATTATTGACCAAAAATAGAGGGATGACATTGATACGCGATTGCTATTGTTTTCTTCGCCTATTCTCTTGATTTCAGCCAATTGATTAGCACAAGCATCATGAACAGCTTTAGCTAAATTCTGCTTATCCTCCTCAGTAATCTTGATTGGGAACGATTTGCTGAGTAATTTCGTCAAGTCAAGAATTGCCTGTACAAAGGCTGCCATTTGTTTGAGCAAAGTGTCCAAGCTGTTTTTTAGCCAGATAATGTCGGGCTTCAGATTACGGAATGCTGTCACCAATGCCGACTCTCGTTGCTCAGCGCGTGTTGGCGTTGGAGCGATAGCCGGTAGGGGCTGCGGCGTTGGCTGCTGCTCTTGCACCTGTTGTGTTAGTTTCGCTTCGATGGCGGCAACGCGCTCGTTGATTGGCGCGAGTGCTGCGTCGATGGTGTCGTTTACGTATGTAGTTGTTGCATTAATAGGTTTTGCCATTTTTATCTGCGTTTAAATTTTGTGGGTTGATATTTTTGTTGTCTGTCGCGCTTGCGATATTCGTCAAGCGATGTGTCGGTGCCGCCATACGACGGTATGTGCGTGTCGTAGGCTTGCGCTAAAAATTGCAGCAGAGCGCCGACGTCGAGGTGTGCTGTGCCGGTCGTGTCTGTTGATTCTGGCACCGCTGTAGCCGGGTCAAAGCTACCGAGCGTCAGTGGCTCAGGAAATGTGTCGAAAAAATTAGGCCAATCCTCACGGCGGTAATCAATATGATTATGCGCCTTTTGAAATGCATCAACATAGCGCTCTGACGCCTCGGTGTGAGCGACCGACTCGATACTGCCGAACCGAGCGACAAGGCGGTTGTATGTGAACAGTCGGCGATCAAGCTTGGCACCTGTTATGCGGAAATTGCCCATCGAATAAGACACGCCATTGATTTTGCCACCTTTGGCAATTGCGACGCTGAGAGTGATGCCTTGTCGAGCGAGCTGCTCACGAAAGTCGTGCCACGACTGCGATGTGGCTAATGCAGTGCG
>CAZJEA010000178.1:0-2464 GCA_964544895.1 uncultured Bacteroides sp. | reverse complement strand
TGTTATTGGCATTATCTACTATCAACTTCGATTAGGGAAGAAAAATCGCATAATCTCAGAGCAGGAGAAATCAAGACTTAAACTTGAAAATGAAAATTTGCAAAAACAGAACTCAGTCCTTGAGCTTGAGAAACATAACGCGCAGTTAGAATGCGAGAAGCAGAACCTTACCGCAGATAATATGCAATTAAGGATTTTGCAACTTGAGGCAGAAAGTGAGCATCTAAAAGAATTACTGAACGCTGCTGAATTGTCAAAACCGATTTTACACTCTATACAGGAGAGAATAGGAATATTGAATGGCTTATTGGCTGCTAAAATTTCAGATAATGACACATATTCGAAGCCTTATGATAAATGGATAAACCAAGTTACTGAAGATAGAAAGAGTTTTATGGACTCGACTCGTTTGGCATTTAGAGCCTCTCATCCAGCTTTCATGAAATATTTAGATGACCATGGTCTAACCGAATCGGAACTAAACTATGTATGTCTGTATGCTATTGGATTAAGGGGAAAAGAGATTGGTGAATACATACAGATAAAACGGCACTATCATACAAGTACAGATATTCGGAAGAAACTTGGACTTAGTGAAGATGATACTAATTTGGGGCTTCATATCCGGAATCTTATGAAGAATCTTTAAATTAAAATATCCACTTATCGTATATCTTATAGACGGTCTTTCTTAATAGAGGGGCCGTTTCATTTTTTTAGCTTACCAAAATTTACTTCATTACTATCCCCAAGGAAAAGACGTAGGTGTCAAACTTTTGTTTTTGAATAGCATCAAACACCCCCCCCCAATTTGTAATGCACTGTAAATCAGCGTTATAAAAAGTTTGACCGTCAAACTTTTTATCTTGCTCGCAAACTTTTTCTAACATATATTTGCAGTATAAACCAAAAATAACAATCGATGAAGAAAATTATGCTAATCCTTGGGATAATGTTATCCCTTTTTGCAGTGCAAGCTAATGCAGAGCAAACAAAACAAGAAGTTTATGTGATGCAGACTAATCCTAGTATTGGTACTAAATTACACAGATCACCAATGATGTTGCCAACAGTGGAATTGGTGTATGATACAGAGAACAACACTATTGACATTGCATGTTCATATAATTGCGATGCAGAGGTGACGGTATCTGATGCATTGGGGAATATCATTGCTGTATCAGATATTAATGATACAATTTTCTTGCCTTCTTCCAACCTTAGTTTCTACAGTGTGACAATTGAAGCCGAGTATTGGTATGGATTTGCAGAAATAAGTTTATAAATATTCTACTCAAATTTAACCTTTAAAATGAACTTGATAATTTCGACCATGAAAGTTCAAGAATCGGTTACGGCACTAATCTCTATTTAGTCAGATAGTGTAGTGAATGGATATCTAATGAAAGGATAAAGAAGATTAACGTCGACAATAATCACACAGACCAGACTGTATAAAAGGCGCGGAATCCGAAAAGCGTCACGAGTAGGACAAATTCAAAACTACATTATCATGGAGAAGTTGAAATACAATTTTGCTGCTCTTGAGGCAATGGTTCTCAAAGATGAAGAACTATTGTGTGTTAATGGTGGTACATCTGCCGTGAATTGTGGCACGGGCTGTGGCGTAGGTTGCGGAGCCGGATGTGGTTCAGGTTGTATGGGATGTAGCAAGGATACCACGACAACAACGACTCAAGTAGAGACTTTGAGGCAGATCTAAGCAGATTATTTACTATGAGTGGCGTTGGATTCCAGCGTTATAAAAATTAAGTCTTGGAGCACATCCAACGCCACTTGTATATCAACATTTAGAAACTCAGTTTATGAAACAAAGTAGGTATAACATACGAATTCCAGAGATAAATATGGTGATATACTACAATTCATTTTGCAATGAATATGTGGCAATGAGTCACCGTGCGGATCAGGCGTTTACAAGTCCTGAGTGGAACACGGAATTAAAAAAGGAATTCCCGAATCACTATGAGCATCTCATCAATAAAGGTTTTATAATTGATGACAATCGGGATGAACTTGCAGAAATAAGATATCAGAACAAAAGAGAGGCTTTCTCTTCAAGAGATTTATTCATGATGGTATATCCGACTCAAGATTGCAATCTGAAATGTTGGTACTGTTATGAATCACATGTCAGTAATTCCTTGATGTCTGATGACGTACAGCAAAGAATATTGAAAATGGTTGAGAATAGGATCAAGAATAATACTTTTGATTCTTTAAGGCTCGCTTTTTTCGGAGGAGAGCCATTAATCAGCTCTGATATTGTAGCTTTGCCATTAGCTCATAGAATCAAAGAACTTGTAAATCAAAGTGGCAAACACTTCCAATCTTTCTTTGTGACAAATGCCACCTTGCTTACTGCCGATGTTATCAAACAGATGAAAGATTTGCGTCCATACTTCCAGATAACTCTGGATGGAAGTAAAGATAAACATAATGC
>CAZJEA010000177.1:0-2465 GCA_964544895.1 uncultured Bacteroides sp. | reverse complement strand
TGGCTACTGTGCCTTTGGGGCCGCGCAATTTTTTGTGCACATCGGTGATTTGCATCTTTGCCTTTGTAAACAATGTGTCGTTTACATAGATTATGCGGTCGCCGGGCATTATTCCCACTTTCTCTGACGGACCTCCGCTCACTGTTTGCACTACACATACCGTGTCGTGCATGATGGTAAACTGCACGCCGATACCGCTAAATTTTCCCTCTAGCGGCTGATTTAATTCTTGTGTCTCTTGAGGTGTAGAGTAGGCAGAGTGGGGGTCTAGTGTTTTGAGCATTGCTATAATTGCTTCTGCTACCAAACTATCTGAGTTTACCTCGTCTACATAATAATTCTCTATAATTGCCTCAGCATATCGTAGCTTTTGGTCCGGGGTGAGCGACTGTTTTTGTGCGCCTACGCTGATTAGGGTTAAGACGCCTATAAGGGTGAAGATTAATTTTTTCATTTCTAGTCTATATGTTTATGTGCAAAATTATACAAAATCTGTGAGAAAACACCTATACACTGTTCTCTTTTTTGTAACTTTGCAATATGAAACAACTTAGAGTCATTTTAGCTGTAGTAGCGTTGTCGTGCATTGTGCTTTTGTCGAGCATTGGCGTGGCTTATGTGCACTGCAATCATAGCGGCACTCAACGCTTTGGCTATGTCACGGCTTCTTCGTGTTGCTGCGAGCAGCATCACTCTTACGATAATGCCGTTGTTGCCGAGGCTAATTGTATGACGCAATTTTTTGCTAAAGTTTCCGACTTTTCTGTCGTTAGCAGCTTTGAGTGTGTTTTCATCCCCGTGCAGATGTCTATTGTGCAAGTTTTGGTTGCTGACGAAGGTTCTGTCGTCAACCACAAGTGTCTGCTCCCGTTACAAAAAATATATCCGCCTCCTCGCTTGTATTTGAGCATCATTAGCACATTGATTATTTGATTTATAACATACTTTTATCACAAACAACCTTAATATGTTATAATCAATAATCTCCATAATGAACAATAAATATTTAGCTTTGGCCTTGATGACGGCAGCATTGCCGGCTGCGGCTGAAAATGTCGCTGACAACGATAGCGTTGGCACTCAGTTACAAGAACTCGTAATCACTCACAAACAAGATAATAAACGCAAATTGCGCTCTGTCGCTACAAATACGGAGTGCCTTTTTGCCGGTGAACTAAAACGCGCAGCGTGCTGCAACCTCGGCGAAAGTTTCACCACTAATCCTTCTGTCGATGTTAATTACAACGATGCGGCTACCGGAGCTAAGCAGATAAAACTTCTTGGCTTGTCTGGCGCTTACGTGCAAATGCTCACCGAAAATATTCCTAACTTCAGAGGTGCGGCTGCCCCTTATGGTTTGGGATACATCGCCGGTCCGTGGATGAGTTCTATTCAAGTCTCTAAAGGCGCAAGTTCTGTCAAAAACGGCTATGAGTCGTTGACCGGGCAAATTAATATAGAAATGCTAAAACCGCAGTCCGATCAATATTTCATCGGCAACGGCTATGCTAACCACCAAGGTCGTGCCGAGCTTAATGCTGCCGGAAATGTGCATATCAACGACAACCTTTCTACCGCACTGTTGATTCACGGCGAAAACGATTTTGTCGCTCACGATGAAAACAAAGACGGCTATATTGATATGCCGCAAGTGCGCCAAGTGACAGCTATGAATAGATGGGCATATAAAAGCCCAAGCTATATCTTTCAAGCAGGTGTGCGATACTTAAACGAAAAACGCCACAGCGGGCAAGACTCAAAACATATCATCACTGAAAATACTGTCTCAAACAACGATTTATATGCCGTAAATATTTACACTAATCGTTGGGAAGCTTTTGCCAAAAATGCTTTTATACTCGACAAAGAGAGTGGCGCAAACATTGCCCTGATGCTCTCCGGCTCGCTGCACAATCAAAACTCTGCTTATGGCAGAAAACTATACGACGTCGACCAATCAAACATTTACGCCTCGTTGATGTTTGAACGCGATTGGCACGATGTTCACTCGCTCTCTGCCGGTTTAAGTTTCAACTACGACCGTTTTAACCAACAATACAGGCTTACTCACTCTGCCACTGCTGCCGACCACTCAAAAGAAATTGAAAATGTTAGCGGTGCTTATGCCCAATACACTCTCAACCTCGACAACTCTCGCTTTGTCTTAATGACCGGCTTGCGCTACGACTATAGCTCTCTTTACGGTTCTATGGTAACTCCTCGCATGCATTTGCGCTTCAACCCATCCGACGCTATCTCTCTGCACGCTTCTGTCGGTCGCGGTTATAGAGCACCGCATCCGTTAGCCGAGTTTAGCTATTTGCTGGCATCATCGCGTACCATCGTCATCGACGGCGATATAAAGCAAGAGTCGGGCTGGAACATGGGCGGTGGCTTGAGCTCTAACTTCAAGCTCGCCGGAAAAAAGTTCACAATCAGTGGCGAATATTACTACACCACGTTCA
>CAZJEA010000176.1:0-2559 GCA_964544895.1 uncultured Bacteroides sp. | reverse complement strand
GATGGCAAGAGCACATTGACATTTTTACCATAAATTTTCTCCAGCTTCACCGCGTTTTTTCTCGCGCTGATATGTTATAGAAGTGGAGTCATGTAGAGCGGGAGATAGACGATGCCGTCGCGCTGTTCTACGTCGCCAGAATGTAATACGTAGGCAGTGGAGAGCTGCGAAGCGTATTTTGCCATGCACTTTTTCAGCGAGGTGAGTGTGTAGCGAGTACCCGATTTCACTTCGATCGGACTAATATTGTGACGGCTAGTAAGAGTCGGTTTCGAGATTAGGAAATCAATCTCCATCGAGTCTTCTGCATTTTCGCGTGACACACGGCTAAAGAAGTATAGTTTGTGATTTGCGGCTCTCAACATTTGAGCAACTGCATTTTCAACAATCATACCCGAATTGACTTCCAGTTTGTCAAACATCAGCTTGGTATATAGCTCTTGCTTTGAGTTTTTTATGTCGTCAAAAGCAAGACTTATAAGCAAGCCGGTGTCTCCCATATAACACTTCAGTGTAGTGCGTTCAAGGTTCATGCGCAACCCAACATTAGGCGCTGTAGAGTTATAGCAGCAATTGATTATTTTTGCATCGCTCAGCCAAAAGAATGCTTGTGAGTAATCGCGCATACGAGCCTCTTGTTGTAGCGCAGAGAGCTTAAACTTCTTCTCATGCTTTTGCAATTGTCCGGGTATTTCATCGAAAATAGCCGTTACCTTTGTTTCTTGATTGTCAGCGTATTTGCTTATATCGTTGCGATATAGCCTGAGAATATCTTGCTTGACCATATCAACAGCTGTAAAATCGCGTGTATCAACATATTTGGCTACGGCTTGAGGCATTCCGCCAACAATGACGTATTGTCTGAAATAATCCATCGCCTTACGATGCAATGCCCCCATTGGCTTTAGCTGTTTATATTGTGCTGCTATGTGTGGCATCAACATTTCGTCGCCAAGTGCCCAAAGAAACTCCTCAAAATCCATTGGATACATCTCTATGGCATGTTCTTCCGACGGTATCATTATCCCTTTTACATTCTTCTTTATAGAAATCAGCGAACCTGTTTCTACGTAGTCAAATCGGTGGTCTTCAACAAGGTACTTTATAGCTTGACGAGCGCGCGGACAAAACTGCACTTCGTCGAATACTATCAACGAACTTGCTTGCTCGTCGTTAGAACCTCTGGGTTTAAGTCTCTTTCCATAGTATGTTTGCAAATTAGCCAACAACGTGTCAATATCGTCAAGATAATCATTGAATAAATTGATGACCGATGCTGATGCCCTGCTAAAATCTACAATTATGTGCGACTCATATTCATTGCGTGCGAACTCGCTGATGATATAGCTTTTGCCTATTCGACGAGCCCCTTCAATCAGCAAAGCTGTACTGCCTTTGCTAATATGCTTCCATTCAAGCAATTGGGTGTATATTTTTCTTTTCATGATTGTGAAATTTGCACGTTTTCAAGAGTTTGAGATGGTGCTTTTTGCACGTTTTCAAGACTTTGGTGATGGCAAATTTACACATTTTCAAGATTATCGCCAAATTGTAGCCTGTAATTTTGTTATTTTATGCCATGAGATGTGCGAGTTAGGCGAAGACGTTTTGTGTCGCGGCGTATTAGCATGTTTTGTTGCAGGTCGTGTTGGTTTACGTAAGGGCGGTCGTGGTCGAGATGAAGCACTATGGCGGAATATCTTATTTGATTTGATTTTATGCCGGCATTCATGAGGCGTTCGCCCAGTTCACGGTCTTCGCCGCCATATTTCATGCGTTCGTCAAAACCGCCGGCGTTAAGTAGGTCGGTACGCCATCCCGAAGAGTTCATGCCGTTCCATGTTGCGCGAGTAGGGGTGACACTATTCATTATACGTGCGAATAATGGGCTCTGAAAGAGTTTTGTGCATTTGAAACTTTTTTTCACGCCGTTAGCGAGCAGAAATTTGAGGGAGAAAGCGCGTTGATCTTCTATCATTTCGCGGTCGAGAGCGCGACTCACGTGCATAGGTAGTTTGAAATATCCGCCACTGAGGAAGTATCCCTTGCGTGCGCGTCGTTCGTGAGTTTTTATGAAGTCGGCTCTGGGTATGCAGTCTTGGTCGGTGAAAATGATGTAGTCGCCGGTAGCAGCGAGAAGAGCTTTATTGAGTATCTCTGTTTTGCGAAAGCCTTTGTCTTCAATCCACACGTGCTTTATAGGCAAAAGTTTCTGGTATCGCTCGATTAAAAAACGGGTTTCTTCGCCGGAGCCGTCGTCAGCAATGACAATTTCGTCTGCCATGCGCTGTTGGCAGCAGTATCCGAGCAAAGTTTTTTCGAGCCATTTCGGGTTATTATAGGTTGAGATAATAATAGTGATTTTCATAAGTAATAAGTGAATGTGCCTATTAGAAAGAAGCGACCGAGATTAAAATGTAAATCTAACCTCGGTCGCAAATGCTATATGTTTACTGCTGATTATTCAGCGCATTTAGCTTTGATGAACTCGCGGTTGAGGCGAGCAATGTTGCTGAGAGGAATGTTTTTAGGACATTCGGCAGCGCAAGCACCGGTGTT
>CAZJEA010000175.1:0-2567 GCA_964544895.1 uncultured Bacteroides sp. | reverse complement strand
AAACATATCGAAACCTCCGCGACCTAATATTAAAAGAGGCTGAGCCATATTTAATTTATGACACAGCCTCATTTTATTGCAACTATTAGTACTAGGCTATACTTAATAGATTAATGTTCCTGATATGCACCAATAGCTATTACTTCCGCCTTCTGGCGCTCCTTGAGGAATTTGCACATTGATTGTATGCTCACCGGCTTTCAAATCGCCAAGATAAATATACTCAGGATTTGTCACCGTTCCCGGGCACCAATTAGAACGACTCAAATCTGAAGAACTTAGTCCATTTGCAAAATTACCTGAACACGGATTATTATTACGATACGTTCCACAATCGTCTCTCCATGGCACAAAAGTAATTACTTGTTTACCATCTAAAGATATCGTGTTGGGCTTCTGATTAAACTCATCTCCATTTCCCCAACCGCCATGACCAGTTGTTAGATAGTATAATCTAGCATTGGGAGCATCCTCGGTAAGTGTAAATTTGACAGTCAGAAAGTCATTAAGCATATACAATGGATAAGGCTGCCCATCTTGCTCCAAATAGTTTACGGTATTGAATAGTGGAACTGTGTGATATACCTTTTTATCCTCATCTGGATAATATTTGAGTTTTAGTGAAACTCTGTGACCTTCAGCATCCCAGTTCCCGATATAGGCACCGATCCAAACCTCACCTTGTAAACGTTCTGCCAGTGAAGTAACCTCGGTCTTATACAACACTGAGTCAACCCATTCTTGACCTGGCACTTTATTGTGATTAAATTTACGCACACCAAAACCGGTAAAGAAGCGCATCAACTCAAGTGGCGTTTGATATTCTGATGTTGAAACCAAACCATGATAATCAACATCGCCAGATTTAAATGCCGGAACAGAGTTAAGATCGCGTATAGCGTCTATAAATGATTGCGCCTTATCGGTGGGGACCATAAACACTGATCCGGTACGATCGTATGCATCGCCTGCCGAATATTGCACTAACTCAGCAAAAACATACCTATCAGCTACATACTCCGGAAGTTTTACTTTCTTTAGTATTATAGTACCTCCGCCGGCACTATAACATACATTATCTTCCAACTTTTCAGGAAGTTTAGTTCCATTAAAACGAATAGGCTGCTGATCAAATATTGGCACGGTTATAACACCGCTTTGATTTATACGATATTGAAAATCGTAATTTTCCAATTCATTTCCCCAATTATCAGCCCAAATTGATGGTGTTTGCTTTAACGGTGTTATTGTTGTCGCTTCTTGCACTGTATCGCCATTACGTACAACTCTCAACACTAATCCCTCAGGCACTCCAACATTTGGCTGAGGTGTTCCTTTAAAAGCAACAGCTGTTGTAGCCCATATGTCAATAGTATTTGAATTTATCGACGTACGATAAACAGCACACGGTAAGCCAAGATATGTATCGTCACTTATCTTCTTTAAGTTCTTGCCTATTTCAAATGGTGTAGACGTTGATATCACCTCACTGGTTGGCAATTCTGCCCGACGCAGAGATCGATTTTCTCCATAATCAATATATGTTCGTACTAACGAACTTGACGTCGGACGTGCTTTGGGCCCATCTTGATTAACTTGCACATTTTGCAACTCAACACTTTGCAATGCTGCTCTATCGCCCGAAATGGTCAATTTCATACCATTTGGAGAAACAGTACCTTTATATGAGGACTGATATGTAACCTCAATTGCTTTGGCACCTTTAAGTTTTTTTACATAGTTTTGTGCTCCTACAGATATCGGCATCAATGCTGATAGCCCTAGACACACCACCATACTCTTTAAATGTTTCATTTTATTGACTGTGTTTAAATTAGTATTCAAAATACATATTGAAATAAAAGGATATCCAAAGTTACAAAAAATTATTTAATTTCACACAAAAAGAAAAAGAGGAGCTTTCACAAGTTCCTCAGTTTCAATTCATCACATTATGCTTATATCTTTATTTAATATCTATTGGCTATTACCTGCCAATCTATTATATTCCATATACTTTGTAAGGCATCTTTGCGCCTATTTTGGTAATCAAGATAGTATGCATGCTCCCACACGTCGAACGTCAACAATGGGGTTAAACCATATGTTATCGGGTTTTCTGCATTTTTACTTTGCGTAATGAATAATTTACCGGCATCATCACGCGAAAGCCACACCCACCCTGATCCAAACAAACTAACACCGGCATCAACAAATTGCTTCTTAAATTGATCGAACGATTCAAAATCACGTTCTATGGCAATACGCAAATCGCCATCCGGCTCGCCTCCAGAATCCGGAGAAAACGAGAAAAAATAGAAAATATGATTCCATGCTTGAGCCGCATTATCATATAAACTGCCATCAGCATATCTGATAATATCCTCAAGTTCCATATTCTCAAACTTTGTCTGCTTTATCAATGCATTCAAATTGTCAATATAGGTCTGCAGATGTTTCCCATAATGATAACTAACGGTTTTTTCACTAATATACGGAGAAAGATCGTTACTTTCATAAGGCAACTGCGGTATTGTGTATTTCATAATATATAAATATAAGATGTC
>CAZJEA010000174.1:0-2604 GCA_964544895.1 uncultured Bacteroides sp. | reverse complement strand
CGAACCGTCATTTTTCGGACATTCCCGAAATTTGGCGGTTTGTTTTTTTGCTCGATGCTATAATGCCGGGGTGGAGGAAAGTTGGGAGAATATTTGCTAAATAACGGGTATTGTTTTAACTTTGCGGCAAGTATCGCGGGTGACCGCGAGATATGTCTAATTCGATTTATATAGCTCTATGTCTAATCCAAAAACTCAAAAATTCGCGACTCGATTGGGCGTGATAGCCACGACTGTCGGCTCGGCTGTCGGGCTCGGTAATATTTGGCGCTTTCCTTACGAGGCCGGTGTACACGGCGGTTGCGCGTTTTTGCTTATCTATATTTGCTTTATTCTCATTCTTGGCATACCTGTGATATGCGCGGAGTTTATCATCGGGCGCAAGACGGGGCGCAATATTTCAGGGGCGTTTCGTGTGCTCACTCGCGGACGGTTTTGGCGGCTAATCAGTGCGATTGGCATCACGGCGGGACTGGTGATTTTGAGCTTTTACTCGGTTGTGGCAGGATGGACTATGGAGTATATTTGGCAGTCGATCTGTGCGTTTCATGGCGCAACGACGGAGGGCGAGCTCCACTCGGCTTTCGATGCGTTTGCCTCGTCGGATGTCGGTCCGGTGGCTTGGATGGCACTGTTCTTACTCATTAATTATATAGTGCTGAAGCGCGGTGTGACAAAAGGCATCGAGCGCATCAGTAACATCATGTTGCCGATATTGTTTATTATTTTGGTGGCTTTCTGCCTTAATTCGCTGACGATGGCGGGCAGTAGCGAGGGATTGGCATTCCTGTTTAAGCCTGATTTTTCGAAGATTACTACTGATGTGCTGTTTGGCGCTATGGGTCAGGCATTTTTCTCGCTTAGTCTCGGTTTGGGTTGTCTGATTACTTACTCGAGCTATTTCAATAAGGAGGTGAAGCTTATACGCAGTGCCACGATAACGGCATCACTTGACACGCTGACAGCCGTTTTGGCAGGTATTATGATTTTCCCGGCAGTATTCACGTATGGCATGCAGCCTACGGCAGGACCGAAGTTAGTATTTGAGGTGTTGCCGTCGATATTTGTGAATATGCCCGGCGGAATGTTTTGGTCGACACTATTTTTTGTCTTGCTCTTTGTGGCTTCGCTGACATCAACCATCTCGATGAGTGAGATTTCGATTGCGTACTTCACGCGCGAGCATGGCATGACACGCAACCGTGCCACAATGCTGACAATAGCTATAGGACTGGTGTTCGGCACGCTTTGCGCACTGTCGTTTGGCAGTCTGAGCGGGGTGTCAATACTTGGCAAGAGCATATTTGACTCGTTCGACTTCTTGGCAAGTAACATATTGCTGCCATTGGGCGGACTGATTATCTCGGTGTTTACGGGTTGGTTTCTCGACCGCCGCTTGGTTGAGTCGGAACTTGGCATGACATCGGGCAAACTTCGCACAGCCGGACGACTTATCATCTTTTCGCTACGCTGGATTGCCCCCATTTGCATTGCCATAGTGTTCATTGTCGGATTGCTGTAAAGATGTGTATTTATAAATTAACTTATAGATTAATTTTTTATCTACTAAAAGTTGTATATTAATTATTTATCATTTATATTTGTACCACAAAACAATTAACTTTCTATTTAAAACTTACAAACTTGGATATCATAAGCGTCTATCCACCATACATATATAGTATTCGCTATGATGGTCAAACCGAAAGCGAATACGACCGGCTTTTTGAGAACTGGAACAATGTTGACTATGTAAACCAATTTATGCTCGAACATAAAGAGTTCCTACAGTCATACATTTGGAATAAAATCAACGAGCCAGAAGAAGCAACACGGCAAGTGTTAAATGAAGCTGAAGAATTAGAGCTTTTCTTTGATGAACTTTTCAATAATACTCAGGAAGGATTAAAACCTGACTTTGATGAACATTTCACATACCTAAACGGTAAATACGCATACTTATTAGAGTTGCAACCGATGAAATCATATGGGACAAAGAGACCTTCATTGCTAAGAATATATGCCATTAAAATGGGACAAAATATCTACCTTATTACCGATGGCGGTATAAAATTAGCAGATACGATTCAAAACTCCCCTGATTTGAAAGACCATGTTATACAAAACATAGATAGAGTCATTGCTTACCTCAAAGAAAATGGCATACTTGATGAAAACGATATGACAACAATATAATTATAAAATCTATGACATTCAACTTAGTTAAATTGGCAAGCTTGGCAGAGACACGTAGTGACGATGCTAAAATTAAAGCTCAGTTTCGCCGTGAAAACAGAGATTGGATACGTATGTCACAAGATATTGCGCTTAATCTCCACTATTATATGCGTAAAGAGCAACTTACACAACGAGAATTAGCTAAAAAGCTTGGAGTTTCAGCTGTGTACATCAACAAATTACTTAAAGGCTCTGAAAATCTAACACTTGAAACTATAAGTAAGATTCAAAAAGCATTAGGGCAGCAAATAATAACAATAGAGAAGCCGTATCTATAGAGATAATACTGCCACAAGCCAATATATTTCTTTCGTGGCGGGTGTCAGAGGGGTATTTCTGCCATTATGTCAGTTGTCTGACATGGCA
>CAZJEA010000173.1:0-2642 GCA_964544895.1 uncultured Bacteroides sp. | reverse complement strand
ACTTCACGTTACTTCAATTATATGGGAATAATAAACGTTGTAACGTGAAGTTGCTTTCTTATTTTGCCAATTATGCAATATGATGTTTGCTATTCATAGACAGCAGAAGCTGTATATATCTTATTGTTGTAGGTGAATTTGAATTTACAAGTAACAGGCTTATGTATTCCTAATAAACCAATTGTTACCGTATAAGTTAAACCTCTACTAGCATCTACTACCTCGTTGACATTCATTTCATTGCCTTCTTTTCCTGTAGAACCATCAACAAGCTGCATTGATACAAGTGTTACATCGAATTTACTTCCATTTAGAAACATACAGTATAGTTTGCTGCCATATTGTATAAGATCGTTTATTATTGATACTGATGCACCAAAACATCTTACTGTTATATAATCAGTTATGTCTTTCACTGTTACTTTACAAGTAGAAGTGTAATCACCGTATTGCGTGGTCGCTGTAATCGTAGCCGTACCTCTGGCTATACCTGTTATCTTTCCGTTATCATCAACCGTAACAATAGATGTGTCGGAACTTTCCCATTTTATATTTTCTTCATTGCCAGAGCTGAATTGATATGTTTCACCTTCAAGTAAACTATAGCTATCAGGAATACTCAGCGGATTTGGACGATTTTTCTGAGTAATAGTGACGACTGCTGATTTCGTGTCATCTGAAGTCGTGATAGTAATTTTACCAGTTCGGCTTCCCCCTGTGTGATTTTCCTCGAGACTAAAGTTCTTTGTGGAACTTGAAATAGCTCTTGTCGTAACCTCTTTTATCCAACTATCTGAAATCACAATGTTATACTCAATATTACTTTTAAGTTCCACGCTTATAGTCGAAGCATTTCCTTCAACTTCATATTCACTTTGATTGAGTACAAGTATGGCTCCTCCACTTTGATATATTCTAACGGTTTCAATTTCGTCACCATATTTGATGTTTATTTCACCCTCGCGTTTTTCGTATTCAGTATTGTTTTCAATCTTAAAATATGATGTACTCTGTGTTAACGCTCTGGTATTCGATGATGTTGGCGCCGATGTCTTGCTAATCCAGCTGCTGTATTGTTCTGGTATTTCAACTGTGTAGCTGACATTGCTATTGATATCTACAGATATTACTCCGCCATCCTGAGCGACTTCAATTTTTTCGTTCGATAAGACGATTGCATCTTTTTGCTTTTGTTTGATTGTAACACTCTCAGTCTTCCCATATTTGGTGTCTTTAAAGACAATCACAGCTTCTCGGTCATCGTAAGATGTGTTTGGACTAACGTTGTACACAAGAGTGTGGCTTGAAATGGCACGCGTGTTATTTGCATTGCTTATCCAATCGACATTAGGCATATCTACGCTGAACTCAAAATTGCTACTTATATCTATTGATACTGCGCCACCATCGCTGCCTAAAGTGTATTCGTTTTGCGAAAGAACAATTATGGCACTTCCTGATTGATAGACCTTCACTGATTCTGTGATATTTCCTGACGAAATGATTATCTCACCTTCACGTTTATCGTATTCGCTACTCTCGGCAATTGTAAAATTGAATTTCTTGGATGATAATGAGCGTGTGGTGGCAGTTTGACTAATCCAACTTTTGTATTGTTCCGGTATCTCGATAGTATAGTCAATATTAGATTTAACCTCAATTTCTATATTCCCTCCGCTATTACTTACCTCGAATCTATCTGTCGTTAGTGTTATTGCATCTTTTTGCTTTTGGTTCACAATGACGTTCCTTTCAAGGTCACCTGCTTTGAGTATTATAACAACATTCCTATCGTCATAGCCATCATTTTTAGTAACAATTATGGGAACTGAATATGTTCCGGCTGATCCGCTTTCTTGTGAAACACTGCACCATGTTGAGCCGCTTTGTGTTTGAGATACAGTGAGTGTCCAATCGACGTTAGTAGTGAAATTAAGGACTTTCTGCCCTCCATCACTTGAAAAGTCCATAGATTTCTCAAAGAAATTTTCCGCTGAGTTTTCTACATTTATCTCAGGAGTGATAGAATCATCGCTACATGAGACTAACCATGATAATGCCATGAGGAGAATCAGGCATGAAATGCTTTTCAGTTTCATAGTGTAAATTTAAATTTTTGCCATAGACTCCAATGTGGCTGATTTTCTTATTGTTGTTTTGTGTGTTTACATAAAAAACGTGGAGCCAATTCTGTCGCCCGTTTTGTGCAATAAAGGCCTTCGCATTGCCCTGTTAGTCCAAACGAGCAACGCTGAAAGCCCCACGCAGATGAGTATAAGCAATCTCACAAGCCAAGACAGGTATTTGTCAAAGACTCGTGTAGATATATAGTCATCCTAAGGGACGTTTCCGTTGCTTTGATTTGTACTAACAGTTGGGAAGTTGCGAAGTTCTTATTGCGCCAAATCGAAAGCGTACAGTTACGCCTTTTATGTATTTGCTGATTATAATGCCTTTGATGTTTTGCCTTCGGTATTGTAATCTGCAAATGCAAAGCTATGTAATTTATTTGTAAATAATGGAATAAAAGCAGGAAAACTTAATCGAAAATGTGAGAGGTTACGGAATTTGTATGGACAAAAGCTAAATAAGCCAGAAAGGTGGTTCTTATATGCCATTCTTTCGGGCTGAATTAATGAAGT
>CAZJEA010000172.1:0-2655 GCA_964544895.1 uncultured Bacteroides sp. | reverse complement strand
AGTCGGGTCCGTAGCCGAATGTCACCCACATGCCGAGCATTTTAAGCTCGCCATCAACGATTCCGACGCGGTGCACGTATAGTTTGCGACCTGAAAAATTGAATTCGGGATCGGAACTATTGTCCTCGTCATAGATTTTCCAATCCTCCAATGCGCCCTCGTCTGAGCCATCGAGGATTACCTCGGTGAGTCCATAGCGACGTATCTTGTCGATTATGGCCTGCACCTTCGTTTCTCTTGTGATATTGTTATCCATAAGTTTTTCCACTTTGGTTCTTTAGTATTATATTGTTTTTGATATTTAATTGTATTAATACATATATTACCAATCAAAAAATATCGCTTTAATAGCCTTTGACATGTCGGAGACAAATCTACTGAAATGGGGATCAGTGAAGATGTTCCATGGACGTATCAATGCTAACCAGATAACGGCAACGAGGATAGTGACGATTTTCAGCCACAAGGTTGAGACCCAAGCCAAAGCGACCCAGATCAAAAATGCCGGCACTGCCCACAATGACAGCAGGAATGCCAGCACTGCCACAACCGATATAATCAACTTAATTCGTCCCATAGTCTTTTTTATTGGCAAAGATAGTAGTATTCGACCTATTAGTTACAGAATCTGTGTGCCTAATCTGTTCTCACTTAGCATAATTTAGAAATACCCATCTGCTTGGAGAAACATTAGTTCAATTTCCGTAAACTTTTTGGCAAGCTCCCGCTGATCAAATTTCCGCAAGGCTAATTGTGGCTCACCGGATTCGTCGAATTTACCGGGTATTACTTCAGCATACCATAGGCCATGCTGTGCGTAACCAAGATTTTCTGTGGTCATGAAGTTGAGCAGCTGGCTCTGTTGCTTTTCGGCAGCCAATTCAGCTGCAAGCATATCGCACAAGTCCTTATAGAAATTATGACGCAACACCATGCTTAGGCGTGTCAACAAATCAGTGTCAAGATCCGATCGCTCAAAAATATTATATATATTTCGGCGCTCGCAACACATCTTTTCGGCAAGCCACGTCACGGTGTACTCGGGGTGCTCCTTCTGTAACTCTCGGAACACACCATCCACCAACTTACCTATATGAACTGTCCTCATAATTATTCCTTTCTTAAATAGTGGCGTGTACTATGTCTAACCAATTCATAGTCATCTTCCTCGCCCTCTAAGTGATAGATGCCGCGAAAAACGGTTGTGTCATTCTTATACAGATAATCGTCCCCTCTGCTGATGACGTAGATTTCTATGCCATCCAAGAAGTTTTCATATCTCACCCGATCCAAACTCGAAAGTAACTTAATTTCAAGTGTTATTTTTTCACACTTCTTAGTACTAAATTTATAGTTGGCTGGATCAAAAGCTTTCATTACGGTGCATATCTCAGTCTGGTGGTCGTACTCCTTGTTGAATAGCGCTCTATATATAGCAGTTCTTCGGATTGCATTAACTAAATCCGTTGCGCAGGTGTGAATATATCTATTCACCTTTTTCTCTTTGGGAATACAGAGCACTAAACGTCTAACATCCTTGTCAAAAGAAACGCACTTAATAGCTTCAGCTTCTTCATCTGAAAATCCGATTAGCTCATCCTTATCACCATAAAAAGTATATGTTTCGAAAAAAAGGTCGCTGAAATCATCGATATAGAAACAGTCTTTCGTCTCCGCGTCCAAATATCCTTTGTTCTTGTAGACGTCAAGCTTCACAAAGTTAAAAAGATAGTTATCTTTTGTGCTGAATCGTTTAAGAGTTATCTTATTTTGGTTTTGGTTAGCTTGTTCTTCCATTTCTTTCTCCCATTCGGGATCACCCATTTGGGGTTTAACTTTATTAAAATCAAATGACATAGTAGTAACTAATTTTAGATTAATGCCAAATGCGCACTTTATAACTGGATTAGCCAGTCATATTGACCGGAGTAACCATACGCCCTATCAGAACCGGTTGAACTAGGTGAGTACAGCATCTTCACGATAGGTACATAGATACCTATCAATTCGTTTTTGCCGTCATATTTGCTTTCATCTTTACCAGTTACCCACAAATATTGGATTTGGTCCTTTTCTAAATGCTCCTGTAGCTCTTTAAGTCGAGCTTCATCTTCGCTTGACAGTTCAAATCTAGTCTCTCTTGTTTTTGAGAACTTAACGTTACTGTATCTCATGAAATGATTTTTTGACATTAGTTTTGCCTACTCCCTTTCAAGCGTTTCGGCTACTTCCTTTGGATGATAGTAACTATTAGGGTTTTAAATCCATTCCATTGTCTTTAATGACCTTTTTGAGCTTCTCAAAATAAGAGGAACCTTCGCCCCAGATGCCATTCAGGACAAACCAATCCTTTCCGTCAATTTGGAATGTTCTACCGGCATCTTGATCACTTAGAATATTTGGGGTTTTAATCTCTGCCAGAATAGTTTGCATCTCCGACAATGTAGTAGAAGGGTGTAATTTGCAATATTCTTCTACGAACACTTTCGCAATCCTATTCTTGCCCCCCACAGTTACTTCTGTGCCGATAGTCGGATTTGTGATAAGAACGTATTGTGCATAATTACGTTTAGATGACGTTACATTATTGACTTCCCGTGGAGAACTTGCAACTGTTGTTGATACGTTTGTCGTAGCTGATGATTGTTTATTGGC
>CAZJEA010000171.1:0-2692 GCA_964544895.1 uncultured Bacteroides sp. | reverse complement strand
GTTACCTTCAACGGTTTTCAAGACCGCCGCAATCGACCACTCTGCCACCTCTCCTTGGGTGACTCACCACATCTTGCTGATGTAGTTGTTTCCGTTTTGCGAGTGCAAAGTTATAACTTTTTTCTGACTCTACCAAATTTTTCCTAAACTTTTTTCTATTGTTTGCACGGATGAATATTATTTTTTAAATTTGCAAATGCGCAAATCGTGACTTTTCGTGCATGATTCTCAATGCGTTATATCTAAACCTTAACCATTAATCACAAAAATGAAATTTTTTGCAAAATCTTTAGCTGCCTTGGCTTTTTTGTGGGCTGGTAATACATTCGCGCAATCTGAGTATTTCGACCCTGTGGAGTTTGTTAACCCTCTCGTGGGCTCTCAGTCTACTTACGAATTGTCTACCGGTAACACTTATCCCGCTATTGCTCGCCCTTGGGGTATGAACTTTTGGACTCCTCAAACCGGCAAAATGGGCGATGGTTGGGCTTATACATACACCGCAAATAAAATTCGCGGTTTCAAACAAACCCATCAGCCCAGCCCTTGGATAAACGATTATGGCCAATTCGCTATTATGCCTGTCGTTGGCGCTCCAACATTCAACGAAAATGAAAGAGCAAGCTGGTTTAGTCATAAAAGCGAAACTGCTAAGCCTTATTATTATTCTGTTTATCTTGCCGAGCACGACGTTACCACTGAAATCACGCCCACTGAGCGTGCTGCTATGTTCCGTTTCACTTTCCCCGAAACTGATGCTGCCTATGTTGTGATTGATGCTTTCGACAATGGTTCGTACATTAAAGTTATCCCTTCTCAAAATAAAATCGTTGGATACACAACAAAAAATAGCGGCGGCGTTCCCGACAATTTCAAAAACTATTTTGTCATCACATTCGACAAACCTATTACTTACAATGCTACTTTTGCTGATGGAAACCTCCTCAACGCTCAAGAGCAGCAAGCAAATCATGTTGGCGCTGTCATCGGATTCAAAACCGTGAAAGGAGAGCGCGTTCATGCTCGTGTCGCTTCATCTTTCATAAGCTCGGAGCAAGCTGAAATAAATCTCAAAGAATTGGGCGATAACTCTTTTGATGCTCTCGTCAAACAAGGTAAGAAGGCTTGGAATAACGAATTGTCAAAAATAGAAGTTTCGGGTGGCGAGGTCGATCAGCTTCGCACATTCTATTCTTGCATGTACCGTTCGCTGCTTTTCCCGCGTAAGTTTTATGAAATCGATGCTGCCGGCAAAATCGTGCACTATAGCCCGTTTAATGGCGAATTGTGCGATGGCTATTTATTCACCGATACCGGATTTTGGGATACCTTCCGCAGCCTGTTCCCATTCTTAAACTTGATGTACCCGTCTGTAGCTAAAGAAATGCAAGAGGGCTTAATTAATACATATAAGGAAAGCGGTTTCTTCCCCGAGTGGGCTAGCCCCGGACATCGTGGTTGTATGGTTGGAAATAATTCTGCTTCAATTCTTGCTGATGCTTATATCAAGGGCATTAAAGTCGACGACGTTAAAACTCTTTATGAGGGTATTATTCATGGCACCCAAAATGTGCACCCAACTGTCAATTCTACCGGTCGTCTAGGGTGGGAGTATTATAACAAGCTCGGATATGTGCCATACGATGTTAATATCAACGAAAATGCCGCTCGCACGTTAGAATATGCTTACGACGACTGGTGCATATTGCAACTTGGCAAAAAATTGGGCAAGCCGCAAAAGGAACTAAAAGTGTTTGCTTCGCGTGCTTTAAACTATAAAAATCTTTTTGATAAGGAAACTAACTTGATGCGCGGCAAAAACAAAGATGGCAAGTTTATGTCGCCTTTCTCTCCCCTGAAATGGGGCGACGCTTTCACCGAAGGAAATAGTTGGCACTACACTTGGTCGGTTTTCCATGATCCTCAAGGCCTCATAAACCTTATGGGTGGAAAAGACACTTTTGTGAATATGCTCGACTCTGTTTTCGCTGTCCCGCCGGTTTTCGACGAGAGTTATTATGGTCAAGTCATACACGAAATACGCGAAATGCAAATCATGGGTATGGGTAATTATGCTCATGGCAACCAGCCTATACAACACATGATTTATCTGTACAACTACGCCGGTCAGCCTTGGAAGACTCAATACTGGTTGAGACAAGTGATGAATCGTATGTATACACCGAACCCTGATGGATACTGTGGCGATGAAGACAATGGCCAAACTTCTGCTTGGTACGTTTTCTCTGCTCTCGGTTTCTATCCTGTTGCCCCGGCAACTACTCAATACATTGTTGGCGCTCCGCTGTTTAAAAAAGCTATATTGCACTTCGAAAATGGAAATAATCTCACTATTTCAGCTCCGCAAAATAGCGCAACAAACATCTATATAAAGTCAATGAATTTTAATGGCTCAGAATACACTAAAAACTATTTCGACCACTTTGACTTAATAAAAGGTGGCAACATAGATATAACAATGTCTGATCAGCCTAACACTGCTCGTGGCATTGACGACTCTGATCGCCCATATTCATTCTCACTAGAAAAATAAAACACAGCTCTGCATAGCTGGACTCTAAACCAAAGCCCAATGTCTGGTCATCCATACATTGGGCTTTGTTCTACCCATCCCAACCATAAAATGCCGTGTAGCTGCCACCGCACCGCCACCCTATGTCCGAAATGCCGC
>CAZJEA010000170.1:0-2728 GCA_964544895.1 uncultured Bacteroides sp. | reverse complement strand
AATGATTCAAATTTTATAAAAAATAGATGATAAAACAATCACAATATGCCGTCTGTCATCTCCAAAAAGCCAAAGGCAATGACTCGGGAATGAGCTGCCACATCGAGCGCAAAGATGCCAACGGCAAGCAATACGTTCCCGAAAATACAGATAAATCGCGTGCGCATCTCAATCGCGAATTGATTAAATTTCCTGCTGGAGTTACGTGCCGAACCGAGGCAATTATGCATCGAATCAAGGCCGCCGGTGTGGAACGAAAGATTTCAGCTAAACAAAATAGCGTCATACGCATCGTGCTGACCGGGTCGCATGATCGCATGAATGAAATTGAAAAATCGGGCAAACTCAATGCTTGGATTGATGCCAATCTTGACTGGTTGAAGCGCACGTTTGGCGAAGAAAATCTTGTGTCGTGTGTGCTGCACATGGATGAGAAAACGCCACATCTTCATGCGTCGGTCGTACCGATTGTAACCGAAGAGCGCAAGCGTCGCGAACGCGAAGGCGAGAAAAAGTATCAGAAGAAATCCGGACCGAGATTGGCGGCAACAGAGTTGACGGAGCGTCAAAAATTGCGAGAATATCAAGAGTCGTATGGCAATGCGATGGCGCAATTCGGTCTTGAGCGTGGCGTCATCGGCTCGCCAGATCATCACAAGACAAGCCAGCAGTACAACGCTCAGATGATACGCGAGCAGCAACAGGAAATCGAGTCGTTGCAAGAAAATATCGAAGTTTTGCAAGCGCAAACCGAGCAAATCAAACGCGATGCCAAAGACAATGTTAAGGCAAAAGTCATGTCGTGGTTTAGTACCGGCGACTTGACCAAAGCGCGCAACGAGATTGAGGCAAAAGACCGTGAGATAGCAACACTTCAAGGCAAACTCAATGCAGCCGAGCAAGAGCTTGCCAAGATGAAAGCCGGCTATGAAAAGCAACTTGCCGATGCAAAGAATGCATATCAGCGTGAAATTGATGCTGCTATTGCACGCGCTGAAGCCGCTGAAAAGAAGTGCGCCACTCAGCGAGAAACCATCAATCGACTTGACCGCAAAGTCAATCCGCAACGCTACCAACTCTCATCAGGTGCAGAGCTATCCGATATGCGATTCTTTAACCCCAATCCATTCACTTATACGCTCAAAATTTGGACAAAAGTTGGCGAGATTGAGCATAATGCAGTCGCATATTTGAGCGACAACGACACCAGATTGACCGCATATCGCAACGGCGACCTAACCGCTCACGAACTCGTCAACGAGCTATTCCCATCCGATGAACAGGTCAATGCCGAGCAATCGCACCTGCTCGAATCAACCATCGAGCTGCTCAGCGGCGGACCCGCGCAAGCCCATGTCGGCACAGGCGGTGGCGGCTCAACCGCCTCCGACAGCCGCTGGGACGGCAAAACCCGCGACGACTTCCGCCCCAAACGCCGCTAATCACCCGCACCCATTACAGCAATGGCAGCAAATTCTCCAAGCGAAAATACTTTATTTTAAAATTGCAGAAGCCGCTCCAGACTGTTCGCCGACTTCATTGCCTCGCTTAACTTTCTTGCCGTAGCCGAATGTATAAGTGGCGGTAAAATTTATACGAGGGTGCGATGATGTACCGATGATAGTCTTTTGCTCACTATAATATGGTGAAACGGTGGTGTTTGTCGCGCCGTCCCATCCTTTATTGAAAAAGTTGGCAGCCATGACACGCAAATTCCAGTTAGCATTAGCCCATCCAACGGTAACGCTATGGAAATTTCGCCCTTTGTTTATTCGTGGCGAAGATGTAAACATGCTTTTCTGAGGACTCTCGTAATAGGCTTCAAAATAGAAACTATCAAGATAATAGCTTGCCTGAGCTGTCACACTGAACGAATTGCAGTTATCGTTAAATATGCCGGTAGATTTATAAAATGACTGACTGGGATTGGCGTAGAGTTGGAGTTTCCCGTCAAGAAGTTTCCAGTTGGCAGCCAATCCAATCTCTCCATTGAGATAATCGCCATCATTGGTATATGACCGCAATAGTGCTTTTCCATCCTCATAGGGCGTATATACAACTAACAGGCGGTCATACATACCGAAATAGCGACCGTATGCATCCATGCCGAAAGCATTTGACGGCATCCACGTATATGAAAGGTTTATGGTCGTGTGTCGGCAGTTTTCAAGTAATGGATTTCCTGTAATATACATAAATTCGTTTTCCCGAAGTAGGTCAGAGGATTTCGCCGATATGCCGGGAGTGTTTGTCGCATATTTGAAATAAGCAGAGAAACTGTTTTTCTGATTTGGAACATACCTCACATTTATATGTGTGAATGGATAAGTATCGCTGTTCTTCTGTCCATTTATATCACTGTTTTCCCATGCAAAACCTGCATCGAAATTCACAGATACTTTTTGTGTCTGGAAATTATAACCGACTATTCCTCCGGCAAAAGCGTTGTGAAACTTATCGTCATATCCATTATCGCCTGTATATTCCAAACGATTAATGTTGTCCCCACCATTACCTCCTAACATTACAGAATGTTTCTGCCCGAAACTTTTACGGACATACAAGTTCAGGCGGTAGTTGTAGGCGTTTTCTTTGGCATGGCGATAAATCGTGGGCTGATTAGATACGGCATAATCTGTATAATCATTGCCACGGGTATAATTGAATGATGGGGAGAAGTCAACTGAAAATTCCTTTGGTAAAGCGAAGAAATAAGTTCCCGAATAAG
>CAZJEA010000169.1:0-2737 GCA_964544895.1 uncultured Bacteroides sp. | reverse complement strand
AGTGTGCGATCGCGCAACGAACGGCCGAGAGTTATTTCGTCGGTATATTCAATTTCGTTGCCGACAGACACGCCACGTGCCAACTGTGTTATTTTTACATTTAATCCGGCCAATTTTCTATAAATGTAGAAGTTTGTTGTTTCTCCCTCCATAGTTGCACTTAGAGCGAGTATAACTTCATCAACTCCACCGGCAGCAATTCTGCTCACCAGCGAATCAATCTCCAAACGGTCAGGCCCCACGCCGTCTATGGGCGATATAACACCGCCCAACACATGATATAGACCGGTATATTGCCCGGTATTTTCGAAAAGGAGCACGTCTTTAACATTTTCGACAACGCAAACGGTTTTGCTATCTCTGACCGGAGAGGCACAAATGGGACACAATTCGGTTTCGCTAATATTGTGGCAGACATTGCAATATTTAATGCCATGTCGCATATTAATAATAGCGTTGCCCAGCGCGTCAGCCATTTTTTCATCTTGTCTCAACAAATGCAAGGCGAGTCGCAACGCAGTTTTTCGCCCAATACCCGGCAAACGAGAGAGTTCATTAACAGCATTATCTAATAGTGATGAAGAAAATTCTTGCTCCATTGAAAAAACTTTATTAACTTTACGAGTGCAAAAGTACTTAATTTTTGTAAACCTCCGGGCAATTAAATTGTTTAAAATATATAAGTATCTCTCCTAATTTATGAAAATCATTCCAACCAAGCTATTTGACTTTACAACAGTTAAGTCTCCCGCACTACAAGGTTCGCTGCTAGTTTCTGAACCTTTTTTGCGAGAGAGCTACTTTTTACATTCAGTAATATCGCTCATAGACCGCTCTCCGTCAGAGGGCACCATGGGCGTTGTGCTCAACAATTGCACAAATTTAAAGCTACACACTTTGCTTTCTGAAGTAAATGCTTCGCGCGACAACATACCAGTGTTTTGCGGAGGCCCGCTTTCTCAAGACAGACTGTTTTTTATGCATACACTTGGTCCGGAATTAGTACCCGAATCTCAACAAATCTATCCGGGATTATGGCTGGGTAGCAATCTTGATGTAGTTGTAGAATATATAAATTCCGGCTATCCTGTAGATGGTGTTTTGCGCTTTTTCTTAGGATATAGCGGATGGAGCGTCGGGCAACTTGAAAGTGAGCTTGAAAACAATGTATGGGCAGTAGCCAATAATGTTGATGTAACGTCAGCCGAACTGCTTAGCACTCACGGCGACAGAACGTGGCATAGAGTTGTGCGAGCCATGGGTTCTCACTATCGCAATTGGCAGTTGCACCCAATGTTACCAAACGTCAACTAGCATACAAAAAGTTGGACAATAAGGGCAAAAGCCGTATCTTTGCAACATAATAAACAAACTCAAAAACTACGCAATGAAGAATATTATTATTCGCACCATTTCAGGCATAATATATATTGCCTTGATTGTTGGCGCTTTATATCAGGGAGACTGGCTATGGTTTGCCCTGACGGCTCTTTTCACTATCATCTCTACTCTTGAATATCAACGAATACAAGACATAAAAAACGGCGAAAAGTTGAATATATTTAATAGGGCGTTGGATATGACAGCTGCTCTATTGGTGTGGGCTATTGGTCCGATCTATCATTATTACAACTTTTATGCTGCCTTATTCTTAATTGCACCATTGTTCCTTTATTTTCTGGTGCGAATGATTTCTTCAATATTTCAAAAACAAGGGTCAGCCATATCTTCGGTTGCCACATCGATATTCGGTGTTTTGTACATTGCCCTACCACTATCTATGCTAAATGTATTTGCAGCAAGTTTCAAGCCAATAGCCGCTAGTGCCATACTTTGGATGTTTGCTTTGATTTGGATTAACGATACAGGCGCATTTTGTGTGGGCTCAATGTTTGGCAAACACCGCCTTTGCGAGAGACTTTCTCCCAAGAAAAGCTGGGAAGGCTTTTGGGGCGGCATGGTATTTTGCATCATAGCATCAGTTATTTTTGCCATAACCATGAAATGTCCAATGCATATATCTATTATTTTAGGCATTATGGTTAGCATACTTGCCACATTGGGCGATTTGTTTGAGTCAATGCTGAAGCGCTCGGCAGGCGTCAAAGATGCCGGAAATATAATACCGGGCCACGGAGGAGTGCTTGATAGAATAGACTCTCTGCTATTCGTAGCTCCGTTTGCTACTTCTTGGGCCATATTTTTGTTAATATAGTACCACAAAATAGCTTGCGAAAATTATTTTTATTGCATATCTTTGTGGATATAATTCAATCGATAAAACATAAAAATCTAATTATAAAACACCCCTATTTATGGAAAATAACGAATTATTGCAAGAAGTTACAGCGAAAGCACAACGCTGGCTTAGTGCTGATTACGACGCAGAAACACGCGCCGACGTAGAACGTATGCTCAATGCTGATGACAAAACAGACCTCATCGAATCGTTCTACAAAGACCTCGAATTTGGTACCGGTGGTTTACGTGGCATTATGGGAACCGGTTCAAACCGCATGAACAAGTACACCGTAGGCTCAGCCACACAAGGTCTCGCTAACTACCTTAAAGAAGCATTTGCTGATCTTCCTCAAATCAGCGTTGTCGTTGGTCACGACGTTCGCAACAATTCTCGTTTCTTTGCCGAAACTGTTGCAAACGTATTCTCTGCTAACGGCATCAAAGTTTATCTCTTCGAAAGTTTCCGCCCGACACCCGAATTGTCATTTGCAATACG
>CAZJEA010000168.1:0-2806 GCA_964544895.1 uncultured Bacteroides sp. | reverse complement strand
AAGTGAGTGCTTAATCATACCGTGATATCTTGTCTTGTTGTTCCTCGTGAGGTAGCAGTACTGAAAGACGGAGGCTTCGACTTTGTTGCGTTTTATCCTTTCGGATGATGGAATGGAGTTAATCTCTCGTCTTGTTTCCGACTTGGCAACCTGTTCTCGAGTGAAGTACCTCCAGGTGGACTTGCCATCCTTATCGGTGACTTTGATTTTCCATTTGTCACCCTTCACCGGTATTGCCACTATGACTTCACCGGTCAGTTTGTCGGTAACTTCAAGGCTATTATTCTGGGCGCTTTCATTCCTTATTACGAGATTACGCTCGGCCCGGCGGTCGTCTCCGTCTTGGTTCTGTGGTTTTCGCTGGTCGGCAGCTGGGGGCGTTGGGGCAACGAGAACAATATTTCCTACGATATTTACCTCACGCACTTCCCTGTCATTCAGCTCGTTTACGCCCTCGGCGTTGTGGAGCGTTATGGCATTGTCCTCTTGGGTCTTCTCACGTGGTTCGGTCTGGGAAAGTGTTTTTTGCGGCGCAAGAGGTGAGGGCCGGTGTGATTGCTTGGTTTGGTGACGTATGATTTCTCTTTGGATTCTTGGTATTATTGAGATTACTCTGTCGTTAGCTTTGTCGTTAACATAGTCATAAGCTTAGTCGCCCTGCTAAATATATTTTTTCCAACGTCCTCTGTTTTTGGTGACATTTTCGGTGATATTTCCTGCGTTCATCGGGTTTTCTGTAACATCCTAAGCGTTATTAAGTTGTCATATCCCCAAACAAGCCAACCGCCTCATTTTCACTCCGGCCGCCCGAGTTGTGCGGCATAGGCAATTCACTCTTGCGAAGAAATATAAAGCACGAAATAACCTCCGGTCTTTTTAGAACCTCTATATTCTACTAATCCATTATCAATTAGTTGTTTGACTACTCTTCGGATGGTTCTTACGCTTTTGTCTGTTTGTTGTATTAGAGCGTTAGCGGTCACGCCAGGTGTAGCCTTGATGCAATCAAAAACCAATTGTTCGGTGCCATTTAATGTGCCATTTAATGTGCCATTTAATGTGCCATTGGTACCACTTGGGGGCATGGCTCGTTTCATGAATGTAACCGTAAAGATGCCTTGTGTGCTGAATTTTGGCTCCGGTAGACCGGCTTCTTTCATCAGTCGACGCATACGAGGAATACCAGACCCGACCTTCTCTACAACTTGCATTCTTGTGAAGAGTCCAAAGATAAGCGGATTACGGCTCATGCTCTTATGTCCAAATTCCGCTGCTACAATCGGCAAAAGACCTCCGGGATTGGATATTTCAACTCGGTCATCATAAACCTCTACCATAATTGTGCCACCTTCTTCATATAGATCGCGGTGACAAATGGCATTCATGATTGACTCTTTGAACACGTCAAGCGGAATCTCCCATATTTCTTGACGAGGACCTGTACCTTTGATGATGTACTCAACTTCAAGTTTACTTTCTATCCAAGAGAGCGCATTAAGGTATTGCTGATATAGTGGGCCTCCAAAAGTCTTATCATCTATAATATGTACCTTATCAAGACCTTTGAATCGGAGACACCTTACAACAGCATGAGGAAATTTGCGTTCCGGTTCGCGCCCGAAGAAGAGAGCTACAGCATTTTTAGGAATATATTCCTCTGTTAAAAGGTCGAGATTTTCAAAGAGCCTTCGAATCGGAAGGGTATCGGATAGTTTTGCCATTTCCATAAATATATGGAAATTATCCGAGTCAATATCATTATCAATGTCAAACCATCGGCAAGGAATTGCATCATAGTAAATTTTTGAGCACTCGGCAAAGAATGCACGCATCTCTTCGGCTGAACGGAGCTTTTGACAATTGGCACCCTCTCTAACGTATATAACACCTCCGGTTATGTATGGTTTATCTTTGCCACAGGGCACTTCAATGACCCATACCTTCTTACCATTAACATCAACGGAGTAAAGTCCACATTTCAAATTTGGTGAAATTTCGCCTATTGTGTCTTGAATAGCTGAACGTTTATTGTTGTCTATTTCAGCACCAACAATCTGATTGTCATTGTCAACTCCGATAATAACATAGCCTCCGGCTGCATTTGCAAAGCCTGTGACCTCATCTGAAATTTCCTTCACCTTAGAAGGCACACTGCGCTTGAAGTCCACATTGTAGCCTTCACCACTTTTTACAAGTTCTAATATTTGAGATGCCGTTAACATGGTGCAAAAGTATCTATTTGAATCTAAAACTCATCTATTTCCCATCTATTTTTCATCTATTTCTCATCTATTTCATCTATTTCTCGTCTATTTCCATCTATTTGGTGCCAAACTCTTGATTTGTTACGGCTCCATTCACTGCGAGCATAGTAGGCTGTATCAATCTGGCGTTTTAACTCGCGAGAGCTCCACGGACCACGCACTGCCTCAATAGTATACAAAAAAGCCAAACACTGTTTGACTTTTTAAGAGCTGCAATTTTTTTTGATTATCATCTTATTACTAGCAAACCTATCAGTGACATACCCTAATATAATAGAACTTAGTTTCGGGTATAACAGGTAGAACTTTCGATAGTCCTTTAAGCTGAAAATTCCAAAACTCTTTTCGCCCAATCGCTTTGATAGATTGGATAATAGTTGTTCATCATACTTTGCCCTATCTTGCCATCTTACTCATAATCAACAATATAATAACCCGTGACCCATAATTCAGAGCCACCCCCCCCCTCAGACCACCCGTCCGCGCCCTCCGATTCCCCACCCACCATCCCGTACCCGCTCGCCGCGTGCGCGGCAGCGAAC
>CAZJEA010000167.1:0-2869 GCA_964544895.1 uncultured Bacteroides sp. | reverse complement strand
GTAAGAAGTAAGAAGCTGTGCGTTAGCCATGTAGGGGCGCCAATTCATTGCGCCCGCATCCGCATGGCCCACACACACTCGCTCACACGTGTCTATGGCCGGAGGCCATCGCAGCTCGGTGGAGCTGCTGCCCTCATGTAACCCCAGTCTCAAATCGTTGGAGACGATGCCGAGCTGGGGTAGGCATGTCCACTCGCAGCACGGCACTTCGGAGATGTGCCGTCCTCAACCCGACCACGGCTCAATAGATATTTAGTGGGGAATGATGCTATCACATCGCCATTAGACAAACTCATTGCAAATCCATCCGGAGAAACGACCAATTGGTCAGTCGCTGACTGACTTTTTGATGCACTTTCGAAAAGGTCAGTCACTGACTGACTTTTTTGCTTTTTTGAGGCATTTGTAATGTTTTGATTATCTGTGTATTGTTGGCAAATCTATCCGTCAGAAATACTGATATCGTGGGATTTAGTTCCGGATATAATAGGTAAAATTTTCGATAGTGCTTCAAGTTGGTGAGGTTAAAGCTCTTCTCGCCCAATCGCACCATCCATCGCTATTATTTCGAAGAGCGTACACTTTAGATAACCTCACAGTGCCGACGTAGGAGGCTCAGTAGGGTGGACCAGCACCCACACACACCAACTTTCGAAGAAAGTTCTCGTGCAAATTACACCGAAGCTTGCCTATCTACGACAGGCAGCGCGGAGGGTGTTGCTATTATCCCCACAGCGCGCTGTGGGGTTTCTGGAGATGACGGCTCTCCGAGCCTTAAAGTTAGCCACCTATTTATCTTCGAGCGAAAAGGGCTGAACGTTTAGGGTGACGCAATAACGACGTCGGAAGGTTTAAAGTATCAAACTCCAGCGGAATTACTTGCAGGACATTTTTCTTTATAAAATGCTGATACAATTTGAGATATTAAAAATTTGTTGTAACTTTGGCTCATGAGACCACTTGCATCACTTTGTGCTTTTTTATTGTTTCTGCAAGTTTGTTTTTCGCAAAATAGACGTGCCACAGCCATCACTTCTACCGTCATTTAGATAAATGAAAAGATTAGTAAAAATATTGATAATTATACCCATATTTTTTCTCACAAATTTCATTATGGGTGCTGAAGGTATAGACAATACCATTGATAACAATTTACATATTTCGTTGGATTTTTTGCCGGATTCTATTAAAGAGGATGTCTTAAATAAACGATTTGTAATATATCATTATGGTCATCATGGCACGAAGTGGTGTCTGATATATGAGGATGAGGATTCTTATAATATAAAAATAGGCACTACGCGACATGAACCGCCAAATTTGGCCCTCAAAATTGATACAGCTAAATTAATGGATTCATACAAGAATTTGATCTGTTGGGGGATGGATACATTGCCACATGTAACAAAAGATCTGGTTAGAAAATATCCTGAACAATGGCCGACATTTTACCACTCATTAAGTGTATTTGATCGGCAATTAAATTGTATTTTTAATTCCAATAACGCTATAGGTTTTGAAGACAATGAAAATCTGGCTATTAACGAAAACTTTTTAAAACTAAGATATTTAATGCTTTGGCTTTCTGCACCAGAAATTCGCTCTTCGTTACCTGGATTTGAAGATTATATCAAGTAAGAGTAAGGCGTGGTCGCAACATAGGCGGCACATCGGGAGAGAAAATAAGGAATAAAAAGTAAAGAGTAAAAAAACACCCCGACAAAAGTGCCGAGGTGTCATAAATATCGGGAATTATAAATTATCTGATAACTACTTTTTCAGATACATTTCTAACGACTACAATGTACAGCCCTTGATTTGCAGGTTGGAATGAAACAATGTTACCATCAGATTCGCCAGCGAATAATTCCGTACCGTCAAGTTGATAGATTCTAACGATTGTGTTAACCGGAACATTCTTACAGTAAATAGTTGAATTAGCAACGTAGATACTTATTCCGTCCAAACTAATATTGTTGACACCGGCATCATCAGTAACATTAACAATGCACTCAGCCGATACACCAGAATCATCGGTGGCATGCGCAGTGATGGTAACTGTACCTTCTGAATGTGCCAATACCAAACCATTTTGCACAGATGCGACAGATTCGTCAGAAGAAGTCCACTCTAATGTCGAATTAGTGGCATTATCAGGATAGACTATTGCATTAAGATCCTTAAATTCGCCAACCTTAAGAGTTATGTCTGTTTGGTCAAGGGTGATTTGAGAAACTAATGTGCGAATAATTACGTGGCATGAAGCTGTGATATTAGAACCGTCAGTAGATGAAGCGGTAATTATAGCCTCACCGTCTGCAATCGCAAAAATCACACCGTTTTCAACATGTGCGACATTTGAATTTGAGGATTTCCAAAAAACGACAGTAGATGTTGCATCATTTGGCTTGACAGTGGCAACAAGAGCCGTGGATTCGCCAGCAGACATAACTATTTCCGACTCACTTAGTGAAATTCCAGAGACAAGTTTGACTACAGTTATACCACATGTTGCAGAAATTTCAGAACCATCAGTAGTAGAGGCAGTGATTACTGCAGAGCCTTGAGCAATGGCAGTAACAAGACCGGTTTGGTCAACAGTTGCAACAGCATCGTTGGAAGAGGTCCAAGACAAAGTTTTGTTGTCGGCAAGTTCCGGAGAAACGGTAGCAACAAGTTGAACAGTCTGACCTTCGTTAATAGTAGCATCGGTTCTATTAAGAGCGATGTCAGCAACGAGCTTGTGAACGGTTATGTTGCAAGAAGCAGAGACTTCAGAACCGTCAGTAGCAGATGCAGTGATGACAGCAGAGCCTTGAGCAATGGCAGTAACGAGACCGGTTTGGTCAACAGTTGCAACAGCATCGTT
>CAZJEA010000166.1:0-2935 GCA_964544895.1 uncultured Bacteroides sp. | reverse complement strand
CGCAGCCACGCGGCGGCAGCTGTCGTGTTCAAAAGCCTCCGGCTTTTGCCGTTTTTGGGGCGAAAGTTTGGTGGGCGCGGTTAAAATTTGTAACTTTGCCGTGCATACGCAAAAATCTTTATTTATCACATATATAATAACTTATGTCAAGAAAATTATTGTTGCTGTGGTGCACGGCCCTCTCTCTGTCGTGCTTGGCGCAAACTAAAAATTTCAAAGCTGCATGCTTGAACGTAGATGGATTGCCCCCATCAATTAGCATTGTCGGAATAAATGTGACACTTAATCCTGACGGAGCTCTCGAAACCGGTTCAGAACGTATCAGCGAACTTATTGCTCAAAAAGGTTGGGACTTTTTCGGCGTTTCGGAAGATTTCAACTATCATACCGAACTCATTTCTCATCTTTCAGATTATTACAACGTAGGCACCTACCGCGGTAAAGTCAGCACAAGCAACGTTGTTAGTGACGGCTTGCTGAAAATTAACACTGACGGCCTCGACCTGATGTGGAAGAAAAGCATGAACGCTACCGACGAGTCGTGGACAAAGTGGAGCAAAACTAATGGCTACACCGACCAAGGCTCAGACGAGTTGCTCATGAAAGGCTATCGCTATTATTGCGTGACCGTGGCTAACGGCCTTGCCGTTGACGTGTACATCCACCACATGGATGCCGAAACCGGATCGAAAGACATTGCCGCTCGCGAGTCGCAAATCAACCAACTCGTGTCTGCGATTAAAGCCTCAGACAACCACCGCCCCATCATCATCATGGGCGACACTAACTGCCGCTACACCCGCGACCGTTTGAAAGAGTTGCTTATTGATGCCATCAACGATGACGCACGTTTCGACATTCACGACCCCTGGGTTGACTTTATGTGGAACGGTGAGTATCCCGAGTATGGCGCTGATGCGATGATGACCGACGAGTATGGCGCACAAAAAGGCGAAATTGTTGACAAAATATTTTACATCAACAATACCGACGCTAACGGCGTGGTGCTGACAGCAAACAGCTACTTGCACGACACCGATTTCTCGTATGCCGACGGCACCCCCATCTCTGACCACTATCCTGTTGTTATTGACTTTACTATACAAAATAAAACCGCGAACCTCACAAGCGGTAGCTACTACCTCCGCAACGTGAAAACCGGCGAATTTTTGACCGCCGGCTCAAACTGGGGCACTCATGCCGTGGTTGGCGAAACCGGTAACTATATCGCCCTCGAAAAAGAGGATGACAATTATTTCTTGCACTCAACATTCGGCTACATCTCACACGATTGCTGGATGGACACTTTTTCAAAAGATGCTTACACCATCACCAAAAGCAACGATGACAACTATTTGATTACGTTTGACGCCGACGGTGTGACCAAAGCGCTCACCGTGCGCGACAACAATCGCGTGGAGGCTGACGACTTTGTGGCTGATGACTTGGCGCAAGAATGGGAATTTGTCAGCCGTGACGAGCTTATCAGCGAGCTCTACGATGCTACTGAAGATAGCCCCAAAGATGCAACATTCTTCATCCGCGCTGCAAATTTCAGCCGCAACGACAGCGACCGCGCCAACTACTGGACAGAGTCAAAAGAAAGCGGTCTGAAAATTAACTATGGCGGTTTGGATGGGGATGTAGAAAATAATAACCACATAGTTGAGTTTTACAATGCCAAAATCGGCAGTTTGTCAACTACCAAAACCAACGGCTCGCTCACACAAACAGCCGAAGGCTTGCCCAACGGCAAATATCGCATGAGCGTGCAAGCATTTAAACGCGAAGAAGGCGACAACTTCACTATCACTGCTAACGGCAACGGTGTGCGCATTCCCTCAATCTCTGAAGGTGGCGCAACAACTCCCACTGACATGGCTACGGCTGCCGAGTGCTTCAATGCCGGACTCTATGAAACTTCTGTTGACTTCACCATCACTGACCACGTTCTCACTGTTTTGGTGAACAAAGCTCACACTAAGTCAACTAAATGGTATGCTTTCGACAATTTCAAGCTCACATACATGGGCCTTACCGACGAAGACCAAGCTGTCTACGACAAGGTGAAAGCTGCTATTGACGATGCGCAAGCTAAAGCTGAAGAAATCGGTCTTGACAACTACGACAACTCAGTGGTTGAAGAGCGCTATTATAATCACCAACTCGTTGGCAACGGCGATGACGAAGTTAAAATGACCTACGTGGCTCTCGCAACTGCATCGAGCAAGCAAACCGAGGTTGGCTCAGATATGCGCTACGTCATTCTTAACAATAGCTTTGAAATGGGTGACCTCTCATTCTGGACTGCTAACGAAGGTGCTGAGGTTGTTGACAACGCTGTGGCTATGAATGCTGACGGCATTTACACCTGCAATGCTACCTCGCTCAGCCAATCTACCGACACCTACGGCATCAAAATGCCTAACGGCTACTACACTGTCATTGCTCTATTGGCTAACGGTGGTAAAATCACTGCCAACGGCTACGACGACAATGTTATATTGGCTGAAGATGGCGACTTTGTGAAAGTTGGTCTCATCTTTAAAGTTACCGACGGCACAATCAATCTCGCAGCAACCGGAATGACTGCTGCCGACAACTTTGTTGTGGCCTTCTACGGCGACGACGAAACCTCAACCGGCGTCACCGATGTTACCATCAGCGACAACGCAACTGTTGACGTCTACAACATAAGCGGTGTGCTCATCCGTCAAGGCGTGACATACAGCAACGCCCTCGATGGTTTGGCTCACGGTGTTTACATTGTGCGCAACGGCAACATTGCCCGCAAGCTAGCCAAGTAAGCATCCCCACTCATACCACATAAAAAATGGCAGAGTTCACGCAGCGTAGTGAACCCTGCCATTTTTATGCCGAAAAAACGGTCAATTGGCCAACTTTTCGACATAAAAATTTTAAGTTGTTGAAAATA
>CAZJEA010000165.1:0-2984 GCA_964544895.1 uncultured Bacteroides sp. | reverse complement strand
ACGAAATATAACAACAAAAACACTAAAATAATATGGCAGATTCAAATTTTATCGACTACGTTAAAATACTATGTCGCTCAGGTAAAGGTGGTGCCGGCTCGCGCCACTTCTACAGAGCAAAGTACGTGCCCAAAGGAGGACCCGACGGCGGTGACGGCGGCCGTGGCGGGCACATTATTTTGCGCGGCAATAAAAATATGTGGACCTTGCTACCCTTGAAGTATAGCCGTCACATCTTTGCCGGTAATGGCCAAAGTGGCTCCGGTGGCCGCAGCTTTGGCAAAGATGGCGAAGATGTAGTTATCGAAGTGCCATGTGGCACGGTTGTATTCGACGCCGACAGCGGAGAATATCTCACCGAGGTAAAATACGACGGTGAGGATGTGTTCTTGCTCAAAGGCGGACGTGGCGGCCTCGGTAACTGGCACTTTAAGAGCGCCACTAACCGCACACCTCGATATGCTCAACCCGGTGAGCCCGCAATAGAAAAATCAGTGATACTCGAACTTAAACTGTTGGCTGATGTCGGTTTGGTAGGTTTCCCCAATGCGGGCAAGTCTACTCTCTTGTCGTCAGTGTCGGCTGCTCGTCCGAAAATTGCTGACTATCCCTTTACCACCATGGAGCCTCAGCTCGGCATTGTGAGCTATCGCGACAACCGCTCGTTTGTTATGGCTGACATCCCCGGCATCATCGAAGGTGCTAGCGAGGGCAAAGGCCTCGGACTACGTTTCTTGCGCCACATCGAGCGCAACGCTGTGTTGCTGTTCATGGTCCCCGCTGATGCCGACGACATTGTCGAGCAATACAACATTTTGTTGAAAGAACTTGAGCAGTTCAACCCCCAACTCATGGACAAGCATCGCATTTTGGCTATTTCGAAGAGCGATATGCTAGACCAAGAGCTTATGGACGAAATTGCTGCTACTTTGCCCACCGATGTGCCTCATGTGTTCATTTCGTCTGTTACCGGCGACGGTTTGGTAAACCTCAAAGACGTGCTTTGGCGCGCCATCACCGACGAGTCAAACCGCTTGGCTACTCCCGACATCGTGCATCGTCCTCTCGACGGTCACCACCGTGTGCGCGAGGAAGACGAATTCATTTTCAAACAAGAAGATATGCCCCAAATAGAGGAAGACTTTGACGAAGAGTTTGATGATGAAGATTTCGAAGGCGAAGATTTGCAACACATTAATCCAGACAGCTGGGGCGAGGAATACGAATGATAAAAAACAAAGTCGGAGTTTCATAAACTTCGGCTTTTTTTGTTACTAGAGCGCGGCAGCGAAGTTAATTTAGTGAATTTGCTATAAAATGATGGAAAATTTGTAAATTTGCATACAAATACCCTCCATAGCATAACTAACACGTGTAAAATATGAAGTTCAGGCAAATTGACGAAACCGGAAGTAGAGTGCCGCTACCCGAAAATTATACCGATTGCTGGGAACTTATACGCTCCGACTCGTTCCGCCACAGTGGCAAACGTAAATCCGCACTAAGCATCATCTTCGAGAGCTTTTCGCGCACAAGTGTCGCTTTCTCAATCTGGTTCAGACTCTCGCAACATAAGGGATGGCTGTACCCGCTCACACGTCATAAATTGCACAAATTCAAGAAACGCTACGGCATCTTCATACCGCAGCGCACAGTCATTGGCTATGGCTTGTACATACAGCACTGCTTTGGCATCATCATCAATCCCTCGGCTGTGCTCGGCAATAACGTAAATATTGGTCAACTCACCACCATCGGCGCCAACGATTGTCGTGCCGCTTTGATTGGTGACGGCGTTTACATTGGCCCCGGATGCTCCATTGTCGACGACGTTGTTATCGGTGCCGGTGCTTCTATCGGTGCCGGTGCGGTTGTCACTCGCAATATTCCCGAAAATGTCACCGCTGCCGGGGTGCCCGCGCGTGTCATAAAACCCTCTGCACACCCCGAATATATACGCAATCGCTGGCGCAATATTTAAACTCTGTCTCATCACCAGCTGTTGAGCACAAAAAACGAGCGCGTTCTTCGTGGTTTCTCACGAAAAATTATTATCTTTGCGTGATTTATTGTGCCGTTTTATAGGGCACCGATATGAAAAGACAAAAATCAAAAAATATATAATATCTACACCAGATGTTCAGAACTAAAACTTGCGGAGAACTCCGTATCACAGACGCAGGTACAAAAGTTACATTGTCAGGTTGGGTGCAACGCACTCGCAAAATGGGTGGCATGACTTTTGTCGATTTGCGCGATCGCTATGGCATAACCCAGATAGTGTTTAACGATGAGGTAAATGCTGCACTCAATGAGTCTGCTAACCATCTAGGCCGTGAATTTGTTGTACAAGTTGTGGGCACAGTTGCCGAGCGTTCTAACAAGAATGCTAAAAACCCCACCGGCGACATCGAAATTATCGCTGAGCAATTGACAGTGCTCAACCAAGCTATTGTGCCTCCTTTCACCATCGAAGACGACACCGATGGCGGCGACGACTTGCGCATGAAATTCCGCTATTTGGACTTGCGCCGTGCTTGCGTTCGCAAAAACTTGGAGTTGCGCCACCGCATGACTATGGAAGTGCGCCGCTACCTCGATTCTAAAGGCTTTTTAGAAATCGAAACTCCTATGTTGGTTGGCTCTACCCCCGAAGGCGCTCGCGACTTCGTTGTGCCCTCGCGCATGAACCCAGGCCAATTCTACGCTTTGCCCCAATCACCCCAAACCCTCAAACAATTGTTGATGGTTTCGGGTATGGACCGCTACTTCCAAATCGTTAAATGCTTCCGCGACGAAGATTTGCGTGCCGACCGTCAACCGGAGTTCACACAAATCGACTGCGAAATGAGTTTCGTTGAACAAAACGACATCATCGAGCTCTTCGAAGGCATGGCTAAACATCTG
Organism: uncultured Bacteroides sp.; assembly: GCA_964544895.1. Classification (GTDB taxonomy): domain Bacteria; phylum Bacteroidota; class Bacteroidia; order Bacteroidales; family Muribaculaceae; genus CAG-873. The sequence goes on along the minus strand of CAZJEA010000165.1, from coordinate 77 downwards.
TTTAAAGAACTTAGAGGCGTTGAGCTCACAGAGCCATTCATACGTATGCCTTGGGCTGACGCTATGAAATATTACGG
>CAZJEA010000164.1:0-2986 GCA_964544895.1 uncultured Bacteroides sp. | reverse complement strand
ACCCAGATTTTAACTTCTTGTGGAGCAGTTCCTGTTGAGTCAGCCACAAATAAGCCTTTCGGCGCTAGAGTGTTGTAGTTGTCAAGACCTTTGCCATTGCGAAGCACGTAGGGCTGCGATATGGTAACAACGTTTACTCCGCGTTCTTTCAAGCGCGAAAGCATGCCGGCCGGGTCGGGCCACTTTGTGCGGTCCCAATCCAAACGGCCCATATCTTGTTCCACTCCATACCAATATAGGTCGAGCACAAGACCGTCAACGGGGTAGCCGGCATTTTTGAGGGTGTCAACAACGCCTTCGGTTTCAGATTGGTTGTGGTATCCGTATTTTGAGGTTACATAGCCCATTGTCCATGCCGGTGGCAATTCTTGTCTGCCGGTAAGCGCAGTCAGCGAAGTAGTAACATCGGCCAGCGACTTGGCTCCGTTTACGTAATACCAGCTCACCGGAGTTTTGCTCTCGGTAGAGTAGGTGACGGTTTCGCCCAGCACCATTTGGGCAGCAGCGTAGTCGTCGAAAACGATAGCGTATCCGTCAGTTGACAAAAACAGCGGCATGGTTATATTCATTTGGTTTATGCGAGGGTCAGAGCCGGTATATCCGTAGTTTTGTCTGTTGTACATAACAAGAGTGTCGCCACGCAGATTAAGCTTATGTCCGCGCTCTCCGGCTCCATAAAGCGAACCTTTGCCGTTTAGCGACAGTGAGAGTTGACGTCTGCCTTTAGCGTCGCGGCTACGCACACCGTTGTCTACAACTTTTTTGCCGGCGCCGCCATCAATGGTGACACGGCCATTGGACTCGAGCATGACGCTCAGCCCGCATACGTTCACTTGAGTGCCTTTGCCATCGGGATTTAAACATTTTCCATCGGAGCTCTCATTGAGCACAGATGCTCGGCTGAGGCGCGTGGTCTCACCGGGAGCGCAGTTTGTTATCTTAATTATGTTTTCGGCAACAGCAGTGACTGTAACCTTATTTCCGTTTTGTGTTGTGACAGACACATGCGTTGGGTATGCCGCATGCATAAATACGTCACACAAAGTCATTATTGCTGCGAACAACAGCAAACGTTTGGCTTTCATATTGGTAATATTTTAGAAATGTGATGCTAGTCTTAGGGGTCGATGCGATTTAGGTATCCTTGCACGGAAATGCGGGTGTCTTCAGGCTGGTTGTAAGTTGTGCCTTCGAGTTTAGCTTTTCCTTTATGTTTGCCTTGCTCGGCATGTTTTGCAACGAGCTGCATCTTTTCAGAAGCGCTAAATTTGGGAGCCCAAACGTTAATCAAGCGGTCTATGCGATAGTTGTTCATATCGTCAAAAAGACCTACTAACGATGGGTTGCGGTCTAAATCTTTTTTGTCCCAAACGGTGTTATTGTCGAGATATTTCACAGCATCAGCCACGGTGAGCGAATTGTCAACAGATACTGACGTTGCTTTGTCTTGCACGGGAGTTTCTTGCACCGGGGTTATGTCTGTAACTGTTGCTTGACTGCCTTGTGTGTTCACCACCGGATTTTCTTTTGCTACGATAGAGTCGGGGTTTGCTGCCGGCGATAGATGTCGGCTTGTGCTACTGCTGCCCGAACATTGGTTGAACACAAACATGGCTCCGAGGCCGATGATAAATCCTATCACGCCATACAGCAATTTTGTGGTTAAAGACGTGCTGCTGCCAACAAAACCCAGATGGTTGGTGCGCGTTGTGCCTTCTTGTATGTCATCGAGTAGGGCATATCCTTCGAGCGGGCTCTGGGTTAGTGGCACCTTTGACTGTATTTCAAATTTTATCGGTGCTCCGAGAGAGCTTGATATTACCGGTAATTCGAAACGGTAAATTTTGCGGCGCTCTTGTAGCTGTATAAGTGCTCGAGTTGTTGAGGCTAAATCGAGCTGTCCTGAGAATGGGAAATGGCCCTCGCAGCTTATCAGCACAGCTGCATGGCGTAACTCTTCGCAAGTGAAAGAGTGGCCTGAAGCCTCTATCTCACGTCCGTTTACACGTATTGAGCAGTCTTTTAGTTCAGCCTTCGATACTTGCGAAGTGATATAAAAAGAGTTTGGTGTTATAGTTTTGTGCGAACTTTCGGTGGATACCGGCGATGGCGTGAACTCTATGGCGTTAACAACCTCGGTGCGGCTCACGTCTTCAAATCCGGGGCGTCGCCATGTGATAGTTAATGGAGCCCCGAGAGTGCCACGTATTGGGCGGTCGAGAGGGCGGTCGAATACGTATGCCGTAAATCCTTCTTCAGATTTTTCAGGCGGCATCAATACAGCTTCATCGCCCAGTGGCACATCAGTCAAATCTGTGGCATCAACGTCATAACCGAGTTCCTCGTCAACGAGCAATACTCCTCCAAATGTGATATAACATTGTTGGAAGCGTCCGCGTCCGGTGAAGTCACCCAGAGTAAGGCCGGTGTTGCCGCCGTAAGCTCGCCAAGCGATGCCGACGCCTTGTCCGGCAGTTATTGACGGGGCATTTAAGTCGGTAGGATACTCCATGGCAAAAGCCGTTCTCAAATCAGAGACGTCAGCATTTGAAACTTCAGCATTGCTCACTTTACGAGTAGTAAGCCTAACAACTTGCTCAAGAGCATCACCGTCAATTTGTAATCCGTTAGGGATGAAAATCCAAGCTGCCAAATGGTGACCCATTTGGGGAGGGATAGTGCGTAAAATAGTGAAGAAAACGCCGTCGGCAATAGACGATATAAAGTAGAAAATATTTTTCTCGTCGGCATCATAAGCAATCTTAGTGATTACAGTGCTTAAATTGCGCACATGTCGGGAGATATCCTCATTGGGATTGAGATTGAAAAGGCTTTTGAAGGTATTGCCAGATTTGGTAATATAGAGCTGAAGTTTATTCATTTAGACAGTCTAATTTGCAATAAATAATGTTATTAGAGTATTTACACACAAAAATAACAATAATATGTAAAAGTGCAAAATAAACTACTGCTTTTTATTGACTTA
>CAZJEA010000163.1:0-2991 GCA_964544895.1 uncultured Bacteroides sp. | reverse complement strand
TTCGGTCTCCATCCTTTTGGTCGTTCCAAAGTCCTATTTGACGGCCAATTTCTTTTGCTGTTCCGGGAGTGTCGCCTGTAACAATCTTAACTTTGATACCGGCTTCAACAACCTCTTTCACGGCAGCTGGCACATCTGTCCTAACCGGGTCTGATATGGCGATTATGCCTAAGAATGTCAACCCGTTGGCTTTAACCGCACCATCGGCTATCGCTTTTTCTCCAGCTGAAATCTCTTGATAAGCGATGCCCAAAGTGCGCATTGCTTGATTTTGATATTCAGCGAGTTGAGTGGTGACTTGATATTCAGATGCACCAGACTTATTTGCACACATCGCAAATACGATTTCAGGAGCACCTTTCACGTAGAGCCGACGTTTGCCGGATGCGGAGTCAACCACAGTGGCCATATATTTACGCTCTGTGGTAAATGGCAATTCTTCAACTCGCGGAGCCTTGGCGCGCAATTCATTATAATCAGCTCCTTTGTCTTTGAGCCAAAGAAGCAGTGCACCTTCGGTTGGATTGCCAAGCACCTGTGTCTTGCCTTCTTCCTCGCTTAGTTGCGCAGTTGAGTTGACGGCTAAGCCTTCATAGACAACATCCTCAGACGGATTGCCATATAGATTGGCATTGTAAACCTGCATACGATTTTGAGTAAGCGTGCCGGTTTTATCTGTGCAAATCACGGTAGCTGCGCCCATTGTCTCGCAGGCATGCATTTTGCGGACAAGGTTGTTGGTTTTGAGCATACGGCTCATGCTATATGCCAACGACAATGTAACGGCCATTGGCAAGCCCTCGGGCACAGCCACAACAATCAGAGTGACTGCAACCATCAGTGTTTTCAACGTATGAGATAGCAATAACGACCATGCCGCACTGTCAGCACCACTATGAATCATTGCAAATGCCCCGATTACCATTGCAAAAAACAAGATGACAAAGCTAATAATCGTAGCGATGCATCTTTTCGCTGACCAATCCTCAAACTTTTTTATTACCAGCCAGAAAAAAAATGCTACAGGAACTACCAACGCCCAGGCTTGCCAGTTGCTCCAACCAAGATAGTGAATTAGTTGTCCGGCAATAATGAGACCAGCAAAACCATAGCTTATGTTTGTAATCCAATCGGCTAAGCCATCAAGTTGCTCATTCAGAGGTGTTTTAACAGAGTCGTCAATTTGAGCTTCTTCAAAAACCTTTCCCATTTCAGTGGCGTCACCAACGCGCATAACTCGCATTACACCATGACCTTCCATAACCTTTGTGCCACGCATCACGTGATTCGATGGATATGTAGCTTCGGGATTAAAGTCTCTCTCAATGATTGTTTTTAAGCAAATTGGTTCACCGGTGAGCGAAGATTCGTCAACACTTAGTGTCACTGCATCAAGGAGCTCTCCATCAGCCGGGATTTCATCTCCTGTATTGATATATACGATGTCGCCAACAACAATATCCTTTCTCGGGACAGTGGTTGTTACGCCATTACGCATCACCTCAACCAACTCATCATCATTGACTTGATTGAGAATTTGGAATGCCTTATTTGCCTTTTGTTCAAAAATGAATGCCAATCCGGTAGCAAGCAGGATGGCTACAAAAATGCCTATCGGTTCAAAGAACACTTTCCAATCCTGATTCAGTCCAAAGTATTCGTAGAACGATATACCTACTGATAGCACACCGGCAACAAGCAAAATGATAATCAGTGGATCTGTGAATTTGTCGAGGAACTCCTTCCACCATGGATCCTTCTCCGGCGGTGTAAGCACATTAGCTCCGTTTTTCCGGCGGCTTTCCAACACTTCTGCATCGGACAAGCATCTGTACAATTTAGATTTCATACACATTAAAATCATTAAAGGGAGAATAGCCGAATAGTTTTTCGAATATCCTCCCTTAAAAGTTAATTAGAAAGCACCTTCCTTCTTCAGTTGATTTACTCTATCCTGAATTTGTTGGTACTTGTAACCAAGTAATTCTTTACGTTGAGGCACGTTTCCATAATCACCTCGTATAACTTTCTGAGCTTCTTTCTCAACATCATCAGAAACAGATGTATTTATTGAAACCTGAGTCGTGGAAGTGTTAGGTTCAGTAGAATTAGCTGTTTCCTTAACAGTGATATCATTCTGCTTTTCTACAGTTGGTTGAGCTTCTGTGACGCCTCCTTTGGATGTAATAGTATCATCTGCACTCCCTTGATTTACAGTGCAGACTGTATCAGCAGGAGGTGTAGGTTGAGACGATTCTGGTGTAGTTGATGACATGGGCAACAACTTAATAACCAATACGATTAACCCCACGATTACTATACCAACAATTCCAAAAAGAACCTTCTTCATCCATCCATTTCTCTTTGAAGATGGCTTATCAAAATCCTCTGGAGTAAAAAGTTTTTCTTTTGCCATGACAGTGTGTTTTAGTTAAATACTTCGGTAGCAAGGTACTGCATTCCGCCGTTATAGGCATCACCCATAGGAATAAAGTTCCACATCATTGTTTTGGTATCATAGTCCATTCTTCCAAAACAAACAGCATCCTTCCCCGGAAAGGTGCTTGCAAGTTTATATTCTGCAATTTCTTCTTCGTCATCAGCATTACATATACTTACAATCGGATTATGCGCATCAGCAAAGGTCTCCCCCTTCTCAATACGATCTTTTGCGACTACAGCAGCAAAAACGATAGAGCGGTACTTGCGAGTATCGACTTCGTCAAGAAGCACATGCATTGTCTCACCGCACTCTTCACTTGTGTCCTCATCATCATCGCTATCGTCCCATGATCCAATAACAGCATCATCGAGTGAAAGTGGTAATGTCGCCTCCATCCACTTTCGTTTGTTCTTGTAATCTTTACAAGCATCTTCCCAAAGGCTGACTTTGCCATTCAATGGATTGAAGTCATCATCGCTAAAATCCTTTTCAGTTTTCCAGCGACGTTGTGAATTAAAATACACGAGATCCTCTTTGGAATGGATTAG
>CAZJEA010000162.1:0-3008 GCA_964544895.1 uncultured Bacteroides sp. | reverse complement strand
AGATACGGGCCGTCGAGATTGACGCCCCGTATTTTTTTTTGTGTGTGGGAGGAGGAGGTGGTGGCTATGCATTAGGTAGCCTCATTCAGCTACGCTATTAAATGATAGAGGTTTGGAATTAGTTAACTGGTTAATCCATGTATTTTCGGGATATATCCAACTATAACATTTGCCATCATTGTAGTTCTTGAAAGGGACAACCATAAAATTGCGATACAACGCCCCGCGGCCATAGTCAACATTGTAGGTTATAACCTGCCTTTCACCAAAAGAATCAGGCATAACAATATAGCCATTAATATAGAATGCGTGGACATCACCTGCTATCTGGTCGGCATTTTCAATGCTGAAAGACTTAAGCGGTTGTGGAACGACAAGTATTTGATGTGAGCCATCGCCGTAAAACCTCTCAAATACGCTAATAGTGCTACTGTGGGCAAACCAACCGTAATAAGGCTTTTGTAAACAATACCAAGGGGCATTTTCGCGCAAAACCATATTTGAGTAGATTGTTTTATCGGGATGCTTAGCATATTGATTTAGCACGAATGAAGTATCAACATTTGCCTTATATGCCTGATGAACGACAGCAAAGAGATGTAGTATAATGAGAAAGAATATACTAATTCCAGCTAAGTCCTTTTTTCGCTTTAAAGGAAATAATAAGAAAAAACACAATCCTGAAAATACAATAGATAGTGAGCCTACGCGTGAACCTTTTTCACTGTAAATCATGAGAGCAACAGAAATCAATGCCGGGAATAATAGCAAGGCTGTTCTTGTGTTGATTTTTATACGGCGAAGTAGTACGATGGCAAGCAAAACAAAAGTGGGAATAGCAAACGGATAGACCATCAACATTCTTGACCCATATAGCGGTATAGGAGTAACCCTAAAAGATGGAGAAACCGCCAGATAAGCAAATCCAATAGCCATCGAAATGATAATAACGCCTGTTTTGAGTGTACGCAGGGGTTTATTAATAACTGCAATCGCAATAAATGATATCAAGAGAGGAAAAGAAAAACCTTCGTGCCACATACCAATAATAAACGACACGAATGCGAGAAAAAACGTGGAATATTTAGCTTGTCTTACAAAAGCAATAATTATAAAGAGCGATAATGCTGAAGACCAAAGATAATTTATCTGAAAGTCCAGGATGTACATTTGGTCAATCCATGGGAAGCATATCACTAAATAGGCAACCCAAATAGAAATGGCGAACAAATTATGCTGTATTTTCGCATATTTTATACCACAAAAAAACAGGTAAGCAATAGAAATTGTAGAAACGAAAGCTTGTATGAGTCGGGGCAAAGGAGCAAGTAACACAGCAACAACATTACAAAGCCTGGCATTGTCAATTAAATAGTGAGCTTTAATGTTAGAGGTTACCATATAAAAACCGAAAGGTTCTCGACCTTTCAGATAATCTCTAAAAGACATAGCATAGCCTAAGTCATCGCTAATTGCCGGGAATAGAGCGAAGCCCAAACCGAGTAAAAGACAAACGATAATAAGAAAAATGTTTGTCAAGCTAATTGTGTTATAACGACGAAAAAATTTATTGGTAATCACAGTTAAAATGCTTTTGCAGATTCGGCGAAACTAACCTTGCTGTAGATGACGCGAAGGAATTCGCAAATTTATAAATTTTTAGTTAGACATTGAGTGAATTTGAGAGATATTTTAATGAGATTAATTGTATCGGGGGCTGGGCTTGTGTGTAAAGGTGGGTGATGGGACTCAGTGGGTGGAAGCTCTATGCGAGCTTCATCTGGAGCGTGTATCAGTATGGTGTCCCCACCAAGCGGCAGTATACGCCGCATGGAGGGGTTTGTCGAAATAATTGCTCTATACGAGCAATCGTTAGATGGTAGTCTTTTCGATGATAGCGTTGGGTTGTGGGGATCACACTGCGTGAACCTCTCACGTACTCTCTTTCTGCATACCCGGCAGTGCGTTCGCTAGCGCTCACTGCTACCCGGTTAACTACAAATTTGAGGGTGTTGCAATACTTCGATAGGATGCTTACTGACAGCTATCCACAATCCTTCTGAACAGTTCAATTTTTTTTAAGAAAAAGCCTCAACTTTCTCAAGCTGGGGCTTTCATATGTCCATAAAATTTTGTAACTTTATGGTTGTCAAATAGTTGTATTATTTGACTGAAAATTTATTAATGTATAATTATTACAACAACAAAGTTAATGTATAATTATCACAATCCAAAAGATAAAGTGCTAATTCCGCATGATATTAGTGATTTCATTGCGGAAGATGCTCCGGTCCGTTTAGTAAACGAGATTGTTGATAATCTTGATTTGAGCAAGATTGAGCGCACTTATGCTGAAGCATTTAGAGGTGGCAAACCCGGATATGCTCCAAAGACGTTATTAAAAGTTATCCTATTTGGATATATGAACAATAGCTATTCTACACGAGAGATAGAGGCACAGTGTAAACAGAATGTCAATTATTTATGGCTGACTAGTTGTGAGACTCCTGATCATACAACGATTCATAGATTTAAGACGAAGTGTGTTGGCAACATTAAAGACATATTCGCGCAACTAGTTATGGCTTTGGCTAAAAGAGGCGAGATTGCGCTTAGCGAAGATTTATATATAGACGGCACCACGATTAGATCTCGCGCTGCCCGCCGAAAAATCTCATGGCGAAGAACCGCAGAGCGACTAAGTGTTATGGCAGATGATAAATTACAAAAGGCTATTGCAGAATTGATGAATCAAGTTGACCAACCAAATGAATCAGAACAAATTAATGAAGGACATACAAGTTATAGCACAGAAGAGGCCCGAGAGATTGCAAAAGAAATTGAGCAGAATGCAAATCTATGTAATAAGAGGGGTGTGCGTACAAAACTCAGAGAGATAAAAGAAGCATGTGATAGAAAGGACAAACACAACAAAACACTAGATCAATGTCATGGCAGATGCGGTGTAGCTCCAAAAGATCCGGATTGTGGTATTTTTCATGCGAAAG
>CAZJEA010000161.1:0-3079 GCA_964544895.1 uncultured Bacteroides sp. | reverse complement strand
CGTCTCATCCCGCGCCAGCCACAACTGCGTCCAGCCGTTACCAACGCCAACACGCATTCCCAGGGCAAACTATGCCCAAACGAAACACACTAAAAATCTACTGACTCATTTAATCTTTATCTCTTATTTTTTATGAATAGAAAAATCACTGAAATTATTGTTCATTGCTCAGCAACACCGGCTCTTCGTGATGTCTCTGCTGCTACAATTGACCTTTGGCACCGTAAACGCGGATTTTCTTGCATCGGCTATCACTTTGTTGTCCGTCTCGACGGCACAATCGAAAATGGTCGTGACATTAATAAAATTGGTGCTCATTGCCTTGGCCACAATGCCCATTCTATTGGCATCTGCTATGTGGGCGGCTGCGACGCCGATTTAAATCCTGCCGACACGCGCACTCCGGCTCAAAAAAAAGCTCTCATTGAGCTTTTGCAACGCCTAAAAAATCTTTATCCTAACGCCTCTATATTTGGGCATCGCGATTTCGCCCCTAAAGCTTGCCCTTGTTTTGATGCTAAATCTGAATACAGTTACATCTCTAAAATCTAATTTCATGCCTATAAATTCCACTCGTATTGCTGCCGCCGCTCTTGGAGGCATTGTCTCTAATCTAATTCAGCCCGTTTTACCTTTGGCTATTGTCTGCACGGCTATGGTTCTCGCCGACGTCGTTTCTGCTTGGGCTCTCTCTCGCCGTGTCGCTCGTACCTATCCTAACGCTCTAAAACGTGGCGCCGGAAAAATTCAAAGCCACAAACTAGGAAAGTCATTGATCACAATTGGCAAAATCTACGCTCTCCTCATCATGGCTACGGCTATTGATACTACTGTCCTCGGCAACGCCGACCTTCGCCTCGCGCGCTTTTCGGCAGGCGCCGTTTGCTTTTGGCAAGCAATTTCTGTCCTCGAAAACGAAGCCTCGTGCTCTAACGCTTCATGGGCTCGAATCGCTCGCCGTTGGCTTATAGACAAAGCTCGGCGTCACTTCAATATCGAAGATGACGCCGAACTCTAAAATTTATGGCTGTTGGGAAATTTTTTCCTAGCAATACATCGCCTCTATTTGGGCTGCGTAATGTCGGTTGATCACCGGCCTGCGCAGCTTTAATGTGTTGGTTAGCTCCCCATTTTCTATGGTGAACTCGTGCGGTAGCAATGTAAATTTCTTTATCTTTTCAAACGAGGCAAAGCCTTCTTGCAAACTTTCTATTCGCTTCTCCAGCATTTCGCGTATGTGCACATTTCTAATCAAATCTACATTGTCTCTAAATGCTATTTGCTGGCGATGTGCATATTCTTTAAGCGCCTCAAATGCCGGTATGATTATCGCCGTGACATACTTGCGCTTATCGCCTATTACAGCTATCTGTTCTATAAATCGGTCCGCTCCTATGCGGCTTTCTATGGCTTGAGGTGCTATATACTTGCCGTTTGAGGTCTTAAACAAATCTTTTATGCGGTCGGTGAGCACCAATGCTCCGTGCTCATCTATAAATCCGGCATCTCCGGTGCGAAACCACCCATCTTCGGTGAATGCGGCTGCTGTCTCTGCCGGCTTATTATAATAGCCTCGCATTATGGTTTCTCCCTTGACTAATATTTCGCTTTCTGCACCAATCTTTATTTCAACTCCCGGCATTTGTGTTCCTACGGTGCCGATAACAAAGTTCGAATTCGGAAAGCATGTCACCGTTGCTGTCGTCTCTGACAATCCGTAGCCTATAATGATATTTATGCCACAGCTATGCAAAAACTCTACTATCTCCGGCGCCAATGGTGCTCCGGCTGTGGGGAAGAATCGTCCATTATCTATTCCCACTACATGTCTGAGTGCCGCAAATATACGCTTGTCGAAAAATTTATATTGCATTTCCAACAAGAACGGCACTTTGCGATTTGCATTCTTGTACACTATATTGCGCTTATGCCCTACCTTGAGCGCGCGATTTATTAGCATACGCTGCAACGCACCCATATTAGCTATGCGGTCTTGCACTCCGGTGTACACTTTCTCCCAAAAACGAGGCACTGAGCACATGCAATTGGGTTTCACCTGGCGTAGCGATGTTTGTATCTCTCTTGGGTCAGGATTGATATACACCAACATACCCATGTACAAACAAAAATATGTCCACGCCTTCTCAAATATATGACTCAACGGCAAAAAGCATATTGACGTATCTTTATCGCTAAGTTGTGTCAATCTCTCACGGTGAACGGCTAAAGCCGCATTAAAACTGCTGTGTTGCAATATAGCGCCTTTGGGCTCACCGGTTGTTCCTGATGTGTATATAAGTGTAGCTATGTCGTCAGCTTTGGCACGAGAGCTTCGCTCTGCTACTGCTTCACAACATTTTTCTGATGATGCTTCTCCTAGCTTTATCAACTCCGAAAAGTGCATCGCCGTTATAGGCGCACCACTCAAGTCTATCGTGTTGTCGAATGTCACTATTTGACGCAATTTGGGGCAACCTTTCGCAATTTCACATGCTATGGCATATTGGGTTTCATTGCCTACAAACAACACTGTTGCGTGCGAATCATTTACTATATATTGCACTTGCGGCGCGCTACTTGTTGAGTATATAGATACCGGTACTGCACGGTTCGCAAATGCGGCAAAGTCTGTTATTATTATTTCCGGGCAGTTCGCTGAGAAAATGGCAATCATGCCTTGCTCCTCTATATCCAGCGTCTCAAATGCACAGGCTACTGCCTTGACCTTTTCATTAAATCCGGGCCATGTCTCAACTTCCCAAACTCCTTCACTCAGATACTTATAAGCCTCGCGGTTTCCGTAGTGTTCTGTTTGTCGTTGAGGTAGATTTGTTAGTACATTAGACATAATAGTCTTCATTTTTTTTGAAAATCAGCTGCAAATTTACGGCTTTATTACTATATATAACAAATATCGCCGACAAAACGCCGCTCTGTTAACAAATATTATGCTCTTTCAGCCCATAAAAATAAGGCTGTGCCTCAAGGCACAGCCTTATCCCTAATTATATTTTATCGCTTTTTTTTATTAGTCGATAGCTTGATCTGCTTCGTAGCCACCCATTTCGCGGAGCGCGTT
>CAZJEA010000160.1:0-3107 GCA_964544895.1 uncultured Bacteroides sp. | reverse complement strand
CAGCCTTTTGTGTTTCTCGTATTTTGAATATGCGCTATGCTTGCTTCCAGTCGCTCAATGTTCGGGTTGCAGTGGCCAATTTGGACAAATTAAATAAAAACAGCTATTAGTTTAACAGTTGATAACGAACATTTAACCGTAGATAATTGTTATATGGTAGAGGTAATTTGTAACTTTGCAGAAATGATTGGTTTCCGAATCAACCTACACTACTATTTATCTATTTATATTAAAAACAGATTAAATGAAAAGCTATAGAAGGGTCTTAAAAATGAGCTTTCTATTGCTGATGTTGAACAGCACGGCAATGTCCGGCGAGGCACTTAACCCTAAGGCAAAGACTTCGACGGCGTGGAATGCTAATGTGATGGAGACGAGAGTCGAGACACCTCAGCAGCTGTGCGACGAGTTGACGCCTGCCGATTCGGCAGATACGCTATCAACTTCGTGTTATGAAAAGCACCTCTATTTAAAGACTAATCTCCTTGGGTGGGGGATGCTCCTTGGAAACCTTGGTGTTGAAATGACGTCGGGCAGTCACTGGTCAACGTCGCTGCATGGCTATTATTCTTCATGGAATTACTTTCATAGCAATGTAAAGTTTCGCACTATGGCGTTGCAAACAGAGTTGCGTTATTGGCTGGCAGACGCTACTCATAACGGATGCTTTGTTGCTGGACACTTTGGCTTGGCATGGTGGAATTATGCATTAGGCGGAGAATATCGTCGACAAGACCATAAAGGACACACACCTGCGTATGGTGGTGGCTTGAATTTTGGTTATCGCAAGGCGATAGGTGAGCGCTGGCATGTGGAATTCTCAGCCGGAGCCGGCGTTTATCAAATTATTTACGACAAGTTTATTAACAGCTTTAATGGTGCGAAGGTAGAGAACGCAATACATCGCACGTGGATTGGCCTCGACAACCTTTCGGTGTCGTTTGTGTACAATTTTAATATTAACTACTAATGTAGAGGTTTGCATTTAGAACTGCAAATTAACATTCACATATCCAGTATAGGTACAGTATAGGATTAATGCGCGAAGTACAAAAAATTAGGTATAGATTACCCGCTATATTTGCGACGGTGATCAGCTTGATGATGACAACGAGTTGCGACGTTCACGAGTTTCCGGAACCGCAGGCCGCTGCCGACGTTGTGTTGCGCCTGCACTATAACGAGGTAATGCCTATTTATCAAGAGATTAATTATCCGAGTGGCGAGTCGATTAAAACGCGAGCTCAAATAAGCGGATACGATGTGCGGTATGTGGTTGAATTTTACAAGCGCATAGGCAATGGCTATGCACAGCAACCCGAAAAGCGAGTGGTGGTGACAGATACGCCCACTGAAATTCTCGACCGAGACATTGAGGTGAACTTGCCGAAGGGCACCTATCGTGTAATAGCGTGGACCGACTATGTTGATGCCGGCACGCAGACCGATAAGTTCTTCGATACGACATCGTTGGAAAATGAGGTAGCTGTGTGCTACGGCAACAATGACTATGTTGATAACAATATGCGCGATGCGTTTCGCAGTGTAGCTGAGGTGTCTGTTGACTCCGGGCGAAAGGTTGTCGACATGGAAATGACTCGACCGATGGCTCGTTTTGAGTTTATAGCCGATGACTTCGAAGCGTTAGTGACACGCCATCGTAGCCCTGCTCTCGATGGATTTAGCGGGAAACAGGCTATCGAGAAAGCTTTAGCATTGGGCTTATACAAGGTGCAATTCTATTATGTAGGATTTATGCCGTCGGCGTATAACCTCGTGAAGAATTTCAATGCCGATTCAGTGACCGGAGCAATGTTTATGAATGAGATTCGCCCGATATTGAGTCGTGATGACGCGGTGGTGTTAGGCTATGACTACGTGTTCATCAATCCGACCGGTGGCGCCGTGGATATGCGACTTGTAATCTACGATGACAACGGCAAGATGGTGGGCAGCAGTAGCAAAATCACAGTCCCATTAAAGCAAGGATACAAGACCGTCATTCGCGGAAAGTTTGTGAGCGGCGATAGTGACTCGTCGGGAGGTCTTGGCTTATCGCCGGACTTCATAGGTCCGGACTATAACATACGAATTTAGTATTATCAGACAGGTACAAACAATACAACTACACTATTTTTAATAAGTTAAACACTAATTTAAAGACTACTTATGAAATTTAAACTAACGATGGGTGCATTGATTGCACTCGCAGCCGTATCAACAATGTCATCATGCAGCAGTGATGACGCTCTTGTTGATTTCGAGAACTCACATGAACAACAAACTGCAACACTAAGTTTCACAGCTACATTGCCCGGTGAACTAAAAAGCCGTGCCGCAGAGACAAGCACAGTCTATGGCGACGGTACGAAAGCTACAACTCTCTACTATGCTGTTTATTCAGTAGATACTACGAAGACTGTAACCGAGCGTTCACTCGTTCGCACCAACTATGGTACTAAAGGGGATTCTTGCTTCACTGCTGACACAGTGAAATTTGTTAATCACACTGCTACTGTTGACTTGAATCTTGCTATTGGTAAGGTTTACGAAGTGGCATTCTGGGCACAATCACCCTCAGCAGATTGCTATAAATTCGACACCGAGAATGGTATCGTCGAAGTTGACTATTCAAAGATGGTTTGCAATGATGATAGCGTAGATGCGTTCTATGCTTCTACTAAGGTGACTTTTGGCCAATCAACCGCGTCACACTCAGTAGTGCTTCGCCGTCCGTTTGCACAACTTAACATCGGTATCACTGATAGCGCCAAAGGTCTTGAAGCCGGTTTGTCGGTTGAGAAATCTCAAATCTTCATCTTCGGCGTTTGCAACAAGCTCAACCTTCTCACAGGCGCAGCAACCGGTTTTGTAGGTGCAACTTACAAATACAATACAATTCCCGAAAGACAAACCGGTGCTGGTTCGTTCCCGGCGAAGGAAAACAACGTCAGCGTATCGGCTGAATATTCGGCAATGGCATATGTATTGGTGGACAGCAAGAAATCACTTGATATTCAATATAATTATGTAGATAAGACAAACACTCCGCTGGCAGGTAACGACACCCACTACTTGCACAATGTGCCGTTTGAGCCTAACCACCG
>CAZJEA010000159.1:0-3118 GCA_964544895.1 uncultured Bacteroides sp. | reverse complement strand
ACACCACCGCCGCATCCAAAACTCAAAGGCCGTAATCGCTACGTCTACCCAGAGATGGCACCATTCTACTACGAACAACTCATCGACCGGCGATACCGCCCTGGCCCGCCACTCGACTACACCGCCATCGTCGAACTAACCGACGACCTGGCACAAACCCTAAAAAACGGAGGCCTATCCAACATCGCTCTCAGAGGAGAGGATACGGAAACGGCACTACTCTAAACCGCGGCAGCCATCCCCGCGCGTCTCACCGACCAAACCGATGGCAAGAGCACATTGACATTTTTACCATAAATTTTCCCCGGCTTCACCGCGTTTCATCCCGCGTTAGCCACAACTGCGTCCAGCCGTTACCAACGCCAACACACGCTGAGCAACGAGAGTCGGCACTGGTGGCAGCCTTTGTGAAGACAATTCTTGACTTGACGAAATTACTCAGCGAGTCGTTTCCTATCAAGATTACTGAGGAGGATAAGCAGAAATTGGCTCAAGCTGTTCATGATGCTTGTGCTGATAAATTGGATGAAATCAATAGAATCCGCGAAGAAAACAATAGCAACCGCATATCAATGTCATCCCTCGATTTTTGGTCAATAATATACCTGCTCATCACGCTTGCCATGGCTTTTGCTCTCACGATTGCGGCAAACGTAATGATACTCCATTCCGAGCCTCTCACCAAAATGCTATGGTACATCTCCACGCTCATCGCCCTCCCAGCCATCGCAGTTATCATCTACAGAATCAAAAAGAATGGCAACAGTTAAGCTCAAATACCGCCCATCAACCGTCTCCGGCAAAGAGGGAACGCTCTACTTCCAGATAATTCACGACCGCGTTGTGCGCCAATTGGCTACCTGTTATAAAATCTTCGATGATGAATGGAACGGCGCAAAATCTATGATTGTGAATGGCAGTGATGCCACTCGCAATCAGATTTTGGCCGGCATCCGTGACAGCATCCGTTGGGACATCGAACGCCTTAACCGCATCATCAACGACTTCGATAAACGTGGCTACGCTTACACGCCGGATGAAGTGATTGCCGAGTTTCAGCGCATATCGCAGGAGCATACGCTGTTCAACTTCATGCAGCGCGAGATTACACAACTGCAGCAACGTGGCAAGATTCGCACGACAGAATCAGTGTTACAAGCTATCTCTCGTTCTGGACTTGTCTCAGCGTCTTTTCCCTGCTGTTGATATTCTTCGCCATGACCATCATGGCCAATTTTACGGCTATCCATTCCGGAACGCTAACATTCCTGTTGTGCACATTCGGCTTAACAATCTCAGCCGTAGTCGGCATCCAATACAACTTCAGTCGCAAGACCTGAACGCAGTATCAAAGCATCTTTAACTACCAATCCCCGAAGCTCACAACCGAACTCCGGGGTTTGTATTTTCCAACTATTCCATAATCTCTAACCCTTCGCATAAGATTAATATACGACAGTTAAAAATATTTCGAATTTAAATGTTATTGTCAATTTTTAATATCTCAATGCATAATTTCCAAGAATGCAAAAAATGTGTACCCGATGGAAACATCAAGTTGCGTTTCCTATATATAAATATGCTAAATTTATCTATTATGGGCTAAACAATTTATCATATTTGCCTTTCTCATGTAACATTCAATATAGGTTGGTGAAGGGCATAAGTACTGCATTTCACATAGTTTACATCTTTCAAATGTTCGTGTCTTAGCCCAATCTATACTACCATTAAAAAGACTATGTTTAAAATTTTCAAACAACTCTTCGCTGTTGTAGTGTTTGCTATTAACATCGCCTATTGAAAAATATACGTTACCTCCTTGAAACAGAAAAGCCTTTCCCCAAAGATTAGTATTGATTAGATTATTAGCTTTTATTGTACGATACTTGTTCGAAATTTGTAACAAATCATCAACAGATAGTGATAGCATTTCTTTTATAAATGAATAATTGTAAGAACATAGCATTGGTACGATAGTAACATTCGACCTATCCTCTGCTTGAGCAATAAATGTATTCAACTCATATTCATTGGTAACCTTTGCTTTTAATGGACAATTTGCGTCTTCGGCATATTTTATTATTTCATCTTTTGACAAATCAAGCAATACAGTATATCCTACGGTTTTTCGATCAAGTAAACTCTTAATGTGGGGATTACACTCAATCGTTTTTGATGAAACTACCAGATTAAAGTTTGTTTTAGGAAATTTATCAATGATAATGTCCACGACCCCTATATTAAATCCGCAAAGGTTTATTTTAATTTTCGGATTAATATCAATCAAATTTTGAACATAAGTGCACAATTCAGAATTATTTATAGGTATTGAATATTTGCTTTTAAAGCCTTCGAAAATAGATGTAATCCCCGTTTCATAGCTGATAAGTTCCGTACAATCAAAATGAGACATATCCATGAATATGGTACATTCTGAGATAAATGAACCGATATTACATCTTGAGTATATAATAGATCTCTCATATGCTTTGGTACCAGATATATTATTCAACTCAGAATCAAATTGCAATGGAATATCGAAAGACGATGTAATTTCACCCATAAAATTTTCTATCAATGTTTTTATGAGTGGGAGCGATTTCTCATCTTCGTTAATCTGAGCCAAACGTCGATCAGAACTCTGTATTTGATTTATAATTTCTACAGCTCTAAAATCACTGAATATAAATGCTTTGTCATCAAGCAAATTTACTAGAAGAACTCCATTTTTGCCTGATGAGATATAAACATACGGCTCTAGATAAAAATATAACAAAGGATTCATTTTAAATTAGTGTTATTTCTTTAATGATTTTCTTAAGTGTTTGAGGCTTTGTTTCAAAAAATGAAATAATTTCACTGATATTTTTAGGTTTAGATCGTTCACACACCTCGTAACCAGTTGCGTCAGAAACGGCACATACTGAGCAAAACTCTATTGCTTTACAATTGCCGCAAATTTTTGCAAATCGTTTAAATAGCTGATTATAACTTTCAAGTATATCATCATAATAAATTTTCACTTTCCCATTTTCGATTATTCCAAATTTGAAATCATTTCCTATTCTTTCACACGGATAAATCTTACCATTAACAGACATAAATATCTTTCGTG
>CAZJEA010000158.1:0-3144 GCA_964544895.1 uncultured Bacteroides sp. | reverse complement strand
TGTTTGTCAAGCCCTGTCTTTCAGCTTTTGACAAATATGCCACTCACATTTAGCAGCATGATAACTAAGATTGTAAGTGCAATTGCAAATTCTTCCCAACATTTTTGCTTTAGTGCAGCGATGCCATAACCGATAAATATGATTGATACAGAACCCAGAAGAGCCGGCTTACACCATGCCAATATATCAATATTCATGCCGAAAACAGATTCAATTAGGTTTATGTTAAACCATAAAAAAGTCATCTCTATCATCACCACTAAAGCCAATGGAATGAACAACCAATACAATTTCTGTTGAGTTTTGCTATCTATTCGCTTCATTCTGTAATTAAATGCATATAGTATTTGTTTGACGCAAAGATACATTTTTTATTTGGATATCAAAAATTTGCACAAAAACAACTATGACTGTTTCCACTCGCTGATATTGCGAGTTTCGGTTGAGAAGTTTATTCCGATTTTGATGACAGTTCTTCCATCTGCGAGGTATGGAGTTGCATATCCTTTGTCCTCAATTTGTTTGAGTGCAATGTCAGCTTGAGAGTCAATTTTTATCTCAACGACGTAGATATATCTTGGCGTTTTTATGACTATGTCGCTTGCACCGACAGCATTACGCACTTCGGTGTACACATCATTGTGGAGCATGCGAAAGAAAAAGTAAAAAATGATGTGGTAGTGTGCTTCAGTTTTTGCTGCATTTGCTAGAATATCTTTGTCGCCCTTCATGAACGGAATTGATGCTAACAATGACTTGAATAATTTTATGGCTTCATCAATGTCTCCTTTGCGGAATGCTGCTGAAGCGCGTACAATTATACTCTCAGTATTGTCGGTATCTATGTTGGCATAAAGCGGTAGCAGATTTTGCAGCATTCCCACTCTCACTTCGGTGTTGGGAATGCCCAGTGTGTAGAGAGCTAACTCACTGTCATAATCTTTGATAGTCAGATAACCTGCTTGGTAGAGCAGAGGAATGGCTCCTTTTTGTGATTCGATTGGAAGCTCAAGCACGCGTGCCGTAACGGGCTGGGTATGTTCCATATCTTCGGGATTGAACACGCCTTGCTGTTTGTATTTTCTGAGCATTTCAATCAACGAGTGAGGTGTGCCGCTGGCAAACCAATAACTATCAATTTTTAAGTCATCAAACGCATTAAGTAGGCTGAACGGATTGAATAGACCTTCAGCATCTTCACTGAAATGGTAGCCATCATAAGCATCTTTCAATCGCACAATCACTTCATCTCTTGTGCAATTGTATTTAGCCGCCAGCTTCTCAATGCCGTATTTAAAGTTATTGATTAGTTCTCCTTCGGTGATGCCACAAATTGAAGCATAGCTTTTACTTAGCGATATATTTTTCAAGTTATTCACTTCGCTAAACATGCCTAGTTGTGAGAACCTTGTGATGCCTGTCAAGAAAACAAATCGAAGCGAGTCATCGCACGCTTTCAGCGGTGAATAGAATTTACGCAGCAGGTCGCGAATTACCTCACGTTTGTCGTCTTCGTGCATCACTTCTAATAGAGGAGCATCGTACTCGTCAATCAAGACTACTACATCCTTGCCGGTCTTAGACTTAGCGCGCTTGATTAATTCAATAAACCTACGACTTATGGTGATAGCCTCTTCACTTCTGCCGTAAATTTCTTCATATTGTTGTATTTGTCCTGAGATGTTGTCTTCAATCTCATTTAGATATTTACTTTTTGTAGTGCTAAGATCGAAGCGCAGCACCGGATATTCAGCCCATTCCGACTCTAATTTCTCTATAGCAAGTCCGGTGAATAGCTCTTTGTTAGCCTCAAAATAGTGCTGCAGTGTGCTTGTTAACAGCGTCTTGCCAAAGCGGCGCGGACGGCTGAGAAATACAAACTTATAGTCGTGGGTTAATTTGTAGACAAGGTCGGTCTTGTCTACATATACGGCATTGCGTTTGCGCAGCTCTGCAAAATTCTGAAGTCCAACAGGATAGAACGGCTGAGTATTCATCGTTTTATATTTTCGGTAGAATTATGTTTTGCAAAAATAACATATCTCGTGCTTATTTCCAAACAATTGTGGCAGTTAATACGGTTGTGATTTAAATAGTTGCTACTGTGTATCTATGCATTTGCACAAAAAAATACCACAGAGGGTGGGTTGCACCGTCTGTGGTATTTTTATGCGGTTTTGCGAGAGTTGTTTAGAGCTCGAGGTCGCCATTGAGCACTTCGTGCCAGGGGAGACCTTGTTTGTTGAGCTGCTCCATGAACGGATCCGGATCAAATTCCTCAACATTGTGCACACCGGGTTTGTTCCATTTGCCGGTGAGGAACATCATAGCACCAATCATTGCAGGCACACCGGTTGTGTAGCTAACGGCTTGCATGCCGGTTTCTTTGTAGGCTGCTTCGTGGCTGCAGTTGTTGTAGATGTAGTATGTGAGGTCTTTGCCCTCTTTGTCTTTACCTGAGATGCGGCAACCGATTGAAGTTTCGCCGTGATAGTTTTCGCCGAGGTCTTGCGGATTGGGAAGCACTGCTTTGAGGAATTGCAAAGGCACAATTTTTTGTCCGTTGTATTCAACTTCGTCAATGCGAGCCATGCCGATGTTTTGTATCACGCGCAAGTGTGTGAGATATTCTTGACCGAAAGTCATCCAGAAACGTGCACGTTTGATGGTGGGGAAGTTGATTACCAACGACTCAAGCTCTTCGTGATAGAGGAGGTATGAGTCACGACCGCCGATGTTGGGGTATGTGAGAACTTTGTGGTGCTCAAGCGGTTTTGTTGTGATCCATTGACCGTTCTCGTAGTAGCGACCGTTTTGAGTGATTTCGCGAATGTTGATTTCGGGGTTGAAGTTTGTAGCAAAAGCTTTGCCGTGGTCACCGGCATTGCAGTCAACAATGTCAAGATGCTCCATAGCGCCGAAGTGGTGTTTTGCTGCGTATGCGGTGAATACACCAGATACGCCCGGGTCGAAACCGCAGCCGAGTATAGCTGTGAGACCTGCTTTTTCAAAACGTTCGCGATAAGCCCATTGCCATGAATATTCAAAGTGAGCCACGTCCTTAGGTTCGTAGTTTGCAGTGTCAAGATAGTTCACACCGGTTTTCAAGCAAGCCTCCATGATTGTGAGGTCTTGATAGGGAAG
>CAZJEA010000157.1:0-3237 GCA_964544895.1 uncultured Bacteroides sp. | reverse complement strand
ACGCAGGATTTGGCTATCCGCTTATTTATTCGAGAAAAGCTCGAATAGCTTCAATTGGGGCATCAGACAACATATTTGACAAATGCTTCACCATAAGTTCATGCGATTGTTTCGCAGAGCATTTAGGCAGCTCTATATCACCATACATAAGTTCAGGTGTAGTGTAACGAGCCCTACCCCATCCATATCGGTCTCCTTGCTTCGTGTAACTATACTCAAAGTCGGCAACTACTAAATATGTTGACATCTGAAGCTTATTTACAAGAGAGTCGAACTGCGATTTTGCGCTGTGCGTTTTCTTTTGTTTATTAGCTTTTAAATATGCTTTTTCTATCTGCGACAAATGAGTTGTGCGCTGGGCAATATATCCGCACTCCTTTTTCAACTCATTTGACAGCATCGATTCATTTGCACACACAGCTTCATAAATTTTATACTCAGGCGAAGATTTACTTAGTCTAAATTTCTTACGTCTATAATTAATGAGATGAGGCAACCATTGTAAGCTCACAAAACCAGCCTTTCCCCTAAAAAATTTTCCGTATGCAACTGTACCTAAGGCAATAATTGGTCCTTTCCATTCCCATGGGCCATCTATATCTTTAGAAAACCATAAATATTCGGGGGTATTCTCTTCAATGGAGAAACCCTCAATGCCACAACTGAAAAACGGCAAGAAGCCGTATTTCAGTGTAGCTTTTTCTATGTCATATAGAGTTTGAAACATTAATCGAAGACGGCGTCGTCCATCGTAGTCTCTTCAGTTTGAGACTCTTCACCGACATAACCATCGCAAAGACTTATATATGGCGGGAATACGAATTGCGAGCCTTGACTATATTGCAACGACGGGTCATTGTAGATGCTACGCATAAATTTGCCAAATATAGGCAATGCCATCTCAGCGCCTTGACCATTTGCCATGCTGTTGAAGTGGATATAACGCTCTTCACCGCCAACCCATACGCCTGATACCAGTTCGGGAGTAAAACCCATAAACCAACCATCAGAATTATTATTTGTAGTACCGGTTTTACCACCAATTTGAGCAGTAAGACCATAGGGGGCACGACGCAAGCGGTTACCTGTACCACTATCTACAACATTTAGCAATATTGACAATATGCGGTAGTAAGCTTTTTCACTTATCACTTCTGTTTGCTGAGGAGTGAAACTAGCTATGATATTTCCGTTGTTATCAGCTATTGCAGTAACATATATCGGATCAACACGCATACCTTTATTAGCGAAAGCTGTAAATGCGCTCACCATTTCGTGCAAAGTTATTTCACTCGAACCCAACGACAACGAAAGGACAGCGGGCAGATGACTAGTAATGCCAAGACTATGCATAAATTTCACCAATCGAGCCGGTCCGACTTCATTTATTACGCGGGCTGAAATCCAGTTGTTAGAATTTGTCAATGCCCAACGCAAATCTACCATCTCGCCCACACGTGCGCTACCGGCATTACGCGGAGCCCACGTCGTTCCATCAGAAAGGGTGAATACGGGTTGTGAATTTAAGAACATGCTGCACGGAGAATATCCATCCTCCATAGCCAAAGTGTACAAATAAGGTTTGATTGTTGATCCAACCTGACGTCGTCCCAACGATACCATATCGTATTGGAAGAAACGGAAATCGGGTCCGCCAACATAAGCTTTCACATGACCGTTTCGCGGATCCATTGACATAAATCCGGTGCGTAGGAATGATTTTGTATAGAGAATAGAGTCACGCGGAGTCATAACCGTATCAACCGGACCGGCATAACTAAATACCGTCATTTCAACCGGAGTATTAAACTGACGTTCAATTTCAGCATCACTCAAATCGGCGACCTTGCACACACGATAACGTTCACTTTGAGCTATTGCATTTTGAATGAGACGTTTTCGCGTAGCAGGCGACAACTCTTCTGTATCGCTCGAATAAGGAGCTGAAACCGATCCTTTTTTCTCTTTAAAGAAACGACGTTGTAAGTCGCTCATATGCTCAACCACGGCTTTTTCGGCATAACGCTGCATACGTGAGTCAATGGTTGTGTAAATGCGCAGACCGTCATTGTAAATATCATAATTCGAGCCATCAGCCTTCGGATTTTTTTCAATCCAACCAAACAGCGGATTAGTTTCCCAGGCAATTGAATCGTCAACAAAGCGTTGCTGATCCCACGATGGGTAGTTTGAACGTTCCGGTTTTTTAGCTGTGAGGTAACGGCGGAGCTCCTCACGGAAATATGGAGCTATGCCTTCTTTATGATCTATGCGATGAAAATCCAAGTCAAGAGGCAATTGAGAGAGAGAATCGACCTGAGCATCCGTAAGCAATCCGGCCTTTGCCATCTGCTGAAAGACCACATTACGGCGATTTAATGTGCGTTCGGGCTGACGTACCGGATTAAAGTAGGCGGGGTTTTTAACCATACCGACCAAAGTTGCCGCTTCTTGAATATTTAGATTTCTAGCATCCTTGTTAAAATATACTTGAGCAGCAGATTTAATACCCACAGCATTGTATAAGAAGTCGAATTGGTTGAGATACATTTTTATGATCTCTTCTTTCGAATAATAGCGTTCGAGTTTAACAGCTATCATCCACTCAATCGGTTTTTGAATGGCGCGAGAGAAGAAACCATCGCTTGGCGGTGTGTACAATTGTTTTGCTAACTGCTGAGTTATTGTTGAGCCACCACCGGCATTTTTTTGACGCAATATAATTGTTTTAATCATTGCGCGCGAAAGTGCACGAACATCAATGCCTGAATGTTCTTCAAAACGAGCATCTTCGGTAGCAATAAGGGCATCAACAACATTCTGCGAAATTTCGTCATAATCAGCATATACGCGATTACCGGTATTTTTGAAATACCTACCCATTTCTTCACCATCGGCACTATATATGATAGAAGCGAAACGGTCTTTCGGGTTTTTCAGCTCCTCAATAGGAGGCATATAGCCTATAATACCATTATATACCAAAATAAAAAACAGCACAACAAATAGCATAAAACCGCCTGTTATGTACCATATTTTGCGAACAATACGGTCAGTTTTATCCATATGTTTCTGCTTTTTAGGTTTCTTTATCGGGTCCTTAGGATAATTATTATCTTGATCGATTATAGTCATAATGTGAACACATTAAAAATATAGAATGATAAAATTCTGTTACCAAAATTCAGATTTAAATTTCCTACAAAATTACACAATATGCACGTATCAACCAATAAT
>CAZJEA010000156.1:0-3282 GCA_964544895.1 uncultured Bacteroides sp. | reverse complement strand
CTTTGATTTTTTCTTCATTGAAACCAACAACGCGACCGTCACGTTTGATAATTGTTTGTATCATTGAGTAGTGTGAATAGTTAGTTTGTGATGGTATTTTTTATACGTCAGCAAAGTTACATCATATATTTATTTGATGCAACTTTTCTGCCAAATATTTTCCAAAAATTTTCATTTTGGAAAACTTTCGTCGCGTTAAAATATGTTATATATCTGATTTGCAGAGCTTTCACTTTTAGTTTTGGAAAACTTTACATATAAGAAAATTTATTTTTCTTATATTTTGGAATTAACAAATATAAATATATACGGGTGAAAAATTTCACATTTGCGGGTAAAAATAAGAGGCAGAACGGCTTGCAAAATTCGAGAAAAATTATAGTAACAAAATAATATCATTTTTCGCTAATTTTGTATCAAATAAATTTATTTGTAATCATTATATTTGTGGCATGAAAAAGAATAAAGTCATCATCATGCTAATTGCCGGGGCGTTGAGTGCCCATGCAGGCGAGAAGCGCGAGCGCATCAACCTAGATGGGCTTTGGCGTGCAGAATATAATAATACGACAAGCAAAATAACACTACCGGGGACAACTGAGACAAACGGCATAGGAGAGCTCAAGTATAATGACCAAGAGACCACCCATTTGTCGAGGTTGCGGCCAATAGAAGCGAAGGTTAAATACACACGTGATGTCAGCATACCCAAATCGTGGCGAAAGAAAGATATTTCGCTTGTGTTAGAGCGCACGAAGCCGACAGAAGTGTATGTAGACGGGGTGCCGGTTGGCAAGAGCGACAACATCTCAACATCGCAGCATATAGATCTTAGCCAAGTGCTCACGACCGGGAAGCACACACTAACAATAGTGGTAGACAACACTCGCGAGGCAGTGCCACACCAGCTTGTAGAGAGTTCGCACGCATATACCGACGACACACAAACGAATTGGAATGGAATAATTGGAGAGCTATATCTACAAGCGATAGAGCCTATTCATATTTCAGAACTTGCCATTGATGAAGACTCAATATATGTGTCGACAAGCGGCAAAAGCGACGTAACACTATATATAAACAATGTGAAGATTGGCACAGTTGCCGTTGACGGTCGCAAATCTGTGGCATACAATAGCTCAGACTTAGAGCAGTGGAGCGAATTTCACCCCACCCTACACACAGCAAAGGCAGAGATAGCCGGCAAAGACATAGTAGAACAGTCTTTTGGTCTACGCAAATTTAAAGCCGTAGGCACACAATTTTATATAAACGGGCACGTCACATTTTTGCGAGGCAAACATGATGCGTGTGTATTTCCGCTTACGGGGCATGTGCCAATGAGTGTAGACGAATGGAAACACTATTTGTCAACGTGTAAAGAATATGGCATAAACCACATACGTTTTCACTCATGGTGTCCACCCGAAGCAGCATTTACCGCAGCCGACGAGCTAGGCGTTTACTTACAGCCGGAGTTGCCATTTTGGGGCGACTTCAATGCCGAAGACGAGCGTCTGATGACATTTCTACATAAAGAAGGAGAGAATATAATCAGAGAATACGGTCATCACCCGTCATTTGTAATGATGGCCCTAGGCAATGAGCTTTGGGGGAGTATCGAGAAAATGGAAGAATTCGTGAATGACTTCCGGAAAATCGACTCAAAGATACTGTACACATTTGGATCGAATTACTACCTCGGGTACCAAGGAGCCAAACCGGCGATGGACTATTTCACCACGTGCCGAAACGGAGGTGAAGCATGGGGGACTTACACCACTCACACGCGCGGCACATTTTCATTTGCCGATGCGCTTGACGGTGGCATAATAAATCATTTTGCACCCAATAGTGATATGACACTTAGCTCAGCAATAGAAAATTGCAAAGTGCCTATCATCAGCCACGAAACCGGGCAATTTCAAACCTACCCCGACTATGCCGAGATAGGAAAATACACCGGAGTGTTACGTCCGTATAATCTAGAAGTATTTAAGAAACGGTTGTCGGAAGCCGGAATGGCAGGACAAAGCGAAGACTTTCACAAAGCTTCAGGGCTGTGGTCAGTGCAACTATACAAAGCAGACATAGAGCTGGATATGCGTACACGCGGACTAGCCGGCTACCAACTACTTGACATACAGGATTATCCGGGACAGGGTTCGGCATACGTAGGCATACTTGATGCCTTCATGGAAAGCAAAGGCATAACGACAAGTGAAGAATGGAGACAGTGGTGCTCACCGGTGGTACCATTACTTTCACTGCCGAAATTTTGCTATGCTAACGATGAAAAAGTTAGCGGAGACATATTGCTGGCAAACTACACAGAAAAGTCGCTAAATTGGAATACATTAAAACTACAGTTTAACAAGAGTGTTGCCAAATACACAATACAAAACGACACACTAGGTCTTAGTAAAGTTGGAGACATAGAGGTAGACTTATCAGCATATAAGCGTCCCACAAAAGTAAACATAGGTTTATCTATAGATGGCACTGAGTATAAGAATAGCTATCCGATATGGATATATCCCGCTGAATGCGAAATAAACAGCGAAGGTATTATTGTAACCAATGAGTTAAACGATGATATCGCCAAGCGACTCAATGGCGGGGCAACAGTTTTGTTGATGCCCGATAGCACGCAATACACAAAAAACACAGTAGACGGTCTATTTATGACCGATTACTGGAATTATCGCATGTTTAAGACTATTTGCGAAAACAACAAAAAGCCAGTATCACCGGGAACCTTGGGAATACTCACTAACCCGGAGCATGATATTTTCAAGTCATTTCCGACAGAAATGCACACATCATGGCAATGGTTTGAGGTTATTAAGAACAGTCATCCGATGATATTGGACAGTATGGGCAACGATTACAAGCCAATAGTACAAGTTATAGATAACGTGGAACGAAATCATAAACTTGGGCTAATTTTTGAAATGTGTGTTGGCGAGGGCAAACTATTAATATCAATGACTTCCCTAAACAAACTTGAACGCATTGAATCAAGATGGCTATACAAAAGCGTACTTGACTATATGCGTAGTGATAGTTTTGCGCCGCAAACGCACATAACGATACAAGAGTTGTATTCGTTGCTAAATGCCACAGCTTCATCAAAAGACATCAATTCTCTTAATAACATATCTTATTAGGAGCGGCTTTTGCGAGGCTAACACAGGTTTATATACGTATTTGTTTGTGCGTATAGGGAACCACGTGTGTGGAAAATTTATGGTAAAAATGTCAATGTGCTCTTGCCATCGG
>CAZJEA010000155.1:0-3306 GCA_964544895.1 uncultured Bacteroides sp. | reverse complement strand
GCGAAAAAACACACTAATTTTGCAAGTGGTGCGAATTAACATAGGTTATTTTTTTAAGGATTGGGAGGATTTTCATAAGGATTAGCAGGGATGACGCGTTTTTTTATACGCACCGCTACGCGGCATTTCGCAACAATGGGTACAAGCTGCCACGCGGCAATATATGAGTGCCGACAAGGATTTAAGGAGAGTTATCAACAAAAATGTTGATAAGTTGTTCATAACCCTGTTTATAACTATGTTCATAACTTGTTCAAAGTACTTTTAATACAAATTGCCAGGATACGGGAATTGTAACAAAAAATGCTTATTACAATAAAAAAGAAGATTATTTTATATTTTTCTTTACATTTATTTTGTGAAATTAAATTAATATCATATATTTGCGAGGTATAAATTACACACTCATTAATGTATCTAATTATGAAAAAATTAATCTTTTTACTAGCTGTATTGCTCACATGTGGATATGCAGTTGCAAGAGAAAACGAAGGATGGCACAATGCCATAGAACTTCAATCAGATTTCGCAGTTTCGGGTGGCTATGATAGCTTCCGGCTCAATTATGTGGGGACCAAAAGTCTAAGTGAAGCATTTGCTCTAGGTGTAGTTGCCGGTGCACATCAAGACTGGAAGTTTAATGAGACACCGCATCTGTACATAGCAACTCGTGGAGAATTTGATTTCACATCGGGAGAAAAATTTATGCCATTCGTATCTATGGATTTAGGTTTTAGCATCAGTTTCGAGAAGCACGGATTTGAGGAGACACCGCTAATGCTCAATCCAACGTTTGGTACATACATCGACAAGTTTTATATCGGTGTAGGCTACGTAGCAACAATCGGGTTAAAACAAGATTACACCTGCCATGGTGTAGCTGTTAAAGTAGGCTATAATTTCTAGCACAATATTTTCCTTTAATGTTATGTATGAGCTTTGCCGTCTATCAACACGGCAAGGCTCTTTTTATGATATAAACAAGTTATGAACATGGTTATAAACAGAGTTATGAACAAGTTATGAACATTTTTGTTAATAACTCAATCGTATTGCGGTGCGCAAAAGATATGAACGCAGCAAGCCCCACCGGTAAGGATGGGGCTTGCTATGCGTTACAAAATTGGAGTAACTAACTATTTACGAGGGTCAGCGGGCAAAGAAACGCCTGCTAAATCGGGGTCGATCATGATGCGGCCACAATATTCGCAAACAATAACTTTCTTGTGCATTTTGATTTCAGCTTGTTTTTGAGGGGGAATGCGGTTGAAGCAACCACCACAAGCGTTACGTTCAACGTAAACGATACCTAAACCGTTACGAGCATTTTTGCGGATGCGTTTGAAAGCGGTGAGAGTACGTTCGTCGATTTTGGGTTCGAGGGCTTTAGCGTTAGAGCGTAAAGTTTCTTCTTGTTCACGAGTTTCAGAAACGATTTCGTTAAGCTCGGTGCGTTTTTCGCCAAGAGTGTGATTTCTGTCTTCGAGGACATTTTCGGTTTGTTTAATGTCGCTTTGTTTGTTGCGGATAGCGGCATTGTAGTCATTGATATGCTTCTCGCATAATTCAATTTCGAGGTTTTGGAATTCAACCTCCTTAGTCAAGAGATCAAACTCGCGGTTGTTGCGGACGTTGTCTAATTGCTCTTTGTAACGAGCGATAAGCTCTTCGGCGCTTTTGATTTTAGCTTTTTCAGCAGCGAGGCTGTGTTGCATTTCTTCGATTTCGCGGCTGTAGTTGTCGATACGAGTATTCAAGCCGGCAATTTCGTCTTCGAGGTCTTTCACCTCAAGAGGGAGCTCGCCTCTGATTTGTTTGATGCGGTCAATTTCGCTGAGAATCGTTTGCAAATCATACAGCGATTTGAGACGCTGCTCAACTGACGCAACCTGGTCGTGTTTGTTATCGTTTGCCATTTTGTTAAATGTAATTTATCGGGTTGATTTCCAACTGAGACTTATAGACTGCAAAGTTAGTGAATTTTTGCGTAATAATTTGATAAAAAATGTCTTTTGTGCATTCTTCGCTCTCAAAATGTCCAATATCGATAATAAGTATCTTGTCTTGATAGTCAACAAAATCGTGATATCGAGTGTCAGAGTTGATGTAGACTTGAGCACCGGAGCTGATAGCGTCGCCAATGAACGACCCCCCTGCCCCACCGCACAAAGCCACGCGAGTGATGAGCAACTCTTTGTCGTCGGCGTCGAAATGAGTGCAACGCACAACGGGCGAATTGAACGCTTTTTTGACTTTGTCAATGAGTTGTGACGGTGTCACTCCTTGGTCGTAAGTGCCTATCACGCCTGAGCCAATGTGTGGATCGGGGTTGGTGATATCGACAAATTCGTATGCCGGCACTTCGTAGGGATGCACTTCGAGCATGGCGCTTTCTACTTTGCTTTTGAGCCAAGTGGGCACTAAGACGTCAACTCTAACCTCGGGCTCATAGTGGAGCTCGTCAATCTCGCCGACGAATGGATTTGCTCCGGCATTTGCTCTAAAAGTACCTGTGCCGCTAACATTGAACGAGCAGCAATCGTAGTTGCCAAGCTGACCGGCACCGGCATCGAACATAGCCATGCGCACGCTTTCGGCTTCGCGTTCGGGCACCATAACAGACAATTTGCAGCAACGAGGTGCAATAGGCGACAATGCACGGCGCACGGTTAAGCCTAGACGCTCAGCCATGGCGTAAGAAACACCTCCGGGGGTGTTGTCAACGGCAGTGTGACACGAATAAATGCTCACACCGGCGGCAATAGCATTGAGCACAGAGACTTCAACGGGAGTAGCACCTGTGATGCGCTTAAGGCCTTTAAAGATGAGTGGGTGGTGCGAGATTATAAGATTGCAATGTTTAGAAATAGCCTCTTCGACAATAGCCGGAGTGACGTCAACACAAAGCAATACGCCGCTACATTCGGCAGCACGCGTGCCCACCTGGAGCCCGGTGTTATCCCATGACTCTTGGTATGCCGGGGGAGCAAATTGCTCAACTTGCGCAAGTATTTCGCCTATAGTCATTGCTGTCTCAGTTTTTAAAGCGCATAGGGGCAAAAGCCCCTACACACTGCATCCTTCGCACACGTTGAAGGATAGGTCTATGTTTATTTATTTTTCCTTAATGTCTACTTTAAGGTTCAACTCGTCGAGTTGTTTGTCATCGAGGCAAGCAGGAGCATCGAGCATAACATCACGGCCTGAATTGTTTTTGGGGAAGGCGATGCAGTCGCGAATAGAATCCAAACCTGCGAATAGAGACACCCAACGGTCGAGACCGTAAGCCAAACCACCGTGAGGGGG
>CAZJEA010000154.1:0-3318 GCA_964544895.1 uncultured Bacteroides sp. | reverse complement strand
TATACACTTTGATGGCAACGGTTATAGTGAAGAATGGAAAGAAGAAGCTAAACGTCGTGGCTTAGATTGTGAAACTTCTGCGCCCAAAATATTTGATGCATATTTAAGCAAAAACAGCGAAGATATGTTCGCTCGCACCGGTGTCTTCTCTAAAATCGAGCTTGAAGCTCGTAATGAAGTCAAATGGGAAATGTACACCAAGAAAATTCAAATCGAAGCTCGTGTACTTGGCGATTTAGCTATTAACCACATCATTCCGGTTGCCACAAAATATCAATCTATTCTCGTTGACAACCTCGTTAAACTAAAAAGCTTATTCTCTCCTGAAAAAGGCGCTCGTCTAGCATCTCACGACCTAGAAGTTATTGAAAAAATTTCTCACCACATGGCTGTCATCAAGCTCGAAGTTGACAAAATGATCGATGCTCGCAAAGCTGCTAATAAAATTGTTTCAGAGCGTGAAAAAGCTATCGCTTACCACGACACAGTCGCTCCGGCTATGGAAACAATTCGTTACCACATAGACAAGCTCGAACTTATGGTTGACAACGAAATGTGGCCTTTACCCAAATATCGCGAACTCCTTTTCATCCGTTAATCAATGGAACAAATCAAACACGAATGTGGCGTCGCAATGATACGCCTGCGTAAGCCTCTTGAATATTACAAGAAAAAATACGGTAGCTACACTTGGGCTCTAAACAAGCTCTATCTCCTTATGGAGAAGCAGCACAACCGCGGTCAAGAAGGTGCTGGTCTTGGCGTAGTTAAATTGCATACAGAACCCGGACATGAATACGTATTCCGCGAACGTGCCCTAGGTTCTGATGCCATTCAATCTATATTCGAGAGCGTACATAAACAACTACCTGCTGATTTACACAATCTATCGGTTAATGAAGTCGAAAGTGAAATCCCATTTATAGGAGAAATATATATGGGACACCTCCGCTACTCAACTACCGGCCGCAGTGGAATATCGTATGTACACCCATTCCTCCGTCGTAACAATTGGCGATCTCGCAATTTACTCCTCTGTGGTAATTTCAACCTTACAAATGTTGACGAGGTCTTTGAATCTATTGTTGCACGCGGTCAACATCCTCGAATATATAGCGACACAATCGTGTTGCTCGAGCAATTAGGGTACGCTCTCGATAAGGAGAATCACCGACTTTATCGCGAATTTCGCAATAGATTTACAGATCCTGCTTTAGGCATTGCAATCGAGGACAATATGGATATCTCTAGAGTCCTTAAGGCGGCATCTCCTCTTTGGGATGGTGGATATGTTATCTGTGGAGCAACTGGTTCTGGAGATTTCTTCTCTCTTCGAGATCCAAATGGCATACGTCCTGCATTCTATTATTTCGATGACGAAGTTGTTGTCCTAGCTTCTGAACGTCCCGTAATACAAACTACATTTGATATTCAAATTAACGATGTTCACGAACTTAATCCGGGTGAAGCTTTGATCGTCGGGAAGCATGGACAACTATCTGTGAAACGTATTCTACCCGAAGTAGCAAATAAACGCTGTTCATTCGAACGTATATATTTTTCACGAGGTAGTGATGCCGATATCTATAGCGAGCGTAAAGCACTTGGAGCATACCTTGTGCCCGAATTGCTTGAGAAAATCAACGGAGATTTTGAGCACACCATTTTCTCATTCATTCCGAACACTGCCGAAGTCGCATTTATGGGAATGAATGCTGAGCTTGAACGACGTCTTGACCAAGCACGAATGGATGAAATACTCAAACTGCGCGATGACGGAAAGCTCGACAATGTTAAGCTTAAAGAAATTATGCGTCGCAAAGTGCGTGTTGAGAAAATTGTGATTAAAGACATCAAACTGCGAACATTCATCGCCGAAAGCGAAACTCGTAATGATCTCGCCGCTCACGTGTATGATGTAACATATGGTAGAGTAAAAAACGATGTTGATACAGTAGTCGTTATTGACGATTCTATTGTTCGAGGCACAACTCTTCGCAAGTCTATTTTGACTATGCTTGACCGCTTGCACCCACGCCGCATAATTGTATTATCATCATCTCCACAAGTTCGTTTCCCTGATTGCTATGGCATTGACATGAGCCGTATGAGCGAATTCATTGCATTTAAAGCCGCAGTTGAATTGCTCAAAGAATCTGGGCGCCAGCACATCATCGATGATGTGTATCAAGCATGCGTTGCTGAATTAAAGAAACCGGCAAAAGAGCAAATTAATGCCGTAAAGGCAATATACGCACCTTTTACAGATGCAGAGATATCTGCGAAAATTGCAGATATGCTAACTGGGCCGGAGATTAAAGCAAACGTTGAGATTCTCTATCAATCGATTGAAGGACTCCACAAAGCAGTGCCAAATCACCCTGGCGATTGGTATTTCTCTGGTGACTATCCTACGCCTGGCGGTACAAAACTCGTCAACCGCGCCTTTATAAACTTCTACGAAGGTAATCCAGACAAACGTTAACGATTTAACAAATAGCAAAAATATAAGCAGCATCAAAACAAATGCTGCTTATATTTTTATTATTAAAGTTTCGACTCATCATTATATGAGTAATATGACGTATCTGTTATAATAATATGATCATCCAACCTAATATCAAACAATTCTGCAGCTGACTTAATTTTACGCGTAATACTATCGTCTTGTGTACTTGGACGTAAATTACCGGATGGATGATTATGAAAAACTATCATCCGTGTCGCTTTCGCCTCTAATGCTATGCGCATCACAACTTTTACATCCACAACCGTAGCTGTTTGTCCTCCTCGACCAACACAAACTTCTCGTATTGCTTTTGCCGAGTTATTCATTAATAAAACCCAAAATTCTTCATGATCCAAATTTTGGAAATGGTGACGCATCAATGCCACTGCTGCATCTGAAGAAGTTACTCTCTTATATTCAATTTCTGCAGCATCTCGCGCCGAACGCATACCCAGCTCCAAAGCGGCTAGTAAAGTTATTGCTTTAGCGGGACCTATGCCTTTATATCGATTCATTATATCTTGCGGACTAAGATGCGCAACCACAGATAAATGATTATCATTATCATTTAAAATATCTCTAGAAAGATCCAAAACAGACTTCCCTTTCAATCCTGTTGAAAATATTATAGCCATTAATTCAACATTTGTCAAAGACTTAATGCCATGAACTAGAGCTTTTTCTCTTGGCTTTTCATCATCAGCGAGTAATCGTATTAAGGTATTTGATGAAGTATACATAAGCGAATCTACAATTTCATATAAATAATTTTACTTACCTTTTCTTAACGCTATCTCTTGCGCTTCATC
>CAZJEA010000153.1:0-3332 GCA_964544895.1 uncultured Bacteroides sp. | reverse complement strand
GTTTTTAAGGATGAGCCATAAAACAGAGTGCAAAGTAAGCAATTTTTTCTGAATTGACCAAATTTTCTTTGCTATTTTTGCATCTAGAAGCCATCTTTCATAGCATTTTACGTTTATTTTGCTAAATAACAATAGTCATATAAGTTTTCACATTTAAATATAGGCGTCAACAAATCTGCTACACATAAAGACACATAAATTTGTGTTATTCGCTTTTTATTTATAATTTTGCAAGCTGATAAAAAACTTCATAAAGTACAATGAAAATTGTAAGAACCGTTTCTGAACTTGTAAATTTGACCTCAGCAGCACGTGCTGAAGGCAAAACAATAGGTCTCGTACCCACAATGGGTGCTCTCCACAATGGCCACGTATCGTTACTAACTCGCGCTCGTGCCGAGAACGACATCGTTGTAGCCAGCGTATTTGTTAATCCAACTCAATTCAATAACGCTAACGACCTGCAAACATACCCTCGCACCGAAGAGGCTGACTGCGAAAAGCTTAGCGCCGCCGGCGTTGACTTTGCCTTCATCCCCTCAGTTGAAGAGGTTTACCCCGAGCCCGATACTCGCATCTTTGATCTTGGCCCCGTTGCTGAAGTTATGGAAGGTGCAATGCGCCCCGGACACTTTAACGGCGTAGCTCAAATTGTTAGCAAATTATTCAAATGGGCAAACCCCACGCGCGCATATTTTGGCGAGAAAGATTTTCAACAAATCGCTGTCATCCGTCGCATGGCCCAACTCGAAGGATTCAACGAACTAAGCATCATCGCTTGCCCGATAGTTCGCGAAGCAGATGGATTAGCACTCAGCAGTCGCAATGTGCGTCTTAGCCCTGAGCTTCGTGCTATTGCTCCTGCCATACACAAGACACTCGTCGAAAGCCTTGTTTATGCTCAATCACACAACGTAGAAGAGACACAGAAATTTGTTACAGACACAATCAACACCATAGACAATATGGAAGTTGAATACTACACTATTGCTAATCCATTGACAATGCAAGCAATTTCAGCATGGGACGAAACAAAAGACCCAGTTGGTTGCATCACTGTTTATTGCGGAGAAGTACGCCTAATTGATAACATCACATATGAATCATAACCTCAACACTACAAAAATGAATGTTGAAGTAATAAAAAGCAAAATCCACCGCGTAACCGTAACGGAAGCTCGCCTCGACTACATTGGCAGCATCACTATCGACCAAGACCTACTTGATGCAGCCAATATACTTGTTGGTGAACGTGTTTACATTGTTAACAACAACAATGGCGAACGTCTAGACACCTACACTATTGCAGGACCTCGCGGATCCGGCGTAATTTGCTTAAACGGTGCCGCAGCGCGAAAGGTGCAACCCGGTGACATTGTCATCATTATGAGTTACGCATCTATGCCTTTTGAAGAAGCAAAAACCTTCAAACCGACGGTCGTTTTCCCCGACACCGCAACAAACAAACTCATTAAATAAAGATTAATCTCTAAAAAACCCGACTATACAGATGTTCGAAAAGCTCAGCGACCGCCTTGAACGCAGTTTCAAAATTCTTAAAGGTCAAGGCAAAATTACCGAGATAAACGTAGCCGAAACTCTAAAAGATGTGCGCAAAGCACTCATTGAAGCCGATGTCAACTATAAAGTAGCAAAAAACTTTGTAGACACTGTTAAGCAAAAAGCACTCGGTCAAAACGTTTTGACAGCCATTAAGCCTAACGAATTAATGGTTAAAATCGTGCACGACGAGATGGCTACTCTTATGGGTGGCGAGGCCGCTCCTCTCAACACTAAAGGCAAGCCCACAGTGATACTAATGTCGGGTCTGCAAGGTTCGGGTAAAACAACCTTCACTGCTAAACTCGCAAAAAAGCTTAAGAGCGAACAGGCTATGCGCCCGCTACTTGTTGCTTGCGACGTTTATCGTCCTGCTGCTATCGACCAATTAAAGGTATTGGCTGAAAAGATCGAAGTTGCAGTTTACACTGAAGACGGGAACAAAAATCCGGTTGAAATTGCAAAAAACGCCATCAACTTCGCTAAACAAAACAACCACGACTTGGTAATTGTTGATACAGCCGGCCGTCTCGCTGTAGACGAACAAATGATGGACGAGATTGAAGCTATCAAAAACGCTATCAATCCGACCGAAATATTGTTTGTCGTTGATGCCATGACCGGTCAAGATGCCGTAAACACTGCTAAAGCTTTCAACGACCGTCTCGACTTCACCGGCGTTGTCCTCACCAAACTCGATGGTGACACTCGTGGTGGTGCTGCCCTCTCAATACGCACAGTTGTAACCAAACCAATTAAGTTTGTCGGTACCGGCGAAACAATTGAGGGAATTGACATTTTCCACCCAACACGTATGGCCGACCGTATTCTCGGCATGGGCGACATCGTGTCTCTCGTTGAAAAAGCTCAAGCTCAATTCGACGAAAAACAAGCTAAAGAACTCGAAGAAAAACTTCGCAAAAACAAGTTCGACTTCGACGACTTCATGAAACAAATACAGCAAATCAAAAAGATGGGTAACATCAAAGATCTTGCTGCAATGATACCCGGCGTAGGAAAAGCAATCAAAGACGTTGATATTGACAATAGCGCTTTCAAAAACATCGAAGCTATAATCAACTCAATGACTCCGTACGAACGCCACAACCCGGAAATCATCAACCCGAGCCGCCGCAAACGCATTGCAGCCGGTTCAGGCACTACTCTCCAAGAGGTAAATCGCCTTATTAAGCAATTTGAAGACATGCGTAAGGCAATGAAACACCTTTCCGGAGCAATGAAAAATCCGGCAGCGATGATGCGCAACATGAAAAACTTGCGCAACAATATGCGATAAAACGAATAACAAAAAAACAGTCATTTTCATGACTCCTCTTATTTGTTTACTGTTTGATTTAATTTCAATGTTGTTTCCTAAACAGGAAGCAACATTGGTTTTCTTTGGCGACGCCATGCAACACCAATCACAACTCGATGCTGCACATCGCCAAAACAACGTTTACGACTACTCTGACTGCTTTACCGACATCATGCCATGGGTAACCCAAGCCGATTACGCAGTGGTAAATTTAGAGACCACACTCGGCAGCAAAGGTTTTACCGGATATCCTTGTTTTTGCGCCCCTGACAGCTACGCTCTTTCGCTAAAATCTGCCGGCTTCGATTTATTTCTCAACGCCAACAACCACACGTTAGATCGCCGAGACAATGGATTGCGACGCACCATCACTGTTCTCGACAGTTTACACGTTGACCACATCGGCACCTACCTAAATAGCTCAAAACGCGCGCAGCAACTACCACTAATTAAA
>CAZJEA010000152.1:0-3473 GCA_964544895.1 uncultured Bacteroides sp. | reverse complement strand
GACCAAACCGATGGCAAGAGCACATTGACATTTTTACCATAAATTTCCCACACACCCGTGGTTGTAACCACATCGTGTTCCCGGCCTCACCGCGTCTCATCCCGCGTCAGCCCATGCTATACCCACTTGCGTAGTGTTTACCGAGCAATTTGGCTATTTCCACGTGCCGTTTAGACGTGTTTCATTAAGAGCCGGCAGATTGGGGGCGGCAAAAAAAAGTTGACCACATCACATTGGTGATGTAGTCAACTTGTGAGCCGCGACCGGGGCTCGAACCCGGGACCTTTTCGTTACGAATGAAATGCTCTACCAACTGAGCTATTGCGGCCTAAAAATGCACTGCTTTTCGAAAAGCAGTGCAAATATACTAATAATTTATGGTTTGCTTACTATAAATGAACTTAATTTTTGCATCATCCAGTAATAATTTTGCCATAACCGGAGTATTTACATAAGGTGTAATTCCGGTAACATACGTGGTACCTGTTGAGTAGTAGGAACTTGACGTCGTTTCGGTAGAAATTTCAACCGGAGTGATGGTAAATGTAATATCATCGTCAGTAATTTCATCTTTGTCCATCAAGTCTAGAAGGTAAGCACGCAAACCTGTGAATGTATAGCTCTTAGATGATGAGTCGTAAGTTGCGTAGAAAGATGAAACATTGTCGGTGATGCTATTGTCAATAAAGAAAGATTCTTTTTTAGATTTAAGCACCATCAAAAGGTAGTCGGGAGGAGTGATGTCGTAATCGTTTTCAATTTCTTCAACGGGTATCTCCATTGAGAGAGAATTGATGACACCGAGATTGGTGATGTTGCTGCGGTAACTTGAGATAATTTCTTTAGCTGGGAATTTAAGCTCAATATCAAGACCTGCCGGAGCTAAAACGATGTTCTCGCCGGCGGCAACAGCATCTGAAATAGATTCGTCTATTGCTAATGATATATTGTTGTTTGTAACAATTTCAGGAGTAACAGCAAAGTAGTTGCCAACGCTGTAAGTAGTAGTGTCTTTGCCGGCATCTTCGTCGTAGTATGTAGAGTGATAGTACATACGAAGCAAGGTTTGACCTACGCGTGTAATACGTCCGGAGCCGAAAGAGTTTTTGAAATATAGACCTTTAAAGATCTTTGCAAACTCTGTGGGCGATGAAAATGCAGCCGGATTCTTTACATAATCGGTGTAAAGTTCCTGTGCAATTTCTTTACCGAGGTTAAGTGAGAATGCACGGTATGAAAGACTTTTTATAGTGTCGTTTTCGCCTAGAGCTGTGGCATTGTAAATCACAGATCCAAGTTTCTTGGGGTTATAGTATCCCTCAGGATTGAAATCACTATATATAGTAGTCGGTAAATCTTTTTCGAGTCGATATACGTCTAAGCCCATAGGAGCAATTGAGTCTCCGGTATAAGCGCCGAGGTCAACGCACATAACAAGACGAAGAGAGTCAACACCATCGACTCCTACGTTAGTAGTGTCGATGCCTATTGCCGGCATAAATTGAGTGACAACTTCGCTAGAGAGACGTCCGTATCCGGGAGCGTCTATTAATCCTACAAGTTGAGTGATTGTGCGCGACAACACTGCGTTGTTTTTTACTGTGCTACCTGTAACAGAAAAAGCAGAGTCTATTACAACCTCTACGTTATCTTGCACAATAGACTCGCCAATTACAGAAGACTCATTGCAACCAACCAACGAAGAGGTGACGGTAGCTAAGGCTGCAATTGCGAGAGCTTTGCTTTTATTGTTTATTTTTAGAAACATTCTAAGGGTAAAAACTGGTGAAATATAAGCAGAGTTTTATGCACTCGTTTTAAAGTGATAGATAAAACTCGTGATATTTATCAATGAAGTTTTCTTCGCCCGGATATTCTAGGAATGGTTTGCCGGATGCTTTAGCGTAAGCAACTAGTTCGGGATTGACGTCTTGCTCTGCTTGTACAACAGCGTCGCTGAAGTCTATAGCTAGTTTACCTAGCGCAACTTCGTCGATGTCGCCATTGGTGAGGTGAGCTAAGTCTTGTTTGTCAAATCCATCCATTTCTAATTTTTCAGCCATACGGGGGTCGAGGGATTGTACCGGTGAAGCGTTGTGTATTGAATATATAATTTTACATTCACGCAAAGTTGGGTCGTCTTGATACATACGGCGTATGTAGAGCGGAGCTAACGCAGTAGCCCAACCGGAACAATGTACGATTTGCGGTAGCCAGCGAAGTTTTTTTACTGTTTCGATGACGCCGCGTACGAAGAACATGATGCGCTCGTCGTTTTCTTCAGGCTCGGTATCAATTTCGAGTCCTTCAGAACCTTGACGATGAAAATAATCGTCGTTGTCGATGAAATAAACTTGCATGCGAGTTGGCTGCAAGGTAGCTACTTTAATAATAAGTGGATGATCGGTGTCGTCGATAACGATGTTAAGTCCTGACAATCTGATAACTTCGTGGAGTTGATTGCGGCGCTCGTTTATCGAGCCATACTTTGGCATAAAGGTACGCACTTCAATGCCCTTTTCTTGAATACCTTGGGGCAAATTGCGGCCCATGTCAGCAAGAACTGACGATGGTAGATAAGGTGAAATCTCTTGCGAAATGTAGAGCGCTTTTTTAATGTCCATCGCGAAAATTGTTTTGCACTTTATAAGTATTATACAAATTATCCACAAAGTTACGAATTATTTTTGGATTAAGCGGCCAAAACTGTGGTATATTGTAAGAAAAAGCGTTAATTTACGTGCAAATTTGTCATTATCATATCTAAAATAAAAGTCATAATTGCACCGGGCAATTATGACTTTTAAGATGATATCTTGCTATGCTAGATTATTCGAATGCTTTAACGAGAGCATCAAATGCTGCTTCGAGGCCTTCGGCATCTTTACCACCGGCTTGAGCGAAGCCGGGTTGACCACCACCACCGCCTTTGATTGCTTTGGCTGCGGTGCGCGCAATGTTTGCTGCATTGAGTCCAGCTTTAACGAGGTCGTCGGTGAGCGCTACGGTGAGCAATGGCTTGTGTTTGGTGTCGGCTGTAGCAGCAATGAATGCTGTGCTTTCGGGTGAGTCGCGACGTACTGCCATAGCTAATAGTTTTACACCTTCAGGAATGTGTGTGCCTTTGAGAACAACGAGTTTCACACCGTTAACCACGTATGCTTGATTAAGCAATTGTGTTGCATAGTTGTTTGCGCGCTCAACCATAGCTTCTTGAGCTTGACGCTTGAGGTCTGCGTTCTCGTCCATAGCTTTGTGGAGAGCAGCGAGCACGTCTGGAGCGTTGTTGAATGCAGCTGCCACACCGCGCATGGTGTCGCTGAGTTCATCGAGCATGTTCTCTACGCGTTCACCGGTGACAGCTTCGATACGGCGTATGCCTGCTGCGATAGAGCTTTCGCTGAGTATGCGGATCATACCGATGTTGCCGGTGTTGTCAACGTGAGTACCACCGCAAAGTTCGACAGAGTCAC
>CAZJEA010000151.1:0-3521 GCA_964544895.1 uncultured Bacteroides sp. | reverse complement strand
CTGTAATCAATAGCAATAGCACCGACTATGTCTTGAGCATAAATAATTTGATTAGCTTTATCGATGAAAGTTATTGTTGCTTTACCGGTATATTGATAGACAGTGCTGTCATCTTCTTTTACAGAAACGGCATTCACAGCTCGCGACGAAGACAATGTTGTTGCAGCCACAGCAGTACCTTTTAAGGTCACGCTAGTTGGCTCAGCGCCATCGGTTTCGAAAGTTATCACATCTTCAAATTCACCGGCAGTTGCCGACTTAAATGAGACAGTGACATTAGAATTTTCGCCGTTGACATCGGCTTTGCTAATAGAGGTAGTGCTGAGTGAGAATTGAGCGCTGTTAGTATGCGAAATTTTAACATCGCCGGTGAGATTTTCACCAGCTACTGTATAAACAGCTTTTCCTTCTAAGTTAATATAAGCACCTATCTCATTTCCGTAACCTGA
Source organism: uncultured Bacteroides sp. (assembly GCA_964544895.1). GTDB lineage: Bacteria > Bacteroidota > Bacteroidia > Bacteroidales > Muribaculaceae > CAG-873. The sequence goes on along the minus strand of CAZJEA010000151.1, from coordinate 3,072 downwards.
GTTTGTAACGGTTAATTTTGCATCACCAACAGGTTCCGGATCAGGAGTATTTGGCGTTTCGGTTTCGCCAAACAGCTCAGCCCAAGTAGTGGCAACGCGTAGAGCATCAAGCTGTAGCTTTGGGCCAGCTTTAAGGCTTGAGCCACTTTGCATAATAGCTACACCGCCAATGCCATAATCAGCAGTATTGCCATTGCTTTTTGTAGTAGCGTCAGTACCGGCTGAAGTTTTTATTGTTGGAGAAGAAGGTTCGGTTGAGCCAACTTGGTTCACGTATAGCGAAAGCACATCGTTTTTCTCACCATCAACAAAAGAATACTTCAACACTATAAGGTAAGTAGTGTTTAGATTATACTCTTGCGAAGTTTTTACATCTGCAGTAGATTTGTTTTTCGCGATGCCGAAATAAAACTTACCATCGTTTGAGCTCGGCGAAAGGAAAACTCTCCAATAGTTAGACGTAGATTTTGTAGCCGCGATTTCTGAGGAGTTAGTACGGCCATCGAAGGTTAAGAAGAACTGTTCAGCAGACACTTCAGAAACATTTACGAGAGCCGACATATAAATATCGCCACTGCAAATGCCTTCGCTGCTGAAACAAGCGTGTAAGTCTTGTTCGTTAAAGTTATTTGTGTTAAGAATCTGAACAGCAGCGCCAACAGCCGTTGACTGATAGCCATCGAAAGTGAGACCCGGCGTAGATACTGTGATTGGTGTTTCCGTTTGGTTACCATAAGTAACCCATTTGCCTTGAGTATTTAATTGGCTACCGCTCTTATACTCAAAATTTTCAGAGAATAAAACCGTTGCCGACGAATTGATATAACCTACAGACAAGGCAGCGGCAAGTAATAAGTGTCTAATTTTTGTCATACACGAAAAAGGTTTAAGTTTAAAAATAGTTAGCAATTTCGCAAAATTACAAATACTTTTCCAAAAATTTGAATAAAACAGTAGAAAAATGCTCTCTTCTACCGTTAAAAATCAAATTAACTTAACCTAATTGGCTAAAGGCACTACAATGCGCGCTGCGAGCACAACTAAACAGGGATGCCGGAGTTTTGTTTAACTTGCTCCATGACAAAAGTACTTTCGACCGAGCTGATGTTTTCTACCGTACCCAATCTATTAATAATGAACTCTTGATAGTCTTTCATGCTACGCGCATACACTTTAAGCATATAGTCGAAGTCACCCGAGACATTATAACACTCAGTGACTTCAGGTATAGCACGAATACTCTCAATAAATTTAATAGCCTTCTCCTTATTAATACGTTCTAACTTTACGTTACAAAACACGACGAAACCTCTGTCAAGTTTAGCAGCATCGAGAATAGCAACGTATTTAGAGATGACACCATCAACTTCGAGTTTGTGAAGACGCTCGTAGACCGGTGTAGTTGACAAATTTACCTTAGCAGCAATCTCTTTAATAGTGAGTTTACAGTTATCTTGCACGGCGCGCAAGATTTTCAAATCGATTTCATCAATATTAGTCATTTTAGTAAAAAGAATATTATTCTGTTAAACAAGCCATAATCAGCCTGTAACCGATAAAATAAATAGAAATTTCAGCAAAAGTAGTAATATTATCCAATATTTCAAAAATAATTGCATAATATTTCTTCACGATGTAAATTTGCGATGTAAAACTTCTTACAAGAAAAGACAAAAAACAAAGAAATAAAAACATAACTAACAACTAAAAAAGATTCATTATTATGGCAGACAAAAAATTACATTTCGAGACATTACAATTGCACGTAGGCCAAGAACAAGCAGACCCGACAACCGATGCACGTGCAGTACCTATATATCAAACTACAAGCTACGTATTTCACAATTCGGCACACGCTGCAGCACGATTTGGTTTGACAGACGCCGGTAACATTTACGGACGACTAACCAATCCGACTGAAGATGTACTAGAGCAACGCATAGCAGCGCTAGAAGGCGGAGTTGCAGCGTTGGCAGTGGCATCAGGAGCAGCAGCCGGGACCTATGCATTTTTAAATATCGCCGGGAAAGGCGACCACATAGTATCAGCTAAGACAATCTACGGAGGATCATATAATCTGCTTGCTCATACCCTACCCACCTATGGCATCACAACAACATTTGTAGACCCGTCAGATGTAAACAACTTTGAGAAAGCAATACAAGCTAACACAAAGGCAGTGTTTATTGAAACATTGGGTAATCCAAATTCAAATGTAATAGATATTGAAGCAGTAGCCAACATTGCTCATAAACACAAAATCCCTTTAATTATTGACAACACATTCGGCACACCTTATCTCATTAGACCTATAGAATATGGAGCTGACATAGTATTCCACTCAGCAACAAAATTTATCGGCGGTCACGGCGCATCTCTAGGCGGATTAATTATCGACTCTGGAAAATTCGATTGGGCTGCTTCAGGGAAATTCCCTCAACTATCAGAGCCGGATCCATCTTATCATGGCATTCGCTTTATTGATGCTGCCGGCCCGGCTGCCTACGTAGTAAGAATACGTGCGGTGCTATTGCGCGACACCGGTGCGACTATCTCACCGTTTAACGCATGGACATTAATACAAGGTCTTGAGACATTGTCATTGCGCGTAGAGCGCCACGTAGAAAATGCGCTAAAAGTGGTTGACTATCTATCAAAACATCCAAAAGTAAAGAAAGTGAACCACCCGGCAGTGCCAAGTCACCCCGACCACGAGATCTACAAAAAATATTTTCCAAATGGCGGAGGCTCAATTTTCACATTTGAAATATATGGAGGTCAAGAAGAAGCACACCGCTTCATTGATAATTTGAAAATATTCTCTTTGCTGGCAAATGTTGCAGACGTGAAGTCATTGGTAATTCACCCCGCCACTACCACTCACTCACAATTGTCACCTGAAGAGTTGGCAGACCAAGATATATATCCCGGAACTATTCGATTGTCAATCGGCATTGAACACATAGATGACATAATAGATGACTTATCGCAAGCATTCGATAAGATATAAGCCTTTTTTTGCGAGTTGTAAATAGTATATTTTTTTTGAGTTTGTTAGAGAGAGTGTTGACG
>CAZJEA010000150.1:0-3644 GCA_964544895.1 uncultured Bacteroides sp. | reverse complement strand
CACCCGCGCTCCGCGTAGCGGTGCGTATAAAAAAAGCTGTGCTGCTTCCAACATGGGGGACACAGCACAGCTGAATAAGTTTGCTAACAAGCAATGATTATTCTTCTACGGCGCGAAGTTTTTGCACGTAAACTGCTTTCATCATTTTTTTACGGTTAGTAACAGAGGGCTTTTGGAAAGCTTGACGAGCGCGGAGCTCTTTAGTTACACCGGTTTTTTCAAATTTACGTTTGAACTTTTTGAGTGCGCGTTCGATGTTTTCGCCATCTTTAACTTGTACGATAATCATTTTGTTGTTGGAGTTTTTATTTTGTGTTAATTTTTAATATACGAGTTTATATCGCGTTTTGCGCGGCAAAATTAGCCATATTTTTTTGAATGGCAAAACTTTTGAGGCAAAAAAATGCATAACATATTGCATTTTAACGAATTTGGAGAGAAAAAGAGGAGTAATGTCGCTATGCAAGTGATATGCGCACACGTTTGTTTTTAAGACGTGCGGAGCGAGCTGCTTCAATAACAGTGTTAACAACATCTGCATCAACAGCCACAAGAGCATAGTCAAGACCAATGCTGATTTTGCCAACCTTGTCAGGAGACACAGCGCATTGTTTCATAACAAAACCGGCAACATCACCGCGTGAGATTTTGTCGCGACGTCCGGCATTAATATAAAGAAGTCGCTTTTGTGTAGATAGCGATGTCTTAGCTTCGTAATCGGGATAATAGTCGTTGTCGGTAGCCACATAATCGGGCACATTTTCTTCAGGAGCGGTAATTACATATATTTCTCCTGATGCTCCGGCTCGGGCTGTACGACCATTTCTATGTGTCCACGCCTGCTCAGACGTAGGCATATGATAGTGCACAACAGCTTGCACGTCGGCAATGTCAAGACCGCGTGCTGCAAGATCGGTTGCCACAAGAACATTTGTAGCACCGAGGCTAAATTTAGCCACGGCAATTTCGCGTTCACGTTGGTCAAGACCTCCATGATAGAGAGCGCAATCTATGTTTCGTTTTTCCAGCTCTGAAGCAACTCGTTCGGCGCTCTCACGGTGGTTAACAAAAATCATAGCACTTTGCGCATTTATAGAGCGCAACAACGCTTCGAGTGTGTTTATCTTGTCCTTCTCGGGTGAAGGAACATTCATAGTGACTATGCGCGAAGCCGGGCTATCATTGAGCGAAAAGTCGAGCACTTGAGCCTTTGCGGCATCAATAAATGCAGGGAGCTCAGCAATTGGCGTTGCCGAGGTCAGTATCGTGGCATTCACCTTTGTCAGTCTGCGCACAATGCGACGAATTTCGTCGTGAAATCCGAGTTCGAGCGTCTTGTCATATTCGTCTACCACTAATGTGCGAGCGGTAGCAACATTAAGGGTGCCGCGGTTAATATGATCGAGTAAACGGCCCGGTGTAGCAATGACAATATCGGGCACACTTCCCTCAATAGACGATTGCTCGGCACTAAAAGCATTACCGCCATAAAAAGCTACGGTTTTAAATCCGGCAGCTACAGGGCGCACAACTGAATGTATTTGCATGACAAGTTCACGCGATGGAGCAATCACCACACAGCTCACGCCTTTACCGGCAAAAGCAGGATCAAGGCGACGCATTAAGGCAATAGTAAAAGCCAAGGTTTTGCCACTGCCGGTGGGAGCCAACAGCACCAAGTTGGGTGCTGTAGTAGCCGCCACTGACTGTTGCATGGCATTGAGGTTGGTGATTGATGTAGCATCGGCTATGCGACGCTTAATATCAGCAATTTTCAAGGCCATGGTTTTTAGATTTTAGATAGCTTTTTCTACGATAGCTTCAAACTTCTCAGCGGGGAGAAGGTCTCCTATGCCAACGTAACGGTCAACAGTGCCATCTTTTTTGAGGATGACAAGTGTGGGCACTGATTCTACGCCAAAAGCTTTTGCTGTTTCGGGATTAACATCAATATCCACTGAGTAGAATTTAGCTTTTCCGTTGTACTTTTCAGCAGTACTTTCAAATGCGGGAGCAAATTTTTTGCATGGTACGCACCATGTAGCATTAAAGTCTAGAAAAACTACGTCGTCAACTGCTTTATCGGGACGGATAAGGTTATCATCTTGAAGATTTGCGACGGGAGACGTTGGTAATTCGTCGTCAGAGGGCACTTCAACAGCCTCTGCATCAACAGAGTCTGTTCTTTCTGTCGCGCTTTTTGAAGAGCTACCGTTAGAGCAAGCAGTAGCCATAGCACCAATCAAGGTAACAGCGGCAACGTAAATAAATTTGCGAACTAACATAAGTTTTAAAAAGATATGGTGAATAATTTGTATTTTAGAGACAAATCTAAAACGTAAAAAAATAAACAAGGGCCGGAAGGCAGGCTATAAAAACGCCCGACTGCCGGCTCTTTGTTATGTATTATAGCTTCTTGCTTCAGTCTTTTTAGAGAGCTGTTGCGAGAGCTTCGTTTGTTTTGTGAACTGCAGCAGCGCTAGCGTCGAAGAGTGCTTTCTCTTCGTCGTTGAGGTCGAATTCGATGATTTTTTCGATACCGTTGCGACCAAGCACGCAAGGAACTCCTATGCAAAGATCTTTGTGGCCATATTCGCCATCAAGGAATGCTGAGCATGAGATAACTTTGTTTTGGTTGTGAAGAACAGCTGCAACAACTTGTGCTCCGGCTGCACCGGGTGCATACCATGCTGATGTGCCGAGAAGTTTGGTGAGTGTAGCGCCACCTACCATTGTGTTAGCTGCAACTTCTTTGAGTGTTTCTGCGCTCAAAAGGCTTGAAGCGGGAACACCACGATAAGCAGCAAAACGTGTCAAAGGAATCATTGTTGTGTCGCCGTGACCGCCGATAACGATACCTTCAACTTCGGTGGGGTTAGCACCGAGTGCGTTGCTAAGGAAATATTTGAAACGAGCGCTGTCGAGTGCACCGCCCATACCGATGATGCGATTTTTGGGAAGACCACTGGTTTTGTGGATCAAATAAGTCATAGTATCCATCGGGTTAGAGATGCAAACAATGATTGCATTGGGAGAATGTTTGAGAACATTGTCCATTACTGATTTTACGATACCTGCGTTTACTCCGATTAGCTCTTCACGAGTCATGCCGGGTTTGCGGGGGATACCTGAAGTGATAACAACGACGTCTGAGCCTTCTGTTGCTGTATAGTCGTTTGTTACGCCCTTTAATGTGGTGTTTAGACCTAGAATGTTAGCAGTTTGCATGATATCCATAGCTTTGCCTTCAGCAACGCCTTCTTTGATATCGAGCAATACAACTTCGTCAGCAACTTGGTTGGTAACCAAGACATTTGCGCATGTGGCGCCTACGTTGCCGGCGCCGATAACTGTAACTTTAGACATTGTAATTAGTTTTAATATTGATTTGATATTTTTTTGAGTGTCAAGGCTTAATATAATTCGGCGTTTAAGCCAACCACAAAATTAATAATTAATTTTTGGGTGACCAAATTATTGTGTGTAATTAAACAATAATTTATTCAATAAAGATTTTATAGATGCTCTTAACTGCCAATTTGTCACAATTGTAGCTCCGCTTTATGTAATATACGCTTATTTTTGGGGCTAAGTCAATAAAAAGCAGTAGTTTATTTTGCACTTTTACATATTATTGTTATTTT
>CAZJEA010000149.1:0-3692 GCA_964544895.1 uncultured Bacteroides sp. | reverse complement strand
AAAGGTCGTTGATACCTACTACTTCGATGTCTTCGCGTTTGGTTGAGGCACGGAATACAAAACGTCCGATACGGCCAAAACCATTAATACCAATTTTTGTCATAGTTATATTATTGAATATTTTGGGTTTATAACTGAGTCTGTTTGTTTTTTTAGCAATTATAGAGAGCTTGCCTTTTTTCTTTACAAAAGCCTGATTATATGATTGTTGCAGTAACGTAACCTATGTCTACGGCTTTCCGTTTGCAAATTTACTACTTTTTTTTAAAAAAATGCTCTTTTGCAATAAAAACATTATGCCAATTTTTTTTAAATTATTTAATCTCCTTTTTTATTGTCGCTTTTTGCCCTCCTTTTACTACTTTATGCCATTTTTTATGTATCTTTGCAGTAATATCAAATTTAAGTATAATCTTTTATTACTCAACGATATGAAAATAGCTATTGTAGGAGTTAGTGGTGCCGTCGGTCAAGAATTTCTCCGCGTGCTCGACTCTCTTAATTTCCCTTTTGACGAATTATTGTTGTTCGGTTCAGAACGTAGTGCTGGCACTACCCAAGTTTTCAAAGGCAAAGAATACACTATTAAGTTGCTCAAACATGATAATTCAGATTTTGAAGGCGTTGACTTCGCTTTCGTTTCCGCTGGTGCTGGCGTTTCTCGCGAATTTGCCGAAACTATCACTTCTGGCGGCGCTATCATGATCGACAACTCTAGCGCGTTCCGCATGGACGCCGACGTGCCTTTGGTTGTTCCCGAAGTAAACGGCGACGACGCTTTCAACGCTCCTCGCAACATCATTGCTAACCCAAACTGCACTACCATTCAAATGGTGGTCGCTCTCAAAGCCATAAACGACCTTTCGCCCGTTAAACGCGTACACGTTGCTACTTATCAAGCCGCTTCTGGTGCTGGCGCTTCAGCTATGAAAGAGCTCGAAAACCAATACGCTCAAATCGTGCGCGGCGAAAAACCAACTGTCGAAAAATTCGCTCACCAATTAGCGTTCAACGTTATCCCTCACATCGACGTTTTCACCGAAAACGGGTACACCAAAGAGGAGATGAAAATGTACAACGAAACCAAGAAAATCATGCACGCTCCCAACTTGGAAGTTAGCGCTACTTGCGTTCGCGTTCCCGTGATGCGAGCTCACAGCGAAGCTACTTGGGTTGAAACCGAACGCGCTCTTTCTCTTGACGAAGTTCGCAATGCTTTCGAAAATGCCGAAGGCGTGCAAATCATCGACAATCCCGCTGAAAAACAATACCCCATGCCTCTAAATCTCGCCGGCTGCGACCCCGTGTACGTTGGACGCATCCGCAAAGATCTAGCTAATCCTAACGGCATTAACTATTGGACCGTCAGCGACCAAATACGCAAAGGTGCAGCCCTAAACGCTGTGCAAATTGCTATTTATATGCTTAACCACAAAAAGTGATACCTTTTAGTCTTATAGGGCGACTTCTCGCCCTATAAGACCTTTAATCTATCGCCTTAACACATACCTTTTCGCTAACCTCCTTACTTTCCACTCCATGATACTACTCACGCAACATCCGCTAGTCACTCAACCGGTGCAAATATTTTTCATCGTACTGGTGATAATTTTGCTTGCGCCGCTGTTGCTTAACAAGCTCAAAATTCCTCATATTATCGGCATGATTGTCGCCGGAGTAGTAATTGGACCTTACGGTTTCAACATCTTAGACCGCGACTCTTCTTTCGCCATCTTCGGTCAAGTCGGGTTGCTTTACTTGATGTTCCTCGCCGGCTTGGAAATTGACATGTTCCACCTCCGGCTTAACCTAAAGCGCGGCCTTTGGTTTGGCGTGCTAACTCTTATCATTCCACTTGCGTTTGGCGTGCTCACCAGCGTTTATTTGTTGCACCTCGACTGGCTTACATCTTTGCTACTTGGCAGTATGTACGCCTCGCACACATTGCTGGCTTACCCGGTGGCAGCTCGCTATGGCATCACGCGAAATCCCGCAGTGCTGATAGCTATTGTTGGCACCATAATAGCTGTGATTGGCGCCTTGGTTGTACTCGCCGTGACCGTAAACGTAAAACGCGACGGCGAGCTTGATATTCTATCGCTACTGAAGCTAATAGTTCTCATGGCAATATACTGCGCCGCTGTTCTATACGCTTATCCACGCATCACTCGCTGGTTTTTCAAAACATACATTGACAAAGTCACTCAATATGTCTACGTATTGGTGATGGTTTTTCTCTCAGCTTGGCTTTCACAAGTTATCGGGCTTGAACCGGTTTTAGGCGCTTTCTTCGCCGGAATCGTACTCAACCGATTTGTCCCGGCGTCTTCTCCCCTTATGGGGTCAATAGAGTTTGTAGGCAACGCCCTGTTCATCCCATACTTCCTTATATCGGTAGGTATGATGATTAACGTGCGAGTAGTCTTCAATGGCGACACTCTGCTCATTGCCTTGATTATGCTGTCTGTGGCTATGGTCAGCAAATACATCCCCGCTTGGATAGCGCAAAAGGCAGCAGGTTTGGCTCGCCCCGCACGAGGCGTAATGTTTGGACTCACCACTGCTCACACTGCTGTGGCATTAGCCGTAGTTACCCTAGGACACAGCATGGGCATGTTCGACGATCGGATCCTTAACTCAACGGTTCTGGTCATCTTAATTACTTGTGCTGCCGCTCCTATTATAACAGGCATACACGCCTCTCGACTAAAACTCGTCATGCTTCAACGCGAAGACGCCGAAGAAGGCACTAATGCCCGCGTCTCTCGCCGCAACAGAGTCAACAACACACTAATTCCTCTAGCTAACGCGCGCACGGCTCAGCAGCTCGTAGAATTAGCTGTACTTATGCGCAGTGACGTCGGCCGACACGATATGTTCGCACTTCACGTGCGCAGCGACAATTCTCCCGCTGCTCGCGCCGAGAGTGAAAATGCGCTAAAAACAGCTCAACACACTGCTGCCGCAGCAAACATAAACATTACCCCTCTTGACCGTTACGACCTAAACATCGCTACCGGTATTCTTAATGCCATTAACGAACGCGACATCACTGAAGTTATAATGGGCTTACACCGCAGACAAACTATAATCGACTCGTTCTTCGGTGCTAAAGTTGAACAACTGCTAAAGTCTACCAACAAAATGCTCATTATCACACGATGCTTCGCCCCAGTAAACACCACAACACGCATTGTTGTATATGTGCCACCTAAAGCTCAGTACGAAACCGGATTCTCTCGCTGGGTGAGAGGCATTTCGCGCCTCACTCGCCAACTTGGATGCCGCGTGCTTTGGTGCTGCCCGAAAGACATACAACCATTTATACGTGGCGTCGTCGCTTACGAAAATTACGGCATCCGCAGCGAATTTCGTGACGCCGAACAATGGGACGACTTTATACTATTAGCTAATCGCGTGCTCGACGATGACCTCCTTTTTGTCATCTGCGCTCGCCCGTCGTCCGTATCCTTCGACAACTCTATGGTTGAAATGCCATCTTTCTTACAACGATATTTCAACCACACAAACCTTATAGTAATATATCCTGAACAATTCGGCGAAAACCACACCCCACTTATGTCATTTGCCGATCCTCTCGCTTCAGACGTAGCTTCTGCTCCTTCCCCATTGCTGCTTAAACTACGCAAAGCTCTACGCATCCACTCATACAAAAAAAATAAAGACTAATC
>CAZJEA010000148.1:0-3733 GCA_964544895.1 uncultured Bacteroides sp. | reverse complement strand
GCACTACAGTTTTTGGTTCTGTCTGTCTAGGTTCGAATCCTGGTAAGACTACAAAAGGATAACTCAAAAAGTTATCCTTTTTTTGGTATATATGCGTGTGTGGGGTGATATTTTTATTATATTTGCAGAATGATTGGATTTTTTCATAGTGTCGAATTTTATGTGATTATGACGTTTGTCGCCGCAGCAGTGATAGCATTGTGTGCGCGTCCTTCAGGTCGTGGTGAGGCTATCACTCACTTAGTCGCCGGATGGCTCTCTGAAGGAGACGACACATTAGAGCCGGCTCTGCATGTGCAATGCCTTGATAATGGCGATGTGCAGTTACGGCGCACCGGTTTGCAAGGTGTTTATGCCACAGGCGCAGTCTCTTTGGCGATAACGCAAATCGGCTTTGACTTGAATATCATAGAGCGAGTGGTAGAAGGGTCACCTATCGACGGTGCTGCTGTGCATGAGGCTGTTTCAAACCTCTCGTTCATGGCGCAAGATTGGTATCACATAAAATATACCGATGAGAAAACCGGCCGCTTTGCTGCCTTCTCACTGCACGTCCGCCCCGGATTGGTGCAAACTATTCCATTAAAACAATAGTTATACACTTAATATTAAACATTCATGAAACGAAAAACGGTTAGTATAGGTGGGGCTATGCTCTTAGCTGCTTCGGCTATGCAAGCACAAAAGCCTAACATTATTTACATCATGTGCGACGATATGGGATATGGCGATCTTGGTTGCTATGGCCAACCATATATTAACACTCCAAACATTGACCGTATGGCCTCTGAAGGTATGCGCTTCACCCAGGCTTATGCCGGCAGTCCGGTTAGTGCGCCGTCACGTGCTTCATTTATGACCGGACAACATTCGGGTCATGCAGAAGTACGCGGTAATAAGGAGTATTGGCGTGATGTACCTAAGGTAAAATATGGCATTAACGATGAGTTTAGTCTAGTCGGCCAACACCCATACGATCCCGACCATATCATACTACCCGAGATAATGAAGGATAACGGATATACTACCGGTATGTTCGGCAAATGGGCGGGCGGATATGAAGGCTCTGTCTCTACCCCCGATAAACGTGGCATTGACGAGTTTTACGGCTATATATGCCAATTTCAAGCACATTTATATTATCCGAACTTTCTCAATCGTTATAGCTCATCTCTTGGCGATACGGCTACGGTGCGCGTAATCATGCAAGACAACATCAATTACCCGATGTTTGGTAAAGATTATGCTAAGCGTTCGCAATATTCTGCCGATATGATACATCAAGAAGCGCTAAAATGGCTCGACCGTCAAGATGCTAAACATCCATTCTTCGGCATCTTTACTTACACGTTGCCTCACGCTGAGTTGGCACAACCTGAAGACTCGTTGCTACTTGGCTATGAGCAAAAGTTTTTTGTTGATAAGACATGGGGTGGACAAGAAGCCTCGCGATATAACGCGGTTGTGCACACCCACGCCCAATTTGCCGCTATGATTTCGCGCCTTGATGTTTATGTGGGAGAGGTACTACAGAAACTTAAAGATAAAGGTCTTGATGAAAATACTATCGTGATTTTCACCAGCGATAACGGCCCTCACGAGGAGGGAGGTGCTGATCCTACATTCTTTGGCCGCGATGGCAAGTTGCGCGGATTGAAACGTCAGTGCTATGAAGGTGGCATACGCATACCTTTTATAGTGCGCTGGCCCGGAAAGGTGGCAGCCGGTACAACCAACGACCATCAGCTCGCCTTCTATGATATTATGCCAACATTCTGCGACCTTGTGGGTGTGAAAAACTACGTGAAGAAATATACGAATCGCAAAAAGCAGGGACCCGACTATTTTGACGGCATATCTTTTGCTCCGACTTTGCTTGGCAAAGATGGTCAGAAGGAGCACGACTTTCTTTACTGGGAGTTTAATGAAACAGACCAAATTGGCGTGCGCATGGGCGATTGGAAACTCGTAGTGAAGAAGGGCACTCCATTGCTCTATAATCTTGCTGACGATATACACGAAGATAATGACATCTCTGCAGCACATCCTGACATAGTGCAGCAGATGATAGATATCATACACAGTCAGCACACTGATAATCCTAATTTCACCGTAACAATCCCCTAAATCGAACTAATAACATATAGCAGAGGAGGCTGCCCACCGGACAGCCTCCTCGGTTGTTATACTGAGTCTGATTAGTAACCGGTGTAGCTGTGGGGTGAGAGACGATGTAGCTCTGCTTTAACAGAATCGCTGACTTCGAGGGTATCGATGAATGCAGCAATAGATTCGGCAGTAACTTTAGTGTTTGTGCGAGTCAAAGCTTTGAGAGTCTCGTATGGATTGGGGTAGCCTTCGCGACGAAGTATTGTTTGGATACCTTCGGCAACAACATTCCACATATTGTCAAGGTCGCGGTCTATAGCTTCTTTATTCAATAGGAGTTTGTTTAAGCCCTTAAGAGTAGACGCTATGGCAATTAAAGAGTGAGCCAAAGGCACGCCAACATTGCGAAGCACAGTAGAGTCGGTGAGGTCGCGTTGCAAACGAGATACCGGTAACTTTTGTGCCAAGTGAGCGAAGATTGCATTTGCCATGCCAAGGTTACCCTCAGAGTTTTCAAAGTCAATGGGGTTAACTTTGTGAGGCATTGCAGACGATCCAACTTCGCCGGCTTTGATGCGTTGTTTGAAGTACTCCATAGAGATGTACATCCACATATCGCGGTCAAGGTCGAGTATGATTGTGTTGATGCGACGAAGAGCATCGAATAGAGCTGCGAGGTTGTCGTAGTTTGATATTTGAGTAGTGAGTTGCTCGCGTTCGATGCCAAGGCTGTTTTTGAGGAAATTAGCACCAAATTCGCGCCAATCGTATTGCGGGAAAGCAGTGAGGTGAGCGTTGAAGTTACCGGTAGCACCGCCAAATTTACCGCTTACGGGAACAGCATCGAGAGCTGCAAGTTGAGTTTTTAGGCGATATACGAACACGCCGATTTCTTTGCCGAGACGGGTAGGAGATGCGGGTTGTCCGTGAGTTTTAGCCAGCATTGGGAGTTCAGCCCACTCTTCAGCGAGAGAAGAGAGTTTGTTTATGAGTTCAACCAATGCAGGGCGATATACATCAGCGATAGCTTCTTTAATAGACATCGGCACAGAAGTGTTGTTGATGTCTTGAGAAGTAAGGCCAAAGTGGATGAATTCTTTGAATTTAGATAGGCCACGAGCGTCAAATTGCTCTTTGAGGAAGTATTCAACGGCTTTAACGTCGTGGTTAGTAACAGCTTCGATATCTTTAATGCGTTGAGCATCTGCCACAGAAAAATGCTTGTAGATGTCGCGCAAGTTTTCTACCGCTGCGGCAGGGGCGTCTGCTAGTTGTGGCAAACCGAATTTGCAGAGGGCGATAAAGTATTCTACTTCCACGCGCACACGGTAACGGATGAGGGCGTATTCAGAGAAATACTCATCAAGTTTTTCACACTTACCGCGATAGCGGCCATCAATAGGAGAAATTGCAGTCAGAGTTGATAGTTCCATAAAAGAGAAAATTAAAGACGGGCTGTGTTGCCGCGCTTTTTATAAATATGTGCAAAGGTAGTAAATAAGTACGAGAAATGTAAAAAAATGAGAAAAAATTCGATTTCTATCATTTTTTTGTCCGAAAAATTTGTCAGTTCAAAAAAAGTTCGTACCTTTGCAACGCTTTCAGCGAGAAAGGGCGTTTAGCT
>CAZJEA010000147.1:0-3836 GCA_964544895.1 uncultured Bacteroides sp. | reverse complement strand
AACCTCAAATATCAGGTTAAAGACTTGCGCATGTTCTCAGAAAATGATACTCGTTTCTTAAACGAATTTACCTCCGCTCACAAGTAATCGCTATCGGCTATGAATGTGGCTGAACTGACAAACTGCTTGTTGGTATTTGCCGGAGGAGGCTTAGGTGCTGTATGCCGTTATGGCGTGCAGCACTTGCATATATTTGCTATCAATAAATATCACGCCACAATGACGGCAAATCTCACCGGATGCTTTATTATCGGCGTGCTTTGGGCGTTGCTGTCGCATTGGCAAACCGATCGCGTGTGGTATCTGTTTTTGGTTACCGGCATTTTGGGCGGTTACACAACATTCTCATCTTTCTCGCTCGACGCAATAACGATGTTTCAGTCAGGCTATTCGTTGAGGGCACTTCTCTATGTGTTGATGTCGGTGATAGGTGGACTTGTGTTTTGTGCCATAGGCATAGCATTGACACAGCGGTTGTTTAAACTTTAGCGCTATGAAGATTGCTGACAGATATAACAACGTTTTGGCAATATTTCGCGAGGAGATGCCTTGGCCGCAATCGGAATTGCACTTTCGCAATCCTTTCGAGTTGCTTGTTGCTGTAATACTATCGGCACAGTGCACAGACAAACGTGTAAACATTGTCACCCCCGAGCTGTTTAAAGCTTTCCCTACGCCGGAGAAATTGGCTGCAGCTGAGCCGCAAGAGCTATTTGAGTATATAAAGTCTATCTCATACCCTAATAATAAGACAAAGTCGCTTATTGGTATGGCAAAGACGCTTGTTGAGCGTTTTGATAGCCAAGTGCCCGACAATCTTGACGACCTGCTTACAGTGCCCGGTGTGGGTCGTAAAACAGCCAACGTAATTCTTGCAGTGATTTTTGGCGAAGCTGCTATGGCAGTTGATACTCATGTTTTTAGAGTGTCTAACCGTATTGGCTTGACTAATAATTCGAAAACACCGTTAGCTACTGAAAAGACGCTAATGAAATACATTCCGGCTGACGAAGTGCCAAAGGCTCACCATTGGCTGATTTTGCACGGTCGATATATTTGTAAAGCCCGCAAACCGGAATGTGAAAATTGCTATCTCACGCAATATTGCAAATATTATGAGCACGAACATCGTGTCTCAAAATAAACTATTACAACAACGTGGAACTTACAACTTTTACATACATCATTGAGATAATCGGAACAGTTGCCTTCGCTATTTCGGGCATACGCTTGGCTGCTGCCAAACGTTTTGACTGGTTTGGCGCTTATGTGGTAGGTATGGTCACTGCTATTGGCGGCGGTACGTTGCGCGATGTTCTTATCGGAGCTCCTGTGTTTTGGATGAGCTCGTGGATGTACATTGCTGTCACCGGGCTGTCGTTAGTCTCTGTAATCGTGTTTCGCAATTTCCTCATCAAAGGTTTTCGCTCACTATTTCTCTTCGACGCCATTGGTTTGGCGCTGTTCACAGTAGTAGGTATCGAAAAAACGCTTGCTTACGGCTTTGATATGTGGGTGGCTATAATTATGGGAATAATCACCGGCTCATTCGGTGGCGTAATTCGCGATATATTGCTGCGCGAAGTTCCTCTGTTCTTCCGTAAAGACATTTATGCTACGGCGTGTCTTGCTGGAGGCATGGTGTATTGGATAACCTCAGTGTTGCATTATAACCCAATCATCTCGCAAATAAATTGTGCCATAGCCGTAATAGGATTGCGCGTTTTGGCAAATAAATATAATTGGTCGTTGCCTATATTGCATGTAGACGAAACGTCTTTGCCTGACGACGAAACTGACATAACACCTAAAAATAGAAATTAAAAAAAATGAACCTTAACAGTCAATCTCCTATAGTTCAATTTGCTAAATATGCCATTGTCGGCGTTATAAACACTTTGTTGACGCTGGTAGTGATATTTGTGTGCAAATCGTTATTTGGCATCAATGCTTACGTCTCAAATGCTATAGGCTATCTTGTTGGTGTTATTAATTCGTTTGTTTGGAATAGAAATTGGGTTTTCCGCAGCAACGGACGTTTTTCGCGTCAGGCTCTCCACTTTATCATCGGATTTTTAGTTTGCTATGCCATACAGTTTGCTGTGGTGTGGGGCTTGAATCAGTTCACGCTCAAAGATTTTGAGATAAACATCATCTTTATGACACTTTCAGGCTACGGCATTGCCACGCTTATCGGTAATGTTTGCTACACTCTCTGCAACTTCGTCTACAATCGCCTTGTCACTTTCAAATAAGCCGCTCGAAAACGCAAAATGTGCTTATAATCCTCCAAAAGTGGTCAAAAAGCATAGATTTGGAGCCGTATAACGCTATTTTTCCAAATTTTAATGCTATCTTTGTGCTCGTAAGTAAATTTTAACGCCATGATTATAGGACGAAAATCAGAGCAAAAAGAATTATTGGAAGCTGCAAACGCTGAATATTCAAAGTTTGTAGCAGTATATGGTCGTAGACGTGTTGGTAAAACATTTCTCATTCGAGAGACATTTAACTACTCGTTTACGTTTCAGCATACAGGTTTGACGCGCGGAAAAATGAAGGACCAACTTCTTGCTTTTCGTGCTTCTTTGCAAGATGCTTCGGGTAAAAAGTTCGCACAATTTAAAAATTGGTATGAGGCTTTTTTCGCCCTAGAGGAGTGGCTAGGATCTATGCCCGAAGGGAAAAAAACTGTTTTCTTAGATGAACTCCCGTGGATGGATACACCGCGGTCTAATTTCATCTCAGGGTTAGAGCATTTTTGGAATAGCTGGGCCTCGGCAAGAAAAGATATAGTCCTTATTGTCTGTGGTTCGGCAACATCGTGGATTGTCAACAAACTTATCAACAACCACGGCGGTTTGCACAATCGTCTCACCAATAAAATACTCTTGCAACCTTTTACGTTATCTGAATGTGAACAATATAGTAAAGCAAATAAATTTGGTTTAAGTCGCTATCAGATTGTCGAAAACTATATGATAATGGGTGGCATACCGTTCTATTGGAGTATGCTTAAGCGCGAATTGAGTTTAGCCCAAAATATTGATGCTCTATTCTTTAATGCTCGCACAGAAGGGCTTTCTCATGAGTATGAAGCGCTCTATGCATCTCTGTTTAGCAATGCTGAGCCTTATATGCAGATTGTAACGACGTTGGCTAAAAAAAATAAAGGGCTCACAAGGGCTGAAATTGCTAAAGCTACAGGATTGAAAACAGGCGGAGATTTAACTCGCTACTTAAATGAACTTGAATGGTGTGGTTTTATCAGAAAGTATAACTGCATAGGTAAACAATTAAAAGACGCGCTTTATCAACTTATAGATAATTTTACCTTATTTTATTTCAAATATATAAGAGGAAATAAGAACAATGACTCTCATTTTTGGACTAATAATATATCCAGCCCTTTATATCATGCATGGAGCGGCTTGGCTTTTGAACATGTGTGTTTGCAGCATATAGAACAAATTAAGGCGGCATTAGGCATTTCAGGAGTATTATCTAATGTCTATAGTTGGCAGACTGATGCTAATGAGGATAAAGGAATAAACAAAACGCAAATTGATTTACTTATTGATCGCAACGACGGTGTAATCAATCTTTGTGAGATGAAATTTTCAGAAAACGAATATGCTATCACACAAGACGAAGAGATTAAATTGCGCCGACGCCGTGGCAATTTTATAGATGCAACCGGTACGAATAAGGCTGTTCATATAACGCTTGTTACTCCTTTTGGATTAAAGCAAAACGTCCACTCGTCTATAGCTCAAAATGTGGTGAAACTTGACGATTTGTTTTTATTCTAACTAAGATATAGAACAATCAAAAAG
>CAZJEA010000146.1:0-3837 GCA_964544895.1 uncultured Bacteroides sp. | reverse complement strand
ACGAAATCACGGCCCACATCTCAGGCAAGATGCGTATGCACTACATCAAAATCCTGCCCGGCGACAAAGTCCGCGTTGAGATGTCTCCCTACGATTTGTCTAAAGGTCGAATTGCTTTCCGCTACAAATAATCGACAAACAAATTAATACTAAAAGATATGAAAGTAAGAGCATCAGTAAAAAAACGCACCCCGGACAGCAAGATCGTTCGTCGCAAGGGTCGTCTCTATGTGATTAATAAAAAGAACCCTAAGTATAAACAACGTCAAGGATAATTTTTGTTATTTTTGCAGAAAATAATAAACAAGTAATATATGGCAGTTAGAATCGTGGGAGTTGACCTCCCCCAAAACAAAAGAGGTGAAATCGCCTTGACTTACATCTTCGGCATCGGTCGAAGCGCCGCTAAATCCATCCTTGAAAAGGCTGGCGTAGACGTCAACATCAAAGTAAAGGACTGGAGCGATGACCAAGCAGCTAAAGTTCGTGAAGTTATCGGCGCTGACTACAAAGTAGAAGGTGACCTCCGTAGCGAAATTCAGCTCAACATCAAACGTCTTATGGATATCGGTTGCTACCGTGGTATCCGTCACCGTATCGGTCTCCCCGTGCGCGGTCAATCAACTAAAAACAACGCACGTACTCGCAAAGGTCGCAAGAAAACCGTTGCTAACAAGAAGAAAGCTACTAAATAATAATAGATTATGGCAAAAAAGACAGTCGCAGCAAAGAAGAGAAACGTTAAAGTTGGCGCTGATGGTCAACTTCACGTTCATTCATCTTTCAACAACATCATCGTGTGCTTAGCCAACAGCGAAGGCCAAGTTATCTCTTGGTCATCTGCAGGTAAAATGGGCTTCCGTGGTTCTAAAAAGAACACCCCCTACGCAGCCCAAATGGCAGCTCAAGATTGCGCAAAGGTTGCATTCGACCTCGGCTTGCGCAAAGTTAAAGCCTATGTGAAAGGCCCCGGTAACGGCCGCGAATCAGCTATTCGTACCATCCACGGCGCTGGTATCGAAGTATCTGAAATCATCGACGTTACTCCGCTTCCTCACAACGGTTGCCGTCCTCCCAAAAGAAGAAGAGTTTAAAATCAGTTATATGTCCTCCAAAGTTTTGCCCATTACTTCGGCAACTACCAAGGTCGACAAAACTCTGCTTTCACTTTTAGTAAAATCACAACCTTTTTATTAAAAAACTGAGACGTAACCCACAACACAGGTAAACATAAGGCGCCAATGTGAAAGACCATAATTTTATCACCTCTCTATGGTCGCGGCTGCACTAAAGCGCCCAATGCCGTCTCTTAAACTGATTTAAAAAACAATGGCAAGATACACAGGTCCCAAGACCAAAATAGCACGCAAATTCGGAGAACCCATCTTCGGTGAAGACAAAGTGCTCCAACGCCGCAACTTCCCCCCCGGCCAACACGGCGCTAACAAACGTCGCAAAACTTCTGAATACGGCGTTCAGCTCCGCGAAAAGCAAAAAGCTAAATACACCTACGGTGTACTCGAAAAACAATTCCGCAACCTCTTCGAAAAGGCTTCTCGCCTCAAAGGTATCACCGGTGAAATTCTCCTCCAACTCCTCGAGTCTCGTCTTGACAACGTAGTATTCCGCCTCGGTATCGCTCCGACCCGCGCTGCTGCACGTCAATTAGTTCTCCACCGTCACATCACCGTTAACGGCCAAGTAGTGAACATCGCTTCTTTCCAAGTTAAACCCGGTGACATCGTTGGCGTGCGCGAACGCTCTAAAGCCCTCGAAGTTATCGCTGATGCTCTCTCTGGTTTCAACCACAGCAAATTCCCCTGGATTGAATGGGACGAAAACCAAAAAGCCGGCAAGTTCCTCCACGTTCCTGCTCGCGAAGACATCCCCGAAAACATCAAGGAACAACTGATTGTCGAGTTGTACTCTAAATAATAAATAATTAAAAACAAGATCCATGGCTATATTAGCATTCCAAAAACCTGACAGCGTAGTGATGGTAGAAGCTAACAACTTCTATGGCAAGTTCGAGTTCAAGCCTTTGGAACCCGGCTATGGCATCACCGTGGGCAACGCGCTTCGCCGCGTGTTGCTGTCTTCTCTCGAAGGCTTCGCCATCTCTTCTATCAAAATTGACGGCGTTAAACACGAATTTGATGCTATCCCCGGAGTTAAGGAAGATGTCACTAACATTATTCTTAACCTTAAGCAAGTCGATTTGAAACAAATCGTCGATGATACCGAATTCGAAAAAGCTACTATCACCGTTTCAGGCCAAGAAGTGTTCAAGGCCGGTGACATTGGCAACGCCCTGACCGGCTTCGAGGTCATGAACCCCGAGCTCGTTATCTGTCATTTGGATCAAGACGCTGCGTTTACCATCGAATTGACCATTAATAAAGGTCGCGGTTGGGTCCCCGCAGAGGAGAACGTTACTCCTAACGATGACATCAACGTTATCGCTATCGACTCAATCTACACCCCTATTAAAAACGTCAAATATGCGATCGAAAACACTCGCGTTGACCAGAAAACCGACTACGACAAACTTATAATCGAGATTACCACCAACGGCTCGATTCTGCCGAAGGACGCACTCAAAGAAGCGGCTAAGATTCTTATCTACCACTTCATGCTCTTCTCCGACGAAAAAATCACCCTCGAAACTAACGAAGTTGAAGCAGGTGACGAATTCGATGAAGAAGTACTCCACATGCGTCAACTTCTCAAGTCAAAACTCGTCGACATGGACCTTTCAGTTCGCGCACTTAACTGCTTGAAGAGCGCCGAAGTAGAAACCCTCGCCGAGTTGGTGGTATTCAACAAAACCGATTTGCTCAAATTCCGCAACTTCGGTAAAAAGTCCCTCACCGAGCTCGAAGAGCTGCTCACCAGCCTCAACCTCTCATTCGGTATGGACATTTCAAAATACAAATTAGATAAAGAGTAATAACGATGAGACATAATAAAAAATTCAATCACCTTGGCCGCACCAAAGCTCACCGCGATGCACTGCTCGCCAACATGACTATTTCTCTCATCCTTCACAAGCGCATCTTCACTACTCTTGCAAAAGCTAAAGCACTCCGTGTTTACGCTGAGCCCATCATCAATCGCGCTAAGGATGACAGTCAAGCTAACCGCCGCCTCGTTTTCAGCTACCTCCAAAGCAAAGAAGCTGTCAAAGAACTTTTCTCTGTAGTTGCTGAAAAAATCGCAGAACGTCCCGGTGGTTACACTCGTATCCTCAAGACCGGCAACCGTCTTGGTGACAACGCTAAAACTTGCTTCATCGAGCTCGTTGACTTCAACGAAGCTATGTTAGGTGACAAGAAAGAAGCTAAAGCTAAGACAACACGTCGTTCTCGTAAAAAAGCTGCTCCCGCTGAAGCACCCGCTGCTGAAGCTCCTGCAGCTGAATAAAAAAGTACATCCAACTTTTTTCCCTATATCCCTGAGAGGTGACTCGCGTGAGCGAGCCACCTCTTTTTGCGTTACCCCTGCTCAACACCTTATTCCCAAATCTAAACTATCATTCCCGACTTAAGAATATTTTCCAAAAAAAATGGTCTTAAATCACCGAAAAGTTGTATCTTTGCATGACCCAATCTCAAGACATCAAAATTCAAATAACATATACGTTATAAGCTATAAAATAAATAATTATGAAAATTGAGAAAATCATCGGACGTGAAGTCCTCGACTCTCGTGGTAACCCCACAGTTGAAGTAGACGTAATCCTCGAATCAGGCGCTCGTGGTCGCGCTTCTGTTCCCTCTGGTGCTTCTACAGGCGTTAACGAAGCTCTCGAACTTCGCGACGGCGACAAAGCTCGCT
>CAZJEA010000145.1:0-3910 GCA_964544895.1 uncultured Bacteroides sp. | reverse complement strand
TGTTTGCGTTAAGGTCGCGCAAGATCATATAGGTGTAGTACGCGACATAGCCGCCTGTCAAGATTATAGCAAATAGCAAAAATGAATAGCCCATTTTTCAATAAATTAATCTGTGTGTTTTCGTTTGTTGGCGCAAAGGAAAAACGAAATTTTGACACTACGAAATTTTATCGTCAAATGGTTCAATATTTTAACTCGTTTTATCCGAAAATCAAAGAATCATATATTCAATCAGATATGAAAGCGGGGACAGACTACAGTTCAATGTCTATTTACAATTTTGGGATTAGAAACTTAAACGTATATTTTTACTTAAAACAATAATATGAAAATGACTAATTATATGAAAGTATATCATAGGATCAAAAATCGGTATTAGATTGTTTATCTAGACCATTACAATTTTGACTGGCTTCCCAAGTTTCATCGCATAATCTATAGTATATTTAGTGCCTCTACTGGCCCCATTCCAAAAAGCAATTAGGCAATCACAATTTTCAACAATTAGCTTATTCCTGATTAATGGGGCTTTTATACCATATTTGTTATACTCAGGTAGAAACTCCACAAGCTTTAATCCATATTGTTGAGCAAATAATCTCGCGTATGTATCAGCACCCCTAGCACCACCACTAACAATAGTGTCAGGGATATATTTTAGCTGTGCTGCTATATCGATAGCTGGACAGTTTCTGGAGCCAATTATAGCTAATTTCATACTGCAAATTTATACATACGAGTCGTATTGGCAACTGAAAGGTGCTAAAAATAATGTTAATAAGGACAATCTTATATCCTTTTTTTGATATGTAGAACCATAGAAGTATTTTTTCTGATGGATTAGTAATTGGCTTACATGCCTTATGTATTTCTCAGTTATTGGCTACTATCTATTTTACAAAAGGTCATCAAAGATGGTTGTTTTGGTTGACAAGATATACAACACATCCGAATTTCATTGTTGAGATTCGGATGTGTTGAAAATGATACAGAAAGTGAAACGCAAAATAGCACACAATGTGATACAGATTGTAGTACTATCTATTCAGACTGGTAAGCCTTATTACCTTCATCTATGCCACATTTACAAAGGTCTAAACGAACGGCTTGCTCATAAGTCAAGCCAAAGAATTCAGGAGTCCCCGGTTTTACAACTTCTTTGCCATCAATCTTACCATATAACACCCAGTCTATCACCTTACGATTTGCTATGTCAACCTTGCGATTATCATAGTTGATATAGATAGCTGTTATACGGTTGCCGTACTCATGCCCAAGACCGGCGGAGATTGTCTCAATTGGGATATCAATACTTGACGCAATTGAAGCCCAGCTATGACGTGAATAATAAGTAGTTAGCTTAGGAAATAATGGCTTATATGCTTTTTTGCCACCTAAACCTGATCGTGTTACCGGTCCTATTTTTTGGAGGGCCTTGTTCATTTTTCGGCGAAAGAAGCCATCATCAGTCCAATGGTCAAGTATGTCAAGCAACCAGTTTTTCCCATGATACTTTTCTATTAGCTCCATCGCCTCCGGCTCAATTTTCATCGAGAAAAAATGATTGGTTTTGGTGCGGTGAAACTCAATACGCCCATCATCAATTCCCTTCAAATGACATAAATCAACGCAATTGATTCCCATCAAGAAAAACATAAGCTTAAAATAGTCCCTATACTTAGCTGCGTGTTCTTCACAATTATAGAAGAACAAAACACGTAGTTTTTCTACGGTAAGGTCTCTTTTCTTTGTAACTTCAGCTTTTATTTTAAATCGTCTAAAAGGATAAGCTGTGGTAATCTGATCATCTATAGCATCATTGAACACTGTACGCATATTACGATAATGAATATTACGTGTATTCTTGGACTTAGCAGTCTGCGCCATATAATTATCAAAACCCTTTAACCAT
This sequence comes from uncultured Bacteroides sp., assembly GCA_964544895.1. Classification (GTDB taxonomy): domain Bacteria; phylum Bacteroidota; class Bacteroidia; order Bacteroidales; family Muribaculaceae; genus CAG-873. Next base: position 1,998 of record CAZJEA010000145.1, on the reverse strand, counting down.
GTGACTGTTATATCTTCAAATTTAAGTTCTTTAAGAGCATCTTCACCAAGATAGGCTGTTAGCCTGTTTAGGGTATGTTCAAATGTTTTTCTAGTGCCGGGTTTTGTGGTTTCCATATACTGTTTAAATCGGTATAGGAATGAGGTTTTATCAATCCATTCGTACTTACCTTTTTGCGTGCCACCTGGAATTATTTCTGAAGTTATAAAACTTCTTAATTCATCAACAGACAGATCATTTAACAATCTTTGCTCACGTAATAGATCAAAAATTGCGTTTACATGAGACTCAATTGTCTGAATGTAATTATTCAAACTATTTCTATTGGGATGTCTTACCACCATCTTTCGTGAAGGGTCCCAATGTTCCGGCAAGAGTTTTATATCCGTAGAAACCAAAACAAATTTACCTCTAAAATAAAAGGAAATTTTTAAGGGGCATGGATTTCCAGGCTTATAACGACGTTGATCTAGATAAAAATTTACGGATAACATGATATTTAAAAAATGTTTATTGAACAATATGTGCAGTACTTTTTGAAAAATAAGCCTTATGCTATCATTTATGGGCGATTTTTTCAAAAATCATGTGCAGTAAAATGTGCAGTTGAATTACAAAAAAGCGCCAAAAACTGTCCAAAAATTGCTCATAATGTTATTTTTTTTAACATCACACTAGCCAAATTTTGCATTTTTTATTAAAGTAAAACGGTTGATTATTGAGTTTAACCCTCTAATAATCAACCGTTTACGATTTGTGGTCCCACTTGGGCTTGAACCAAGGACTCCCTGATTATGAGTCAGGTGCTCTGACCAACTGAGCTATAGGACCGTGCATAGCCTTATCGGTTTTGCGGTTACAAAGGTAAGACTTTTGGCGGTATTATGCAAGTCTGGAAGGCACATTTTGTGAATATTTTTACATTTAAATTTACACCTCAGACGTATATAATTGATATTGTGGAGTTTTTGTAACCATGACAATTGCATAATAATACACTATTTTATGTTAATTTTTGGTCCTATTTAATACTAAAGCATTATATTTGCAGCCGAAAAAAATAAATAATAAAAAATATGGCTCGTTTTAGAAGTTTTGTTTTGCCCGTAGCCATTCTACTCGGACTATTATTACACAGCTGGTGTGATTTTCTCTTCGAGATTGTACCGCTACTAATCTTTTCAATTCTGTTATTAAACTTCGCCGCCGTCGACCTTAAAAAACTGCGCATGACAGCATTAGACGCGTGGCTGGTAGTATTCCAAATCGTTGTCAGCCTCGGTGGCTACCTACTAATTAAATATACGATACGAGACGAAACGCTGGCGCAAGGTCTGCTTATCGGTGTTCTGTGCCCCGTGGCATCGTCTGTCGTTGTAATTTCAAGTATATTAGGTGCAAACCGCGCTACGACTACAGCGTTTACGATTATCGGTAACTTGATGGTTGCGATAGTCGCACCTATCTACTTCTCGTTTATCGGCTTACATCAGGACATGCCCTTCTTTCAATCTTTCATGTTGATTTTCAATAAGATTGCCCCGGTAATCGCATTGCCATACTTCATCGGCTTATTCTTGCAAAAGTTTGCACCGCGTGTCAAAGACGGATTAAGCCGCTTCAAGGATTGGACATTCTATCTTTGGGCATTGGCACTATTGATAACATTAGGTCAAACCATTGACCACGTATTCCAATCAGGCGCACAATACATATCAACCTTGATAGGCTTGGGCATCCTCTCAGCTATCATCTGCGCAGTGCAGTTCTCATTCGGCAAATGGCTGGGCGTGCGCTATGGCGACCGCATCGCCGGTGGCCAGTTATTGGCTCAGAAGAATACCTGCGTTGGCATTTGGATGGCAAATACTTACCTCAACCCGATTTCATCAGTCTTCCTTGCCTTCTACTCTGTTTGGCAGAACTTGTTCAACAGTTGGCAGATGTGGGAACATGACCACAAGCACAAGGACTTAGCTGAATAATGCGTCAAAGCCT
>CAZJEA010000144.1:0-3992 GCA_964544895.1 uncultured Bacteroides sp. | reverse complement strand
GTATTAGATTTAAGGTTAAAAAGGTTACCCGTCGTGACGACGAGTAATTTTTTTTGTTTTTAGACCTATATCATTCTTTTCTGTTTGCATATCTATCTTTTTTTTGTAATTTTGCACTTAACAATATTGTTTTATGCAACAGTTTGATGCTTAGCTAACTTATGAATATAATGAAACTTTTTTTTGTTGCAGCTGCCGCTTCTTTTAGCCTCAGCTCTTTCGCTCAAAACTCGGTCGATGTTCAAACTCCCGGTTCTTTGAGCTCCTTAATTTCTGATCTTACGGCATCTTCTCTGACGATTTCTGGCTCTATAAATGCCCAAGACATTTATTTCATCGGCCAAAACCTGTCTTCTCTCTCTTCTCTTGATCTCTCTAATGCTTCAATTGTTGCATATTCCGGCGAGAAGCTAAATGGTCAAGACTCTTACGACGCTAACCTTATTCCAACAGGCGCTTTCTCCGGCACTTCCATCTCTGAGTTCGTTTTCCCCTCACAAGGCAACATCTCTGTCGGCGATTTCGCTTTTGCCGCTACACAATTAACTTCGCTGTCAATCCCTGACAACGTTGTCAGCATTGGCCAAGCTGCCTATGCTTCTTGTAGCGCCCTAAAATCGGTTGTGCTCAATCCTGAAACTGTGCTCGATTCTTACGTCTTCAGCAATTGCGCTAACTTACAATCTGCCGACTTAAATTTCAGCACTACCATTGCTGCTTCGCAATTCGCTAATTGCTCTTCTCTCGCCACTCTCGAAAATGCTGAGTTGGTCACTTCCATTGGCGATTACGCATTTATGGGTTGCACTTCTCTCACTGCATACTCTTTTAATGATAATATTAAAACCATCGGCGAAGGCGCTTTCCTCGGCTCTGCTCTCTCTGCTGCCGACTTCACTAATGCCACCTCCCTCACTTCTATTGGCGCAAAAGCATTCGCGTTTATTCCATCTCTTAAGTCGGTGACTTTTAATGCCGACCAAGAAATTTCTTTGGGCGAAGGCGTTTTGTTCGCTTGCACAAATCTCTCGTCGATAACTCTCCCGGCTATTAACACTCTTGCCGATTTCGCTCTCACCGACACCTCTTCTCTTAAAACGGTAACCTTGCCGCAATCGTTATCGTATCTCGGCGAAAACGCTATGGCTGGCATGTCTGCTCTTTCTACTGTCGATGCCACTGCCTTAACTTCTGTCCCCGATCTCGGCGATGAAGTGTGGCGTAATGTCGAGCAAGCTAACATCCCTTTGCTTACTACTACCGAACTTAAAGATAGCTTTAGAGAGGCCGAACAATGGCAGAATTTTAAATTCGATTTAGTCTCTAATTCGGTTGACGCTATTACAGCTTCCGAATCTGACATTAAAGGCCGTATCGTTGGCAATGATATTGAAATTAAAGCTTCCGGTGCTGAGTTAGCTAATGTCGCTGTCTATGACCCCGCAGGCATACTCCTAACCTCAGTTAACCCTAACGCTGACTTTATATCTATCAGCACTGCTGATTTTCAAACTCGTATCTATATTATTACTGTAACTCTAAAGGGTGGCGTCTCTGCTACTCTTAAACTCATACGCAAATAATAATAGCGCATGGCAAAAAATAAACTTCGTAAGTTTAGCGAAATGGAACAGATTGATTTCGTGTTCCAATACCCCTATTCTGTTTTGAAAGATTCCGGTTTCCCTCTACGTGGCAAATGGAATGCCGAATTCTTCCACAATGATAACCCTATCGTCCTTGAACTTGGTTGTGGTAAAGGCGAGTACACCGTCGGCCTGGGCAGACGTTTCCCCGATGTTAACTTTATTGGTATTGACATCAAGGGCGCTCGTATGTGGTCTGGTGCTACCGACGCTAAACGTTCGGCTATGACTAATGTGGCTTTCGTTCGCACTTCTATCGAGCTCCTCGAAAATTTCTTCGCCCCCGGCGAGGTTAATTCTATTTGGATCACTTTCCCCGACCCTCAAATGAAAAAAGTGCGCAAACGCTTAACTTCTACGCGTTTTATGCAATTGTATAGAACCGTCCTCGCCGATGGTGGCAGAATTAACCTAAAAACCGATAGCCCTTTCCTCTACAATTACACGCGTAATATGTGCTTGGCTAATAGATCCGCTATTAAGATTGTCACCGATACCGACAACCTTTATGCTAATCCCGGCACTGCGGGCTCTATTCTCGATATTCGCACTCACTATGAGCAGCAATGGCTCGATCGCGGTCTCACCATTAAATATCTTGCTTTTGACCTCGATGCTAACACTCCGCTTTCCGAAATTGACGATTCTGATATTGAGCGTGACACTTATCGCTCTTATTCGCGCGGCCAATTAGAGTGCCCTCAATTGCTCTCCGATCAAGATAATAACGATTAATCCGCTTCCACTATAATGCAAACTCTATATCCAAACCTTATAATTGATGCGCTTAAAACTGTGCGATATCCCGGCAACGGCAAAAATATTGTTGAGCTTGGCATGATCGAAGACGATTTGCGCATTGACGGTGCTAAAGTCTCCTTTTCTATTATATTCGACAAACCTACCGACCCATTCATTAAGTCGGTTGTCAAAGCTGCCGAACAAGCTATACTTACTTTCGCTGACCCCGACATTGACATTCGTGGCAACATCGCTGTTAAAACTCGTCAAGTCGCCCCGGCTAAACACGCTCAAGTACTACCCGGTGTCAAAAACATCATTGGAGTTGCTTCCGGTAAAGGCGGTGTCGGCAAAAGCACTGTCGCTGCTAATCTTGCTGTAGCTTTAGCTGCCGAAGGTTATAGGGTAGGGTTGCTCGATGCCGATATCTTTGGCCCCTCTGTTCCCAAAATCTTTGGCGTCGAAGATGCTGAGCTCTTCATGCACAAAGTCGATGGTCGTGACTTAATTATCCCAATCGAAAAATTTGGCGTTAAGCTCCTTTCTATAGGTTTCCTCGTCGACAAAAACAGCCCCGTCTTGTGGCGCGGATCTATGGCTTCTAATGCCCTCAAGCAACTTATTGAACAAGCTGATTGGGGCGAACTTGACTATTTCGTCATTGATATGCCCCCGGGCACCAGCGATATTCATCTCACTCTCGTACAAACTCTCGGCATTACTGGTGTTGTCATTGTCTCTACTCCTCAAGAAGTCGCTTTGGCTGATGCTCGTAAAGGTATCGCAATGTTTACCGGCGAAAAGGTTAACGTCCCCGTGCTTGGCATGGTTGAAAATATGGCTTGGTTTACTCCCGAGCTTCACCCCGACGAAAAATATTTTATCTTTGGCAATGCTGGCGCCGTGCGATTGGCTGACGAACTTAACATCCCTCTTTTGGCTCAGATACCTCTCGTTGCTGCTGTCGGCGAACACAACGACTCCGGCAATCCCATCGCTGTAACCGGTTCATTGGCGGCTCAGTCGTTCTTCCATCTTTGCCACTCAGTTATTGATGCTGTTGAACAACGCAACAACTCTTTGCCTCCAACCACTAAAGTAAACGTACACAAATAATGAAAAAAATTCTTATCCTTAACGGCCCTAATCTAAATCTCTTAGGCCGCCGTGAACCTCAAATTTACGGGTCTCAAAACATGGACAACGTCATCGCTCAAGTTGAGCAAACTGTGCAAGGAAAAGCATTAGTTGAATATGCTCAAAGCAATCATGAAGGCGACTTAATTGATGCTCTCCATAGAGTAGGCTTTGATACTGATAACTATCTTGGCGTTGTGCTTAATGCCGGTGCATACACTCACACCTCGTTAGCTATCGCCGATGCAATATCTGCCATCCCCTTGCCTGTCATTGAGGTGCACATTAGCAACGTATTCGCTCGCGAACAAGTGCGACACCATTCTGCAATCTCTCCAGTTTGCCGCGGCATCATTGCCGGCCTTGGCACACGCGTTTACTCCCTGGCTGCCCTCGCCCTTCTAGATTAAACACCTACAATCTCATATCCACAAAGCCCGTGCCCCCGCATGGGCTTACTTTTTTCCC
>CAZJEA010000143.1:0-3994 GCA_964544895.1 uncultured Bacteroides sp. | reverse complement strand
CCCTCATGCTCACCTTCGCCTCCACCGCCCTCAACCTCACCCCCCTCCAATAATCACTTTCTCTCTCCAAAACCTCTCTCTCCCCGACTCTCTCACTTTCTCACTCTCCCCCACTTCCATTCGTCCAATTCATTCCTCCATGCTTTCTCTCCAAAAAAGTTCATCACTAAGGTTTAGAAATCCGGAGGGTATGTGTCATATAGGTGTATGATTAACCGAGACGACATAGAGCGGCTTTTCAAAGCTGAATATGCAAAGCTTTATCGCTTGGCACTGACCTTGCTGCATGATGACAACCTTGCTCGTGATGTTGTACACGATGTCTTTGCATCGTTGTTAGATGGCAATGCCACGCAAGCCAGCGCCGGTTACCTATATTCTGCTGTCCGCAATCGCTGTCTGAACAAGCTTCGCGACACTGACATTCATCAACGCATCATAAACCGTTATCTCCTTGATATTAAGGATTATGATACCGAAGATTGGCCCGACGAAGAAACTATTGCCAAAATTTACGCAATAATCAGCGCTAACCTTACCGAGCAGTGCCAAAGAATTATGCAACTTCGTTTTTCCGATGGCATTTCAGTTAGTAAGATTGCCGCGATTTTAGGCATCAGCGAAAATGCCGTCTACAAACAGTTACGTCATGCATTAGTTATAATTCGTAAAAAGCTCAATCAGTAGTATGGATAAGTATGACATTGTTCTCGACCTTATCGAGCATCCCGAAAAATACTCCCAAGCAGAGGCAACTCGGCTTCTTTCCGATCCGGAAGTACACGAACTTTACGACCTTCTCTGCAAGACAGAATCTGCAATAAAGGCCAATCGCAAAACACCGATGCCTAACGTAGATGCTGAATGGCAAGCGTTCGCTGCACAACATCGTGGCAAGTCTACTCGTTTTCTGCGTTTTACCAACCGCAGAGCAGCATCCATTGCTGCCGGTATCCTTACCTCATTGGCTGCTGTTGCTATCTGTATTGCGGTTTCCGTTTCGGTATCTAACAAGGCGAATAACGAAGTTGAAATTGCGGAGAAAAATCCAGCCTCAACCGAAGCAGGGATCAACACACCCGCTACAACCCCTGTTGATTCCACCGCGACAGCTACCGGCCCTATTCAGTTCGAGAATGCTCCACTCAGCGAGATTTTAGAAGCTGTAGCTAATCAATACAACATCTCTATCCAATATCGAAACTCCTCCGCAGCCTCGCTCCGACTATACTACCGTCTTGATCCACAGCTCACACTTGACGAGATTATTGAGCAGCTCAACACTTTTGAGCAACTTAACCTCCATATCGAAAATCACACACTTATAGTTGACTGACCATGAGAGCCTTCATCACACTATGTTTGGCGGTGTGTACACTTTTGTTGTCCAACGCCCAACGATTCTCATACAACTTCCGCAATACACCAATATCAGATGCACTTGTGCAGATTAGCAAAGAGCATCCTGAAATCAACATCAATCTGATTTATACTGAATTAGAGAGCTACCATACTACCGTACGCATCTTCACCGAAGATCCATACGAGGCCATCCGCAAGGTTATAGGCCTGAATCCGGTAACAGTTGTACAGAAAGGATCCTCAGAATTCTATGTAGAAGCACTGCAACATGGCCGTTACTGCTATGTTGGCAGGGCTATTGGCATGGATAACGAACCAGTAGCAGCCGCAACTGTGATGCTCCTCGCTCCCAGAGATTCAACGGTAGTTACTTACTGTATTACCGACGATGATGGACGTTTCTCCATTCCTTGTGACATTAAGGAGGTTATTGCTAAGTTTACCTGTATCGGTTACAAGCCTAAATATCAGAGGCTAACAAATTTCGCTGTTGGTACGGTTAAAATGGAGTCAGTACCTATTGTGCTCCACAGCGTAAACGTTGAAGCACAAAATACTCAGCATTTTGCCGATCGCTCGGTCTACGCTCCAACTGCCCGCCAACGATCCGCCTCCCAGGATGCCATCGACCTACTGCAGCGACTGGCAATTCGACAAGTAAAGGTCAACCCCAAAGACAACAGCGTTACGGACTTCAGTGGCAACACCGTTCCAATCTACATTAACAGTATGGAGGCTTCAGCAGAAGAATTAAAGGGGATGCGCACGGCTGACGTTCGACGTGTGGAGTATCTTGAAGCCCCCACCGACCCGCGTTTTCATGGGGCTACGCACGTTATCAACTTTATAGTACAAGAATATGAATATGGTGGCTACACCAAGTTTAATCTGCCGATATGGTTAATAAGCAGCTTCACCATCCAGCCGAATTTGTATTCTAAGTTTGCCTACAAGAAAATGATCTATGATTTCTACATCGGATCTTATTACGACAAAGATACTCATAACAGCACCGCTGAATATGAAGAATATACCTTAAAGAACGCAGATGGCAACTATTCCATGACCCGCAGCGAGGAACCACTAACGGCTTTAAGAAAGAATATACAGATTCCGTTGACATTCCGCGCCACATACAAAAGCGAGAAAACACAAATCCGCAACACGCTTGGGTTTACGTTTGTCAACACAGACAAGGATGCAGAAGGTAAGCTCCTCTATTCTCCGGCAAACAGTTACGACTATACCTATTCACGTAGCAACTCCTCAAAAACCAGAACCGTAAGTTATAAAGGCAACTACTTCTTCACGTTGCCAAGTAATTTCTTGTTGGATATAGCTGCGCAGTTTTCCTATGACCGGAATAATACTGACCAAATTTATTCAACATCAAATCCGCAAACCATTAGCAGATTCGCTGACGAGGACGTATATTACGGCCGTATAAAAGCCAACGTAAACAAGAGCATTTCGGATAAGCACACTTTATTTGTTGATGGTATTTATAGTTATGGTCTAAATGATTTAACTTACACCGGATCCGCGGATTATACAGAACGATTTCTCATGCAAGCCAACGGTTGGGGAATAGGATATAAATTCACAGCCCCAAAACTAACACTAACTTGGGATTGTGGATTCTCACAAGAATGGTATGCAATCAACGATTATCACACCCGCACGAGCTACCCATATTGCCACCTCATTTTTAGATATTCACCGACCACAAAAAGTGCATTTTCATCCTTTTTGCAATATGTTACTTTTACACCGGATGTCAATATCCGCATGAGCGATGTATTGCAGGATAATGAATTTCTATACCTCACAGGTAACCCGGATATCAAATCATCCCGAGCATTAAACGTTAATCTGTCATACTCCTGGGATCCATCCAATAAATTTGGAATGTCAATTTACAGCAAAACATTCGTCAAATTCAAGCAATTTACGCCGGTTTATTTGTCGTACGATGATGGCTCCGCACTAATCTGCAGTTATGATAATAATTGCAACTTCTTTGAGGAGAAATTTGGAGCGTCATTCCAATATACACTTCTTGATGGCAACTTGCAATTATCCGCCAATCCCGAACAAAAGATCTACAAGCTTACTGGCTCACGCGAACAGACCTACTGCCCGTTTACGTTTTCCGTAGGCGCAAATTACTACCTGAATAACTTCTATTTCAGCGGTTATTATTATTCAAAAAAAGCAGAAATTTTCCATTGGAACAATGTTAAGCGGACTACACGACAAAGATATTGCTTATCTGTCGGCTGGAACAACAGCAATTGGAATCTTCGTTGCTCGGTCTACAATTTATTTAACCGTGGGTATATATCACAGACCCGCGAAGTAGTTTCACCGTTATATCACAGTGTTTCAACCTTGTTCAGTTCTGATTCTCATCCTTTCATCTTCTTGTCGGCCGTATATACCTTTGGTTACGGTAAGAAGATTGAACGAGGCAATGAAGTTGGCCGCCAAAGCGGTGGAGCTTCGGCCATAATGTAACAAACAAATCGGCCCCATTCCGGAGCCGATTTGCTTGTTTTATAAGAAATTGCGAAGATAGTGGTTACAGGTTGTAGAAGGCGGTGAAGGCGCGGAGGGTGGAGAAGTAGTCGGC
>CAZJEA010000142.1:0-4056 GCA_964544895.1 uncultured Bacteroides sp. | reverse complement strand
GAGTTCGACCCCCGCAAATATCTCGGTCCGGCTCGCGACAATATGGAAAAACTCTACAAGCACAAAATTGTTAACGTGCTTGGTAGCGCAGGTAAAGCTGAATAAGCTTATCCATATAACAGATAAAAAGGAGACGTGCTTTGCGCGTCTCTTTTTTGTCTGTTGTCGTAAAATTCATTACCTTTGTTGTGCGCGAAGGCGTTTAATTTAGAGCTATATATGGAAGATAAATTTAAATGTCGTATTAAAAGCTATATATATGAACATAAGTTGCTGCGTAGCGATGCCCCAATAGTTGTGGCTGTCAGCGGTGGCGCTGATTCTATTGCGTTGCTTGTTGTACTCAAAGATTTGGGCTACGACTGTATAGCTGCACACTGCAATTTCCATTTGCGTGGCGATGAATCAATGCGCGATATGTATCATGTAAAAGCGATAGCAACTAAATTGGGCGTTAGTCTTTTGATTAAGGATTTTGATGTGCCTGCACAAATGGCTGCTACCGGCCAATCAATAGAGATGGCTTGTAGACAGTTGCGCTATGATTGGTTTAGGGTTTTGCTTGACGAATATAAGGCACAAGCTATTGCTGTGGGCCATCATAGAGAGGATCAAGTGGAAACGTTCTTACTAAATCTTTTGCGTGGTACGGGCATAACCGGTCTGACGGGTATGTCTCCGATATCGGCATCGGTTGTGCGGCCTCTTCTAACTTGTTCGCGTGCGGAAATTGAAGGATATCTTGCGGATAAAAAAATTGATTACATTGTCGATTCATCCAATCTGCAAAATGATTATAAACGAAATAAGCTTCGTAATATAGTTATACCGCAATTAGATGAACTTTTTGATGGCGCTACTAATGCTATTTTGGCTACAATGTCTCATCTAACAGACAATAAACGGTTATATGATTTTGCGACAAAATCGCTTGCCGACCGTTTTATTGATGCTGATAATGTGGTTGATGTTCAAGCTATGCGCTCTTCAATGCCAATTGAAGTCGCAGACACTTTGCTTTATGAAATTATCAAACCTTATAATTTCAATATCACTCAAGCAAGAAATATAATCAGGGCAAACGGTACGTCTTGTTTTTCTTCAGCTTCCCATCGTGCAGAATTTAGTCGTGGTTTTTTGTCTATTTCCTCTCTTTCTGATGGGGTGGGGTTGTCGGAAGTGTATCGTGTAGATATCTCTGATAATATCAATACGCCTTTGCATATTTGTGTTTCACGGCATAATATTAGCGATTTCGCGCCCAAACGCGACAATTCGACTATTTACCTTGACGCAGAAGTGTTGAAGAATAATCCTATGTTTGAAATTCGCCATTGGCAGAAAGGCGATGTGTTAAAGCCTTTTGGTATGAATGGTAGCAAATTGGTGAGCGATATATATCAAGATGCCAAACTTAGTGCTCAACAAAAACGCGAAGCTTGGCTCTTAACTCGTAATGGCGAAATTTTGTGGATTGTAGGCATTAGGGCTTCAAGCCTGTTCTCCGTATCGCACAATACCACTACATATTTACGTTTGTCAATCTAAATTTATCCACCTGTGTAAAAACAGCGCACTTTACCTATTTTTAAGGAACCTTCAAGTTTTACCGGTATGTGTCGTGCGTCTGTTGTTATCCACGCGTCCATATCGTCGCTGGTTTTCGACTTTCCGTCGCTGGTAAATGTAAATGAAATGCGATAGCATTTATACGACTTATTGTCGTATTTTACTGTTTCAATACCTGTATATTTAATGGTAAGTAGCTCTTTTCGTTTGCCACTGTATATGTTCAACGTCACAACATGTCCAGCTTTCCATTCGCTATAAGGTAAATTTCTCATATAGTAGAAAGCAGAGAGCATATCGACAGTCGTGCCGTATGATTCAAGTGTGCGCTTTTCGTTACGTGTGAGATTCCCGTCTGAGTCCCACTTACGGCGAGTACATTCGCCAATAACTTTAGCGTTTTCGTATTTATAAGTTACTACGTCGCGTTTATTGTCAGAGCCTTCGTGAGCAATCTTCTCATATATGGTAGGTTTAAAACCTTCTTTTTTAACAACACCGTTAAGCGTATCGCGCACTTTGTATATCTTGTCAGCCCATGGGTCTGATTTTGCCGTTAGCTTAGTGATGTATTTATCGTTGCTATTGCGAATGCTCAAAATTGCTGTGCCGGCTTGTTTGTTGACTAATCCCCACTTATACGTTACTTTGTATTTAAGCGACTCGTCAGCAAATTTGTTCGCCGATGAGGTGAAACTCGTCAGAGATAATGCAAATGAGCATAATGTTGTAACAATTAGTTTGCGTATGTTCATAAGATTGATATTTCTTACTTTGACTTAATATAACAAAAAAAGTTTAGGCTTAGTTCTAATTCGGCCTAAACTTTATCCATTTATGCGAGTTTTACGAACTAATCGTCTAAAAATTCAAGGGGTAAGGCGTTTCTGCTACTTTGCTCAATGCGCTTGTTTCTCCAACATTTACGACAGACAGCAACATAGCGGTCATTACCTCCAATTTCGACCTGTGCTCCTTCATTCACAAAATTGCCGTTTCCGTCAATACGGGCATTGATGATAGTTTTGCGTCCGCAGTTGCAAGTAGATTTAATTTCATCTATAGTGTCTGCAATTTCAAATAGTCGTCGTGAGCCTTCAAAAAGATTGCTTTTGAAATCGGTGCGCAAACCATAGCAAATAACATTTGAGCCGAAATCGTCGACAACGCGTGAAAGTTGGTCTACTTGAGTTGGAGCTAAAAATTGAGCTTCATCAATCAGAAACCAATCAATGACCTTTCCTTCACGGCGGAAGAGCTCTTTGGCGAATTTGTACAAATCAGTTTCAGGATATATCCATTCGCAGGCTCGTTCAATGCCAATGCGAGAATGAATAACACTGCGTCCTTCACGGGTGTCAATGACCGGTTTCATGCACAAGTAGCTCATATTGCGTTCTTCAAAATTGTAAGCTGTGGTAAGCAGCATTGCTGTTTTTGCTGAGCCCATTGTGCCGTATCTGAAATATAATTTTCCTTTTCTATACATGGTGTTTGTTAGGTATATTCTTGTTTATTTTATGCCAAAGGTAGTAACTTTTTGTATTGTTCCAAACGAATACATACTTAAACTTATAAAAAACTTATCAACATTCACTTAGTGTTATATCATTTTTTTTCTGTAATTTTGCGCTTTGGTAAGGCATTAGTGTCTTACATTCGATTATTAATTAGTGTATTTCTTATTTTATATATGACAAACGATGTTCGCGTGCGTTTCGCACCTTCTCCAACAGGCCCGCTTCATATTGGCGGTGTGCGTACAGCTCTTTACAACTTCTTGTTTGCTCGTCAACATGGCGGCAAAATGATTTTACGTATCGAAGATACCGATTCGCAACGATTTGTGCCCGGAGCTGAAGATTATATTAATGAGGCTCTCGCTTGGCTTGGCATAGAAATAGATGAGGGCGTTCGCGAAGGAGGGCCTTACGGACCATATAAACAAAGTGAACGTCGTGACATATATCGTCAACATGTAAAGCTTTTGTTAGATGCCGGTCGTGCATATATTGCTTTTGATACCCCGGCTGAGCTTGAGGCTAAACGTGCGGAGGTGGCAAATTTCCAATATGATGCTTCTACTCGTTTGCAAATGCGCAATTCACTTAGCTTACCTGCAGACGAGGTGAAGGCTCTTATTGATAATGGCACACAATATGTGGTTCGTTTTAAAATTGAGCCCGGACGTCAGGTTGAAGTTAACGACTTGCTGCGTGGCATTGTGACTATAAATAGTGATATACTCGATGATAAAGTGTTGTATAAATCAGCTGATGATCTTCCCACTTATCACCTCGCAAATATCGTTGATGACCACCTAATGAAGATTTCGCATGTTATCAGAGGAGAAGAGTGGTTGCCTTCAGCTCCTTTGCATGTGTTATTGTATGAAGCATTTGGTTGGGCAGACACTATGCCTGCTTTTGTGCATTTGCCCTTGTTGCTTAAACCAGACGGCAAAGGTAAGCTCTCTAAACGCGATGG
>CAZJEA010000141.1:0-4065 GCA_964544895.1 uncultured Bacteroides sp. | reverse complement strand
GACCCAGTAGCTTTTTTTGAAAAATGTTTGTACGAGTCAAAATTAATTCTTAACTTTACGATGCAAATCAATAGATTTGTCATCGGTCGGGAAGTCGATAGATTGAAATCAGAACACCAAAAGGTGTGCTGACGGATGTTGAGATTGCTAGGTCAACTAGTATATCATTCCACAAAAAACATTATCATACTAAAAAATCACCCTTTTGGGTGTTGACATCAATATTGTAAAGCTATAATTTTGTGGAAAAAACCTACAATATATTAGTTGAAATCAACTAAATTGAGGGATTAACGTCGACAATAATTACACAGACCAAGCTGTAAAAAGGCGCGGAATCTGAAAAGCGATAAGAGTAGGAATTAACATATTAAAATTGACATGAGCCTTGTTTTTACATCTGTTAAACTTGTTCATGTGAGAAATTAAGAATGTAGGCATTACTCTCTTTATGTAATTGGAATCCAGTAGATTAATTTTGTATTCCGTTAATCTTTTTATTTTGAATTGAAACTTTTAATTACTAAGGTTGTGGAGCAATTGCCCATAACGATAGAGCGGGGTTCATCGTTAAGTTGTATATAAGGATGTACTATTGTACACTATGTTAAACTTTAAATTAATAATCAATGAAAAAAATTTCATTTTTTGCATTAGACATGCTACGAAAGGAAAACCTAGCAGCGCTTAAAGGTGGTATGTCATCCACCAACAAGACTTGCGGGTGCATCTGCATTGGACCATTAACGCCGGCAGATGACGACAATGCTAACGAATCTGAATCTTCTGATTCAGATTGTACTGATTGCGGTGCATCAAATGCACATAGAGCCACAAACGAACTATAACGGTTTCCGGTTATAATTTTATGACTACTCGCCCTAACATAATATGCTTGATCGCGTTTGTGTCGCTTGCTGTTCCGATGATGGCGCAGCAAGCGGGCGAGCGGCTTGACTCATTGGTTAAGACACTAAATTTGAAGGAGGTCGTTGTAACTGCAAAAAAGATAAGACAATCAGGCGACACAATCTCTTACACGGCATCTTCATACATGGGTAAAACCGATAAAACCTTGGAAGACTTGTTGCGTAATATGCCGGGGATTGAAGTAAAATCAGATGGACAAATAATCTACAATGGTCAGTGGATTAACGAGTTCTACATCGAGGGACTTGATATGTTAGGCTCTAACTATGGAGTTGCGACTAAGAATATTGATGCACAAGATATTGGTGCAGTTCAGATTCTCAAAGATCATCAGGATGTGAAAATGTTGCAAGGGGTGCAACGTGGTTCTGCTCCGGCCATGAATATTCGGCTCAAGAAAAGTGCCAAGGGCATTTGGTCATCTACCATAAACGGAGCATTGGGAAGCCAGCCAAATATTTCGTGGGATGTAGCAGCCACACTAATGAATTTCAGTCGAAAATCGCAAAGTATTTCTGTGTATAAGACAAATAATGTTGGAAATGATTTGCGCCCGGAAATTAGTGCCCCTACGACATATCCATCTGCTTATGGAACCGGAATTTTGTATCCGGAGAAGCCGTCATTACCTGATAAATTTGCTTATCGGAATGAGTCGCATAGCTTTTCGGCAAATCAGCTTTTCAAACTTAGCGAAGACAAAACACTCACTTTCAATTTAAACTATCTCTATGATAGAGAAAAGCGAGAATCAACTGATGAAACGGTTTATTTGTCTGATAGCTTGGCTCGCTATGTGGTGAATGAATCAAACTTAGCAAATATTCGCCAACATTTTATCAGCGCACACGCTGTGTATAAGCTGAATGGAAGTAAATCTTACTTAAAGAATACCATATCGGCAAGCGCATCATTCCCAAAGGGTGACGGGATAATTAATGAGACTATATTGCAAAAATTTTCAGGGCATAACGTCAGTGTAGCCGATAATCTGAAGATTAACTATAAAAAAGGCAATGGCGGTATTGCAGATGCTTCGTTTAACATATCGTACACCGATAAAAAAGGACGGTTAGCACTGCCAGGCGATGAATTTGCCCAAATGATAACACAACGAGCCTTTAAAACCGAAGGTGTAGCATCAATTGTGGCATGTCGGATACCGCATTTTATGTTCAATCTCAATGGCGAAGTTGATTTGATTAGGCAACAAGTGATTAACGACCGGAGTATTGCAGACGTGGTAGAACCCGTAAATTTGCACACTTGGCAAGTTGGATGTCGTATAACTCCTAAACTATTGTGGCATAACGGTCAACGCTTTCAGTGGCTTGTTTATGTGCCTATGGGCATTCTATATTATGATTCTGACGAAAGCTCGTGGGCATATAGCAAGACGTTTTTCTCGTTCAGACCGTATTCAAACATCACATATAAGTCATCAGACAATCTTACATTATCGCTCACAACTATTGTAGAAGAGGCAATGCCATCCGCTCTTTCACTAATGGCGCAGAAGCGCTATATGGATTATCGCACAACAATGTCAAATCCCAATCACATTGAAGCGACTCTAAACCGCACGTTAAAAACATCGCTAAATGCAAGCTACTCCAATGTGTTGGAAATGTTATTTGGCAGTGCTACACTTACTTATGCCAAATCTCGTTACAGTAACAGCACCGGGTATGACATATCTGATAATGTGATAAACTACATGCTATTGCCAATCTCAACAAATAGTCGCATCATGCAATTCGACCAAACTTTTTCAAAGGGTTTCTTTCGTTGGAAATCAAAAGTTAGCGAAGCATTCACCATCGGCAGAAATAAAGCCGAATATATCGTCAACGACACCGAGCGCAATGGCAAAAGCAACTATTTGAAAATCAATCTATCATATACTGCTACATTCGCACAGTGGTTGTCATTTGAAACATCTAATGACTTCACGTTATCGCGAGCTTATACCGACGGAACAGCGTATAACGACACAAAACGCACATTTACAAACACATCGAGCGTAGCACTATCGCCGTGCAATGGCTTTAACGTGATACCATCGGTTATGTATTACAATAATAACTATTCTTCGGCATATCGCAACAATGTTTTCCTAAATTGCAATTTTGAATTTACATTAGGAACTACGATATTTTCTCTGCAATGCAGCAATTTACTTGATAATAGCATATTCCGCCGATATAATGACAATGGCATTATTCGCTATTCAAGTGAATACAAGCTAAGAGGCAGAACAATTATATTTGGCGTTAGATTACGAATAACTTAAAGTATCTGATCGATGAAAAAATTAACTTTTATCACAGCATCACTATTGATGCTCGCCGAGGTTAATAATACCTTGGCTCAAATTCGCGTGTCGTATGCAATGGACGCTCCAACGTTCACTCTTGCGCATGAAAACACAGACAAGTATAAAATATTAGATTCATGTTATCTTAATGTGTCATACCAATTTAAGTATCGCAGCTCCGAGAAAGATGATTCTTTGAGCTTTGATGACATTATGGACTTACAAATGGGTAGTAAATACAACGCATTCTTTAGCCGCGACCTTCGGGCATTAGACATTAAGAATACCCATGAGCTAAAAACAACAATGCAATTCACTACAGTACCTGAAAACTATATTGGCTTTGATTTACTTTTCAATCATGCCGATACCACAACAACCGTAACCAATCGCTTGCCATATACTTCACAAGTTGTTGAATATTGCGAAAAAACAGTAGCTCCGGAGTGGACATATCTTGTAGAAGAAATAGACACCGTGATGGGATATCATTGTCATGCAGCAAAATGCAACTTCGGAGGCAGAGAATGGAAAGTATATTACACCAACGATATACCCGTGCCCTATGGCCCTTGGAAATTAAACGGCGTAAAAGGGCTTGTGCTGAAAGCAGCTGATACAGAAGGAAATTTCGTATTTGAGGCAGTTGGGCTGACACAAAAAGAGCAACCAATAATCCGTTACGAGTGGAATCGCAAAAAAATGAGCAAGGCCGACTGGAAAAACTATGAGCAAGATATGTACAAAAATGCCGGTGCATTCGTCAAAAACACCGGTGCTCGCATCCTTATTATGGATAATAGTGAAAAGGGCTTCCA
>CAZJEA010000140.1:0-4232 GCA_964544895.1 uncultured Bacteroides sp. | reverse complement strand
CCGATGTTGCCGGTGTTGTCAACGTGAGTACCACCGCAAAGTTCGACAGAGTCACCGTATTTGATTACGCGCACTTCGTCGCCGTATTTTTCTCCGAAGAGGGCCATAGCACCGAGTTCGCGAGCCTCAGCGATGGGCACATTGCGACGCTCATCGCGAGCAATTGCTTGACGCACGTAGCTGTTGGCGAGGTGCTCAACTTTGCGAATTTCTTCGGGAGTGAGCTTTTGGAAGTGGCTGAAGTCGAAACGTAGCACTTCTGGCGATACGAATGACCCTTTTTGCTCAACGTGAGTGCCGAGTACGGTGCGAAGAGCTTGGTGCAATAGGTGTGTTGCGGTGTGGTTAGCAGCTGTTGATTGACGTGCTTCAACGTTGATAGCAGCCGTGAATTCGGCATTAACGTTTGAAGGAAGTTTTGTTGACAAGTGAACGGCAATACCGTTTTCGCGTTTTGTATCGTAAATCTCAATAGCTTCGCCTGTAGCGTTGTCGGTGAGAGTGCCGCGGTCACCAACCTGACCACCCATTTCAGCGTAGAAGGGAGTGCGTTCGAGGATGATTTGGAAGAATTCGCGGTTCTTTTGTTTAACTTGGCGGTAGCGAGCTATGCGAGTTGTTGCTGTGTTGAAATCATAACCAACAAATTCGGTGTCGGTCATGTCGTTAACGGTAACCCAGTCGGTAGCTTCAACTGCTGCAGCATTGCGAGCACGTTGTTTTTGCGCTTGCATCTCAACATCGAAACCGGCATGGTCAAGAGTCATGCCGTTTTCTTTGAGGATGAGCTCAGTGAGGTCGAGGGGGAATCCGTAAGTATCGTAAAGAGTGAAAGCTTCTTTACCTGAGATTTCAGTTTTGCCTTCTGCCTTTGTGCGGCTGATAGCGTCGTCGAGCAAAGCAATACCTTTGTCAAGAGTGCGAAGGAATGCATCTTCCTCTTCTTTGATAACCTTCATGATAAGGTCGCGTTGTGCAGCGATTTCGGGATATGCATCACCCATTGAAGCAATGAGGGTGTCAACCAAACGATACATGAAAGCGCTCTTTTGGTTGAGGAATGTGTATGCGTAGCGTACAGCGCGGCGCAAGATGCGGCGAATTACATATCCGGCTTTAGCGTTAGACGGAAGTTGAGAATCGGCTATAGAGAAAGAGATTGTGCGCACGTGGTCAGCGATGACGCGCATAGCAATATCAACCTTTTTGTCTTCGCCATATTTTTTGCCTGAAAGGTCAGAGATTTTGTCGATGAGGGGGGTGAAAACGTCTGTGTCGTAGTTTGAAGTTTTGCCTTGCAAAGCCATGCACAAACGTTCAAAGCCCATACCGGTGTCGATTACGTGCTTCGGAAGTGGTTGAAGCGAACCATCGGCCATGCGTTGATATTGCATGAACACAAGGTTCCAAATTTCAATTACTTGAGGATGGTCTTTGTTTACCATCTCTTGTCCGGGAATTTCAGCGCGCTCGCTTTCGGGGCGAAGGTCAATGTGTATTTCTGAACATGGACCGCAAGGACCGGTGTCGCCCATTTCCCAGAAATTGTCGTGTTTGTTGCCGTTGATAATGTGGCTTTCGGGGAGGTGTTTAGACCAGAAACCGGCAGCTTCGTCATCGCGAGCTATACCATCGGCAGCAGAGCCTTCGAAGACGGTTGCATATAGACGGTCGGGGTTTAGTTTGAGAACGTCAACGAGATATTCCCAAGCCCAGTCAATTGCTTCGTGTTTGAAGTAATCGCCAAATGACCAGTTGCCGAGCATCTCGAACATAGTGTGGTGGTATGTGTCCATACCAACTTCTTCAAGGTCGTTGTGCTTTCCGCTCACGCGCAAGCATTTTTGTGAATCCGCGACGCGGGCGTTTTTTGCAGCTTTGTTACCAAGAATAATATCTTTAAACTGGTTCATGCCGGCGTTGGTGAACATCAGCGTCGGGTCGTCCTTGATTACCATAGGTGCAGAAGGAACGATGGTGTGACCTTTCGATTTGAAAAAGTCTTTAAATGATTCGCGTACTTGCTTTGCAGTGAGCATAGTGTAATATTTAAAATTATATAGTTATTATTTTTATCGTGTGGTAATATTTTTTTTCTAATTCAATGTGCAAAATTACTCGAAAATCGCTACATTTGCAAGAAATAAGGCTTAGATGTGTAGATCTTCAAGCCTAAAACCTTAAAATTTATCCATTTTTTACATATATAAAAACATAGTGCTATGTACAGCGACGATTTAGATAAAAAATATTACAAGATACGTGAAGTCTCCGAGATATTAAATATTCCGGCGTCAACATTGCGCTTTTGGGAATCTCAATTTTCAATAATTAAGCCGCACCGAAATGGTCATGGCACGCGCTTTTATACGCCTTCAGATATTGAAACCATTCGCATGATCCAATATCTGGTGAAAGATAAGGGAATGAAACTTGAGGCTGTGCAGGAACAGATTAAACATAATCGCACCGGTGTCTCAAAACGATTTGAAGCAGTGGAGCGTTTGCGTAGTGTGCGCAATCAATTAACTACATTGCTGGAAGCAATTAATGCCCGTCGCTAAACGTACTGCACGGCGATAGGCTTGCAATCAATAAGTCATGCCAACTAGCCAAATTGGGAGTTTTTTACCAACCGGAAAAACTATTGCATCGGCTAGAACGAAAGAGTTTGGTACATCAGCAATTTGCTCAAAAGATTTGTCAGCACCGCCAACCTCAAAGATCCATTTACCATCAATCTTGAAGTCGCCTTGCTCTTTGCTGTATTCGACAGTGTGCTTGGCAGATAATTGATTAACGACAAAACATTCACGTAGTGTGCCGATTTTTACATCCTCGCTGAGAGCGCAGAGGGTGTTGGTATTATGAATATATTGTCCGGCTTTTGCATCTTTGTTACCGATTTATTGTCAGAGTATAAAAGCTTTATCAGTTCGGCACGATCCATACTAGAAAGGTAGCTTAGCACGGTGTTTTTATTGATTTCCAGATATGAAGAAAGCTTTGCAATATTCACTTCGTAAGGCACATTGTTAGCAAGGAATAAAAGCATAGCCTTAAGTTTTCTTGTGTAAGCAGGATCAATATTGCAAAATTGAACCATTTCTTGCTCAATTATATATGAAATGACATTTTCAATACGGCTGTAATATTCTGTTTCGTTGCCGTCGTAAAAAGGATAATAACCGATGCGAAGATATTCTTCAAACATTTTTTGTGGCTGGCATACAGCATTTACTTCATCGCAGATTTCATCGGCGTTTTCGAGTATTTGCTGCAGTGTGTATGATGGTAATTTTATGCCATGGTAAAATTGCAGATATTCGCGGAATGATAATCCGGTCATTGAGTATGATAGCACACGACGAGAGAGGTCTGCATCTGCGTTTAATATTTGAAGAAGCGACGATCCGGTAAATGCGATTTTGATATTTGGATATAAATCGTTTATCTCTTTGATTTCTTTGCTCCAATTTGGATATTTGTGCACTTCGTCAAGAAATAAATGTTTGCCGCCAATCAAGCTAAAACGCTCGCATAAATCGAGTAGCGAGTGCGAAGTGAAATACATGCTGTCCATAACGCAATAAAGAGCTTCGCCGGCATTTGTGCCATAATGGCTGCGAATGTATTGACGCATCATCGTGGTTTTGCCAACGCCTCTAGAACCTCTAATGGCGACTAAAGGTTTTGTCCAGTTGATTGCATTAATGTTTTCGCGAACAATATCCATGCTCACTTGTGATATTAGTATCTTGTGTTTTTTGAACAGCGTCTCCATATTGCATCAAGTATTAGTTGTGCTGCAAAAATATAAATTTTAAATCTAAAAACAAAGGATTTTGCGAGGAATCGCTTAATGTAGTAAGCGATTTTTGACTCAAATCGCTTAATGGGGTAAGCGATTTTGCGTAGGGGGGCTTAATATTGCAAAAAAAAGTGTGCCCGACGTTAAGCCGAGCACACTGCAAGCTGAGATTAAGTACAAATGTGCGTTAGTGCACTTTTATATTAAGCGTTTTGTTCGTATTTGAGAGTCATTGATGGTTGGTCGCAAACTTCGCTCGGACCAAAGTATTGGATAGGACCGGGATAAACGTAGCTTGTGTTGAGAGCCCATTCGTCGCGTTTAGAAGCGAATTTGAGGAATGGAGCACCATCAAGACGAACGAGAGCTTTTTGGATAACGGGTTTCATTGCACCGTGACGACGTTCCATGTTCATCATCA
>CAZJEA010000139.1:0-4364 GCA_964544895.1 uncultured Bacteroides sp. | reverse complement strand
GAGCCACGCACATTCAACCACAGCGAAGCTGCAAAAGATTTCGGCTACACACCGGTCGATTTCCCAACAGGCATTACTCACCAAATCGCCAAATATCAAGTCTCAAAAAAAGCTAGGTAAAAATATTAAATAGCAATACGGAGGCTGTGTCATAAATCAAATATGGCGCAGCCTCTTGCTTTTTTGTGAGGTTGAAAAAATAATTATAAATTTGTAGCGAAATAGCGGACTTATGATAATATGACCTTATACGATACAAAGCAAAGTTCTACAATGATAAGAAAAAGAATAAACTACTACGATGTACTTAAAGCTGTTGCCATTATTGCTGTCGTTTTATTTCATTTAGGAGTATGCACAAACGGTTATTTAGGAGTTGATATGTTCTTCGTTATAGCCGGATTTTTTACCGCGACTAGCATAGACAAACGTTTAGCCACAAATGGTGGCTGTTTAAAATTTATAAAGCAGCGTCTATTTCGTATGTGGCCTCTCTTGATAATTGCCGGTATTGTATGTTTGGCATATGGGTGGTTCATGATGTTGCCTGACGATTATGAAAATGCAGCACAATCGGTAGTAGCTACCAATTTTTTTGGTAACAATATACTACTTTCTATAACGACTAGCGATTATTGGGTTATATACAATCAATATAAGCCATTGATGCATACTTGGTTTGTTGGAGTATTGATGCAATATTATGTGTTGATAACTATCTTGTGTTTCACTATTGAAAAAGTGATATGTAAGCCGAACATTCGCAGGACTGTTTTTGGATGTTCGATAATGGTGCTTGGAGTGTTATCTATACTTGTGTATTATAACATAATCTACACATACGAACACTTTTATTATTTGCCAACGAGGTTTTTTGAACTAGCCTGTGGCTCATTAGCTTACTACATACTTGCGCTCCAGAGGATTAAAATCCCCGATTCGAGACCGGTAAAGGTATTGTTTTGTATGGTGAATGCGTTGGTATTAATGATTTTGCTAATTAATATAGATACAGCATTCATGCCTGATAAACTCATCACAATTGTATTAAGTACCACGCTATTACTACTGCTATCATCTATAACAAAAATATCACACAATAAAATCTTCGCAAACAAATTTGTTGCATTAATTGGTGCCGCAAGTTTCAGCATATATGTATGGCATCAAGTTGTGATTGCATTAACACGTTATTCATTTACGAGTAATTTGCTGGAGCCAATAGTCTTTTTTGTTGTAGTCGCGCTCATTGTAAGCTTATCTGTGCTTAGCTATAAGTATGTGGAGAATATAGCTGAGACCAAGCAAGTGTGGAGTGTACTATGCATCGGGCTTATACTATCAACCTCTTTTGCCTTACATCTATATTGTAATGCGGGTGTTGTGCGCGATATCCCGGAGTTAGATGTCGTGAAAGGCGAAAGCCATAGTGGAATGTGGGCTGAATATTGTGACCGAGGTTACTTGTATAATAAGGATTTTACCAACTCAACAAAACCAAAATGGTTTGTCGCTGGAAATAGTTTTGGCCGCGATTTTGTTAATATCATTGAAGAAAGCGACATTGCCAATGATGTTGAAGTGTCTTATTCTGATGGATTGCAGAAGCAGCGTATCGCTCAGGCAGATGTTGTGTTTATCTCTACTCTTTGGCTTAGGGAAAAATTTGTAGATAAAGTGAAGAGTTTATGTAAGCCTCAAGCAAAGGTGTATATTGTTGGTGAAAAGAACTTTGGAGAAAGCAATGGTCAAGTATATAGCAGACGCTTTAGAAGCGACTATAAGGATATGGTAATGCCAATACAAGACATTTTCATAAAGCGGAATAAAAAATTTAAGACGTTGTATAAAGACCACTTTATTGATTTAATTTCTTATGTACTACAATCAAATAACCGAGTCAGAGTCTTTTCCGACGATGGAAGATACATCAGTCAAGATTGTCAACATTTAACTAGAGCCGGGGCTCAATTCTATGCCAAACATATTGATTGGAGCATGTTTTTTGAAAAAGAGTAGGGTATAAGAATCGTTTTTACGGGTGAATAGGGCTGTAATGTGCGAAATTTATTGTAAATTTACCAACAAATAATAATCAATAATCTATTGCAATCATGAGACAAAGGCTTTTTATGATATTTGCGCTTGTGCTTCAATTCGTTTGCTCTCAAGTTCAAGTGACGGTTACCCGTAATGGAAAACCAACATCGCGCATCGTCATTTTAGACGAAACGGAAGAGAACAAGACGGCTGCAACCCTATTGCAAGACTTTGTGCATCGCATCACTAAGTCTCAATTGCCTATTACTACTCAAAATCAATCTTCTGCCCTCAAAAAAGGTGACATCGTTATTGCTAACGATAATGCTTTGCCTGAAGTTGAAGATGCATTCAAACTTAACACTCGCAACGGACAATTATACGTGATCAACCGCGGCGGCAAGGGTGCAATTTACGGTGTCGTAACATTGCTTGAAAAGTATGCCGATGTGCACTATTACGCTGCAAATACTTACACTCTGAAGCCAACACCAACGCTAACATTTCCTCAATTAAATGAAGAAGATGCCCCGGCTTTTCGCTATCGAGCATCTAATGGCTACGAGGCTGACGAAGACCCGATTTTCAAGCTGTGGTTTCGTCTTGAAGCGCCTGAAGAAATCTTTATTGACCGAATGTGGGTGCACACCTTCAACAGACTGCTCCCATCAGATGTTTATGGTAAAGAACATCCTGAGTACTACTCTTTTATCAACGGAGAGCGTCGCCCGGGCAATCATAGTCAATGGTGTTTGTCAAATCCAGAAGTTTTTGATATTGTCGCTGCTCGACTAGACTCTATATTCCAAGCCAATCCTTCGCTAAAAACTATTTCTGTTAGCCAAAACGACGGTAACGACACGTATTGCACATGCCCATTGTGCAAGGCTATAGACGAAGAAGAAGGCGCACATTCCGGCTCTATAATCCGTTTTATGAATCGCCTTGCCGAGAGATTTCCGGACAAAGAAATTTCAACTTTGGCATACCTCTACTCTATGCAACCTCCGCGGCATGTGAAGCCGTTGCCAAATGTGAACATCATGCTTTGCGACATTGATTGCCGTCGTGAAGTGCCCCTCACCGACAACGAATCAGGACGATATTTTCTCAAAGCCCTAAAAGGTTGGTCTGAAATATCAAACAACATATTTGTTTGGGACTATGGTACTAATTTTGACAATCAAGTTTCTCCGTTCCCTAACTTCCATATCCTCAAACCAAACATCAAGCTTTTTAAGGAGCACCACGCAACAATGCACTTCTCTCAGATCAACACTATTCGTGGTGGAGATTTCAACGAAATGCGTACATATATGGTGGCTAAACTCATGTGGAATCCGGATCTTGATGCCGACTCTTTAATGCAAGACTTCATGCGCGGATATTATGGTGAAAAGGCAACGCCCTATCTCTATCAATATCAAAAAATCATGCAAGGCGCACTCCTTGCGTCAGGTCAACCTCTTTGGATTTACGACTCTCCGGTGTCTCACAAAAACGGTATGCTCAATACCGCATTGCTTAAAGTCTATGACGACCTCTTTGACCGCGCCGAAAAGGCGGCTAGTGAGGAGACTGATACTGCATATCTGCATCATGTTCGTGCATCGCGGCTTTCATTGCAATATGCCGAACTGGAGTTGGCGCGCACAGAGCCCGATGGAGACAAAGATAAAACTTTCCAATTGCTCAATCTCTTTGAGGAGCGCACCAAACTATATGGCGTGACAACTCTGAATGAGCGTGGCAATGCTCCCGATGCATATTGCAAAATCTATCGCAAGCGCTTCTTGCCTCAATCAGTGCCAAGCAAGGCATTGAACGCAAAGGTTGAAATGCTTATTCAGCCGAACGAGAGATATGTGGAATTAGGTAAAACAGCCCTAACTGATGGTCTGTATGGTGGCACTTCATTCAACGAAAGCTGGGTCGGTTGGATTGGTACAGATATTGATTTCATTGTCGACCTTGGCGAGGAGAAGGAGTTTACTACCATTGAGACTGACTTCTTGCACCATCTTGGCGCTTGGATCTTGCTGCCCAAAGGTGGTAAATACTCTATCTCTATCGACAAGAAAAATTTCACCCCGTTCGGTTCTTTCTCATTTGAGGAAGACCGTGACATAACCGTGAAATTCGTGCCAGGCACATCTACTGCAGCATCTCCAGTACGTGCACGCTACATCCGGTTGCAAGTTGAAGGCCTTGGGTTATGCCCATCTTGGCATTACGGCGTAGGATATCCTGCTTGCCACTTTATCGACGAAATTGAAGTGCATTAAAGATCGCCAAATTCGAGCGGTAAACGCTATGCGAATGGG
>CAZJEA010000138.1:0-4423 GCA_964544895.1 uncultured Bacteroides sp. | reverse complement strand
TTTAGACAACGGGTTAAATAACACTTGTTTATTACTTGTTTTTTCAGCCATGACAAATTACTTTCTAAGTGTTTTAAGATATGCTTCGTAGGGCTTCAGGCAATTGCTAAGCATAGCGCTTACGCCTTTAGAAGTGATTGTGCCGCCTGAAATGCCGTCAACATAGTCTTCGTCTCCGGTGGGTTTTTGCCCTTTTTTGACAACAGCGACAGGGAGCATTTCGTCTCCTTTGAACATTTGTTTGCCGGGAAATTGGTCGGTGAATGCCGGTTTTTCGATTTCAGCACCCAAGCCCGGTGTTTCGCTGGCATGAGCGAAATAAGCGCCATAGACAGTTGAGCCGTCGCTGTCGAGAGCAACGTAACCCCAAATCGGGCCCCACAAACCTGCGCCATACACGGGGAGGATGTATTTCAACCCTTTGTCTTTAAGGTCGCAAACGTAAACCGGCAGCAATCTTTTAGCTGCATCGGCCTCTTTGCTTTGCACGGCAACATCAACGTCGAAAGCTTTGCCATCGACTTTATCACCGGCTTCGTTTATGACATATTGGTCGGTGATGTATTTAGCGAAGTCGTCTTGCACTTGTCCGTTCTCGGGAGTGATGTGCACGGCAGCGAGAATTTGCTTCATTTTGTCAGCATCGGCATTAGCCTGCTGGCGGCTTTTTAGCGAAGTGGCAGTAAACGCAAGCGCGGCTCCGACTACCACAACAAGCACTATTATATAAATAATAGTATAAACATTGCTTTGTTTATTCATAATCTTTAGTCTTTTATGAGAGTCTACGCATGCGACGGCGAACGTTAGCTTGAACAACGCACCAGTCAATCAACGGAGCCATAGTGTTCATAAGCAATACGGCAAGCATTGCGCCTTCGGGATAACCGTTGTTGTATGTGCGAATAAGCACAGCCATTACGCCAATTAAGAATCCATATATATATTTACCGGTGTTTGTGCGAGCGGCAGTAACAGGGTCAGTAGCCATAAATACTGCGGCAAAAGCAAAACCGCCAAACAACAATTGGTCAACCGGGCAGAGGAATGAGCCGGGGTAGGTTGGGGTGGCAAAAGTGTTTGCAATCCAACCGGTGAACAAGCCACCGACTACCACTGACAGCATGATGCGCCAGCTAGCTACGCGTGTTAACAACAATATGGCAGCTCCGATAAGAATGCAGATGACAGAAGTTTCGCCAAATGATCCGGGTATGAGACCGACAAATGCATCCCATGCTGAGATAATGTGTCCGTCAATGCCGTGAAGCACCGGAGCGACATCGCTTGTAGAAGTAGCAATTTGACCTAGAGGAGTAGCGCAGGTGAAACCGTCGGCAACTTGAGGGCCGAAGCCGAACATTTTTTCAGTAGCAACAAAGACTTTGTCGCCTGACATCTTAGCCGGGTAAGCGAAGAATAGGAATGCGCGGGCAGTAAGGGCGATATTTACGATGTTGTAACCTGTGCCGCCAAACACTTCTTTAGCAAAAATCACTGCAAAAGCTGTAGCCACGGCAACCATCCAAAGAGGAGTGTTCACCGGGAGAATCATCGGAAGTATTAAACCGGTTACCAAAAATCCTTCTTGTATCTCTTCGCCGCGCACTTGAGCGACTGCAAATTCGATGCCCAGACCTACAACATAGGTCACAATCACCATAGGCAATATTGCTAAGAAGCCGTAGAATAATAGGCTCCAGAAGGGAAACTCTGTAGCTCCGGCAGCTAGCCAATGCTGATATCCGGTGTTGTACATACCAAATATAAAGCAAGGTAACAATGCCAAAACCACAATTATCATAGTGCGTTTTGAGTCCATGCTGTCGTGAACGTGCACGGTGCTCTTCGCTGCCGAGGTTTCGCGAGGAGTGAAGAGGAAAGTTTCGAAGCCATCATACACTGAACGTAGTGAATGTAGCTTGCCACCTTCTTCGAACGACGGCTTTATGCGGTCAAGAAAATTTCTTAATGCTTTCATTTTCTTTTCTGTATATAATGATAGTTATCGTTTTATTCTATCTCTTTGCGCAAAAAGTCGAGACCCTCGCGCACCATAGCTTGAAGAGGTTGTTTAGATGAGTCGATAACCTCGGCTAGAGCGAAGTCTTCGGGAGCGACTTCATAGATGCCAAGGCGTTCCATGTCGTCGATGTTTTGACTCTTGATAGCTTTTAGAAGGTATTCAGCCATGATGTCCATGGGGAGCACACTTTCATACTCGCCTGATTGAATCATAGCTCTACGACCACCTAAAGTGCGTGCATCGGGGCTGAAAATGCGATGAAGCCAGCGTCCGGGGAAAGAAGGGCTAACGCTCATTTTTTTCGGTGATATCGAAGCCCAACCCATGAATTCTACAACATCGTCGCCTTCGGGAATAGCTGTAACTTGAGTGTACGGGAAATGTAAATATCCGTCAGCGTCTTCTTTGATGCCGGTAAGAACGTTTCCGGCAATGATGCGAACGTGTTTGCCTGTTTGCTTAACGTCATTGGCAAGCAAAGTGTCAAGTTTTGCGCCGCAAACAGTTTTGGCAATGTAAGGATTAGAAATTTCGGAACCGACAACAGCAACTTGGCACGACCAGTCAACAGAGCCGGTTTTAGCGAGAGTGCCAATGCGATAAAGAGTGTCAGCACTAAGAGTCCAAACAACTTCGCCTTTGTTTACCGGTTTGATGTTGGCGATTTGCACACCTGCCAATCCTGCGGGGTGGGGACCTTTCACATCCACCATTACTGCTCCGGCAATGTCGGGCACGGAGCTGTTGGCACGTCGGCTGATGTAGACTTTACCGTCGGTGAGCTTAGCGAGCAAGTTGACTGCGCTTTCGAACACTGATTTGTCGGCAGCCTGCCAAGAAGTGGGTGCTGCAAGGGGAGCGCTGTCGAAAGCGGTGACAAAGATGTCGCGCGGGCGGACAGCAACGTTAGGCACAATGTCGTACGGGCGTTGGCGCACAAAGGCCAACAATCCGGCTTCGGCTAAAGTTTTAGCGATAGCCTCAGCGTTAGCGAAACATTCGCTACCGAAAGTGCGTTTGTTGTCGCTGCCATCAGACTTAACGACAACTCTGAGCACTCGGCGACGCTCGCCGCGCACAACATCGAGCACGGTACCACTGATAGGACTCACCAGTTTTACTGCATCATCGTCTTTGTGATGCATTAGGGCAGCTCCGGCGTAGATGCTGTCGCCGGGCTTAACTTCAACCTTGGCGAGAAAACCGGGAAAGTCGTCGGGGATCACAGCCACTTCATTGGCTGCTACAGCTCTCGGTGTAGCTCCATCCGATACACTTCCGCTCAAGCGAAGGTCTAAACCCTTTTTAATCGTAATTTCCATGCGATATAAAATTGCAAATTATGATTTACTGTGACAAAACGCGACAACGCTTAATATATATAGCATATATATAAATAATGTGTATCGA
The DNA here is from genome assembly GCA_964544895.1 of uncultured Bacteroides sp. GTDB lineage: Bacteria > Bacteroidota > Bacteroidia > Bacteroidales > Muribaculaceae > CAG-873. Next base: position 987 of record CAZJEA010000138.1, on the reverse strand, counting down.
GCAATGTCTGATTATTATATTGCTTTATTTTGTGAAAAATATATTTGTTGTGAATAGTCACTCTAGTTACAAATTAAGCCGTTTGAGGCTTTGCTTTTCATATCAAGCTACAAAGATAACACTTTAATTTATTTTTCCGTAATAATTTTATTTAAAATACACAAGTTTTAAAGCTGGGGTGCAAAAATGATAAGCTAAAACCGAAAATAGTGACTTTTCTCTTAAAAAAAATCCTAAAATATTTTGTTGATATAAAACAAAATGATAATTTTGCAAGAGATTATCTCTAATAATCTTTCGACATAATCATTAATGCTACAATGAGCGCACCATGCTGCTTAAACTGAGCCCTTAGACATCTATCCGGCCTTAAAAGAAACTCTCTCTTGCAGTAGGCTCCGCCTTATAACGAATAAAACACCGGTGATTGTGCCGTTCTTAGTGCTAATCTTAAAACTATTAACGCATATAAAAACATTTATAATCAATCAATTAATATCAAATTTTCTAAATTTTTTATTTCAACAGTTTAAATTATGGAAGCTCAAAAGCCCAATGCTAAGGCTGCAACAGCCAAGGCTAAGAAAGAATCTCAACACGTTCCCGGCATTAAAAATGCATCTTGGGTAATCGTTTGCTGTTTCATCGTTGCTGTTTGCCTCTTCGTATTCTGGTTTGGCGCAGACTTGCACTTCGATGAAGAAGGTCACCCCCTCGATCTTTGGGGTACTGTTTATAAAGGTGGTTTCATCGTACCTATCCTTCAAACTTTGCTCCTCACTGTTATCGTGCTCTCAGTAGAACGTGGTATCGCTCTTTCTGCTGCTAAAGGTAAAGGTAGCATCTCTAAATTCGTTGCTGACGTTAAAAAATGCCTCGAGAAAAACGACATCGCTGCAGCTCAAGCTCTTTGCAAAAAACAACAAGGTTCAGTTGCTGCTGTAGTTGCTGCTGCTCTCAATCGTTACGACGAAATGGATAAAAACC
>CAZJEA010000137.1:0-4521 GCA_964544895.1 uncultured Bacteroides sp. | reverse complement strand
CATCGTGTTACCGCGTCTCCGCCACGCGGCATTTTTATTTATATAGGCTTTCAAACTTTTCAAATTCGTCACCTTCATAATCTTGGTTTACAATATACATTTTTATTATGTCCTGTGAAAATTTGAAAGAAAGAACGGCTTTTGTGACTTCGTAGCCGTTTACGTCGCTACTATACGCAGAGAAAGAGCTCGTGCTTCCGGGAGCTAAGTCATGACAAGCAACTCCGGTCTTTTTGCCAATTACATTGTCTCCGTTGTAAAAAGTTACAACAAAATCGACATCAGTCAGAGTCATGCCAAGATTATTGAGTATCGTACCTTTACAATACACACTGCCGTAGCTTGGCTGCCAGCTCCAATGTTTTCGAGTGAGTAACCTACTTAAATTGTCATTTGCGACATCGCACATGCAGCAATAATATAACGCCAGCTCAGGTATTTTTTCGCTATACTCTTTATCGAAATATTTGTCTTTTATCGCTCCTATTTTCTTCGAGAACTCAATGCTCTCTTTAGGTATATTTATCAGTCCTCGCGATTTCGATATTTTTAGTTCGCCGTCTTTCTGCTCCACCCAAAAGTAGCAATCGTCATCGACGTACGAGCTATTATTGTCATAATATCCTTTTTTGCAATGCACCGTGTAACGTCCATTCTTTTCGTCAACATTCAATATGCTAATGTCCAAGTCGCTTGGATGCTTAGTGCTGTTGTGCATCACTTTAAGATCGGGATAAATATTGTACGCTTGTATCGTGTCTCCTTCATTTAAAGCTGCTGTAAATTCCTCAATCATATTCTTCACATCTTCCTCCTTGTTAGAGCAAGAACTAAGCGATATGATTGTTATGATAATAGCAATATATTTACGCATTCTTTTCTTGTTTTTCTTGTTTTTCACGTTTCAGTATTATTGTCACAACAGTTGTTCTTGTGTTAGGTTGTATGCCTGTCACGTACTTCGGATCTCCGTAGTTTGGATGCACTGTTTCTACCTCTGTGTACGACGATACAACTTCCCAGCCTTCTGCTCCCAGTGAGTTTAATTGTTGCGTGGGATCATTAAAATCGCAGCCACCAAAATCTTGATATTGTGTAGTCTCTCCGTCTATTTTTACTATCTTATACTCCCATTTTGTCCTTTCTTTGACCTGACCTTTGTTGCATGAAAATAGCATCAACGAAATGGTAAAAAGTAAAACAATCTTCTTCATAATGTGATAATGATTTTTGTAGTGGTTATTTTTTATGTTAGCACCTCATAGGTAAGAGAGTGTTATGTATGCCCCAAAGTTACGCATTTTCTTTCAGCTATCAAACATTATTTCTTACAATAAAAACATAACAAAGGCGGACCGAGGCCCGCCTTTGTTACTTTCTTATCTAGTGGTGTGATTATGCTTTCACTTGTGCTGCTTTGCGTTTTGCGCGTGCATCAACAAGATAAGCTGTCGGCGATGCAACAAAGATTGTTGCGCAGGTGCCGACTATTACACCGAGTATCATTGCGAATACGAAGCTACGGATTGAATCGCCACCGAGGATGAAGATTACTACCAATACCAACAATGTTGACAATGATGTCATAATTGTACGACCGAGAGTAGAGTTGATTGATTTGTTGAGGGTGGTGAAGAAATCTTGTTTCGGATAAAGACCTACGTTTTCACGTACACGGTCAAATACAACCACTGTATCGTTGATCTGATAACCAATTACAGTCAATATAGCTGCTATGAATGTTTGGTCTACTTCCATTGCGAAAGGAAGTACGCCCCATAGAGCTGAGTACAAACCGATGATGGTGAAGGCGGTGAAGGCTACAGCTGCAAGTGCACCAAATGAGAAGGCTACGTTGCGGAAACGAACCAAGATGTAGAGGAACATTGCAAGCATAGCGAGCGATACAGAAATGTAAGCATCTGTGCGCATATCGTCAGCCACTGTAGGACCTACTTTTTGTGAGCTTACGATGCCGTGGTCAGCGTCGAAGGTTGAGAATTGTGCCTCTGAGATGCCATTCAACCACGGATTGAGTGCTTTGTACAATTTGTCGGTAATCTCTTTTTCAGTGTCCTTAGTGTCGTTCTTAATCTTGTAGTTGGTTGAGATACGAACTTGGTTTGAGCTTTGAATTGTGATTACTGACACTGTTGCGCCATCAAATTCCGGAGCAAGAGCTTTTTGTATTTCTGTTGTGTTTACGGGTTTCTCAAATTTCACTACATAGTTGCGACCACCTGAGAAGTCGATACCTTGGCTGAGTCCGCGCAAGCAAAGAGATGCTGCTAGGAGAACAACAACGATACCGGCAACAGTGAATGCACCTTTGCGTTTGCCAATGAAGTTGAAGTGTGCATTTACAAACATCTTGCGTGACAATGATGTTGAGAATGTCATATTCTCCATTGTCTTTGTCTTAGCGATCCACAAGAAGAACAAGCGGCTCAAGTAAACTGCGGTGAAGAATGAGCAGATGATACCGATGATGAGGGTGGTAGCGAAGCCCTTGATAGGACCTGTACCGAAGAACATCAAGATTACACCTGTGATGATTGATGTCAAGTTAGAGTCGAAGATTGCTGAGAATGCATTTGCATAACCATCGGCAATTGCTGTGCGTGAGTTCTTGCCTGCGCGAAGTTCTTCTTTAGCACGTTCGAAGATAAGCACGTTGGCGTCTACTGCCATACCGAGCGATAGCACGATACCGCAGATACCTGACATTGTCAATACTGCTTGGAATGATGCTAGAATACCGAAGGTGAAGAACAAGTTGAAGATCAAGCAGAGGTTTGCTACCATGCCCGGTACAAATCCGTAGAATGCGCACATGAAAATCATCAAGAGCACAAGTGCTACTACGAATGAGGTCATACCGTCTTCAATTGCTTGTTGACCGAGTGACGGACCGATTACCATGTCGCTGATGATGTTAACTTTGGCTTTCATCTTACCTGCTTTGAGCACGTTAGCCAAGTCTTTTGCTTCTTCAACGGTGAAGTTACCGGTGATTGATGATTGTCCGCCTTCGATAGCGCTGTTCACGTTAGGTGCTGAGTAAACTTGGTCATCGAGCACAATTGCAATAGCTTTGCCGATGTTTGCACCTGTGATGCGGCCCCAAGCGCGAGCTCCTTCAGAGTTCATGCGCATGCTAACTTCTTCGCCGCTGCGCAAGCTTTGTTGGTTGCGGTCAGCATTAGCGTCGGTAACAACTTCGCCGTCGAGTGCAGGAGCACCGTTAGTGAGTTTTAGAGCATAGAGAGCATAGCCGATTTTCACTTCTTTGCCATCTTTGCCTTGGGTTGTTTCGGGTTTCACACCCCAACGGAGCACGAGGTCATTGCGGAGATAGCGTTCTGCTACCGGCGATGTTACGAGCTCGTTGATTTCGCGCATTTCTTTATTTGAAGATACGTAACCAAGTATCACGTAGTTCGGGTTGATCATGCCGCCTGTTGTTGCGAGCATGGTTTGTAGTGCTGTGGTGTTGACTGTTGAGTCTTGCACTGATGCCAATGCTTGTATTGCGGGCATCACTTCTGCTGCTGTCAGTGTCTCATAAAATTCGAGGTTTGCTGAGCGTTGCAACAATTCGCGCACACGTTCGTGGTCTTTTACACCCGGTAGTTCCAACAAAATTTGGCCATCTTTGCCTTGCAACACTTGGATGTTAGGCGAAACGACACCAAATTGGTCGATACGTTTGCGAAGTGTTTGAGTTGCTGATGTGTTCACCATGTCGGTAACTTCGGCTCTCAATTGCTCGCGTACTTGCGATTCGCTTGATCCTGCTTTTACTGTCGGGAACACCACTGACATATCTGCTGCGGGAGCTATTTTGTGATATTCTTTGATGAATGATCCTACATAGTCATCGTTAGCGGTGGCCGGATCTGCCATCAGTGATTCTGTGTTTGCGATTGCTTTGTTGAGGACTGAGTCGTTTCCGGTTGCTGCAAGTTGTTTGATCATGTCGGGCATGTCTACTTGCAAGATGACGTTCATACCACCTTTAAGGTCGAGACCTAAGTTTACGCCCCATTTACGTACATCTTCTAGTGTGTAACCAAGATAAACTTTCTCCTCGCCTACTGAGTCCATGTAGTGTTTGTAGGCTTCATTGTAGGCTTGGTCATCGTTGCCGGATGACGCTTTTTTCGCATAGCTTGCTGCGTTGTCCTCATACTTGCTGTTCACATACGTAAACGACAAGTAGAAAGCACATACTAGCACCATAAAAATTGCTATGACACCGGCAAGGATACTTCCTAATTTTCCTTTGCTTTGCATGAGTTTAGAAATATGTTATTAAATTGTTTTAATTAATTTCGTGTAAAAATATAGTTTTGAACGTGCAAATATACAATTTTATTTTTGTATGGAGTTAAGTTAAGACGTATAAAATAACTTTAATCTGTTAAATAGGGCGCTTTTTATCCCTATTTTCCTCATTTTCTTACTAATTATACACTAAAAAAGCGCCTCTCTATCGCGAAGCGCCTTCTCTTTTATTGT
>CAZJEA010000136.1:0-4626 GCA_964544895.1 uncultured Bacteroides sp. | reverse complement strand
CTGGGGTTACGTGAGGGCCGCAGCTTCTCCGAGCTGCGATGGCCTCCGGCCAAAATACACGCGTGCGGAATCTAGGAGGCGGTGCATATAAGCTGACGCTACCATAGGAGCCATAGGACAATAGATGTTTAATTTAATCATTATTAATAATAATTAACAAAAAATGGGGGGTAAAAATTATTGTTTGTAAATTTGCCATTGGAAGAACTAAGTGTAAATTATAAACTATCAGTTTATTTTCTTACAATTTAGAAGGCTCTTACCTGTTAGAATCAACCATAATAAACCGTAATATAATCATGGGCCTTTTTAACCGTGGAAAAAGTGGTGGACTGATGAATGTCATCCGCTGCGATGAGGAAAACTATTTAGTTTGGAAATGGCGTCCGGAAGGACAGGATGTCAATTCCACATCGCGTGAAAATGCTATTCGTTATGGCAGTAGCTTGCGTGTCAAAGATGGTGAAGTCGCTGTGTTTGTATACAAGCAGAAAGATGGGTCAACACAGGATTTCATTGAGGGTCCGTATGATGATACTATCAAGACTGCTAATTTTCCAATTTTGTCTAGTATTGTTGGCTTAGCTTTTGGTGGTGACTCTCCGTTTCAAGCTGAGATTTATTTCATAAATGTACAGGCTAACAATCAGGTAAAATTTGCAGTACCATACTTTGATGTGGCAGATCCAAGATTACCGGATTTTCCGGTCCCTGTTGCCGTGCGAGGGAGTGTCACGTTTGCACTTGAAGACTATCGAGGATTTATTAAAAAAAATCGTTTGATTAACTTTGACCTCGATTCATTTAAAAAGCAAATAAAAGAAGCAATTGCTCGCAAAATCAAAGGTGTTGTGACAAATGTGCCATCAGATTTAGGTATGCCGGTCGTGCAAATGGAACGCAAAGTAGACGAAATCAGTGAACTAATTGAAAATCGTCTCAGAGATCGTCTTGATGAGTTTGGCGTGACGATGAAGCACATTGATATCAATAGTATTGAAATTGACAAAGATTCTGAGGCATACGAATCTGTACGTACTCTGACAGGGGGCATTACAGCTAAAACCATGCAAGCTCAAGCAGACCTTAATATTAAGAATTTGCAAGATTTGCAAGAAATTAATAGCCGTAATATGGAAGAGACTTTGCGTATTCAACGAGAAGAAGCTCAACGTGCCCAAAAATTGCAGACTGAGACTAATTTCATAGGTACACATGCCCTCAATCAACAAGCTTCTGTTTTGCAGACTGCTGCATCAAATCTTGGACAGATGGGTACTGTTAACTCAGGTTCTGGTGGTAATGGCATGAATCCGGCAGGCATGATGACAGGCATGATGATGGGTGGAGCTATGGGCAGTCAAATGGCTGGCATGATGAATAATATGGGACAACAAATGCAGAATGCGATGAATACACCACCTCCGGTTCCAAATGTACAGTATTTAGTCGCTGTTAATGGTCAACAATATGGCCCATTCAATATGCAACAATTGCAACAAATGGCTCAATCTGGTCAAATAACTCCTCAGACTTATGTTTGGAAACAAGGCATGGCTCAATGGGATTTAGCCGGTAACATAGCAGAATTAGCTATGCTATTCGCTATGCCTACTCCTCCACCTATGCCGCCTGCACCACCGACACCAACAACTCCCCCAACTTCGCCTGTGTAAAACATATTAAAAAGAAAATGTCAATCAGATATGAATCAAGATAGTTTTTATTCAATTGACCGACTTGTTGAGTTCGGAATGAGTTTGGCTATGGCGCGCCAAATGGTGCGAGTCATGAATGATACCATGCAAAATATGTATGTGCCCGGTTCTCCTCAGACAATATCACAGACGCAACCTAGCGCCATTTATGTTGCTATTGATGGTAAACCGGTAGGACCTTTAACCGCAACTGATTTCTCTATGTTGGTTACTGAAAAGCGTGTAAACACTCAGACTCTTGTTTGGACGCCTGGAATGATGGGTTGGGAACCACTAGAGTGTGTCCCTTCTATTTTGAAAATTATAGCATTGACACCGCCTCCTCTTGAAAAATAAGCTATGAAAGTGAATATCTTTTTAACTATTATAGGATTGCTATTAGCATCTCTTATTGCTTACCTTAATTTTAGTATAGCCGAAGGTAAGCAAAACGATTCACTCTGTGGCTTTGTGAGTGCAGTGTGTTACATCGCAACATTAGTATCTACATTAGGAATTCAAATCACTGAAAGCCCAAGACAGACAGTAAATTTAAGGGTCATGTCGGTGCTCTTCTTTGTGATATTTGCTATTGTAAACTTTTGTTTTGCCATCTTCGGTATTGTTCAACCTTACTATTTTTTAATAAATGGTATTTTGCTGCTTATTTTTGTCTTATTAACCTATAAACTAAGCAAAATAACTAATGTGTAACTTAATATAAATAAGATGTTTTCAAAGGAATTAGAAGAAGTAATTGATGCTGCTTTGGCAGATGGTGTACTTACAGATAAAGAACGTGCTGTATTGCACAAGAGAGCGATTGCAGAAGGTGTAGACCCTGATGAACTTGATGTAATCATTGAGGGGCGCCTTGCTAAAATAAAAAAAAGTGAAGATTGGCTTCGCCCAGCACCACCTCAACACCTTGCAACCGAAAAATTGGGCAATGTATTGAAATGTCCTAGCTGCGGAGCGCAAGTTGTGGGCGGTAGCGCTATTTGCCCTGAATGTGGCTATACATTTTCAAATGTACAAGCAAATAGTTCTTCAGAGCGATTACTAGAGAAGCTTGAAGAATATAATAGGCGTCAAGAGGCTAAACCCATTGCCAATAATAGCGTTTTAGGGTCTATTATTCAAACCCCAGAACGGATTATGGCAATGAACAATGCCTATAAGTATAAATTAGACATCGTATCATCGTTCCCTGTTCCAAATACAAGAGCCGACCTTTTAGAATTTCTGACAATGATACAAGCAAAAGCTAAATCGACCGGTTCAAAGAGCGGCCTATCTGTGGACGGTCAAGAAGACCTTAGTTATGGATATTGGTTACTCTATTCAAATTGCATAAACAAGGCAAAAATTAGTTTTTCAAGTGATCCGGATTTTGCTCCATATTTTGAACATTATGCAGCAGAGCAGGAAAGGACTAAAGGCTTTATTGGTTGGCTGAAATGTAGTAGCCCTCAAACTCGAGCATTGATAGGTCTTGGCATTATGTTTTTATTATGCATTTTATTGTCTGTGGTTATTGCACTATGTGAATGATAGACTATTTTATTTCAGAATCACATTAAATAGCACAAAATGGATACAATTAAATTTATTAAAGCTCTCTTTTTTATAGAAGGAGATGTTACATTGGAAGGTGATACCTTGCAATGGGAAACTGGTTTTTTTATTTTCAAACGTAAACATTCGGTAAATCTACGTAATCTTTATGGATTGCTACCTTATCGCAAACTGTGGAACAACCACCCTCGCGTAGCTCTGTTTGACTACGATGAGCAGAGACTATTGCCGGGAGTAAATCAACGGCTAAAACTTAAAAGCACAGAGGATGTTGAAAATCTGATTAAGCTAATTAAGGAAACCGGTTTAGCGCCGGTCTACAGTAATGACGTAAGCTATGCTACTGCAAACGATACAGAAGAAATTGACTCACTGCTTAGTGGAGAGTCTATACTTGCAAAAAGCAGTGATTTGGTCCTTTGTTACTCTGAGCATGCATATGGTTGTTCTGTTTGGGGCAGAAAGTTGGTATTAACGAATAGAATCCCGTACAATGAAATTGAATTTGTATCAAATGGTAAGACTTTGTATTTTGGTGGCAAAAAGCACCAATACATATCAAAAAAATCATTTACAAAAGAGGATGTAAATGATCTTAGAGAGAAGTTGAGCTTAAAAGGTGCCAAAATTGGTAATGTAACAGGTACTAAATATGATAGTGTATTTGCTATCAGTAATCTATGGAAAAAATCACGCTGGTTCCGTAAAGAAAGTATCACAGTAGGTGATGATGCCATTCTATATGAATATTCAAAAGGAAAGAAGTCAGATTCAATCTATCTTCCATTTGACACAGTATACTTCAGCGAGTGCAAAAAAAATATTTTAACAGGTACGATAAAAGTATTTGGTACACAAAATGTAGAACCTATTTGCAGGTTTTCTAATGAAGCAGTATCAGCCGTTAAGGAGACATTAGGATCTGTAAAAATTCCGGATGGCGAATGCTATTGCAGTTATGCGTGGTTTCTAAAAATATTCCCTCTTTGGCCAAAAAATAAATGTGGACGAATTCTATTGAGTACACCATCCGACTCTGATTCAGCCCCTGCGTTGATTATTACACCTTCGAAAGAAGACAAAGATAATAAAAACACTAAAGCATGTCGTATAGAATGTTCAGATATAACCGGATATGCGAGCCAAAAAAAGCATTGGTGTTCATTCTTTGTACAGGATGTGATAGTAAGTGGATATGAAAACTTCCGTAAAGACCAAGGAGGGACAGAGGTGTTTTTTAAATTTAGAAAATTTAAAAATGGCAGTGGTTTAATTAACCGTTTGAAAGAGCTACAACCCAACCCGGTAAATTCAAAATCAGATATGCGCAAACTCTTAAAGAAATAAAAAT
>CAZJEA010000135.1:0-4888 GCA_964544895.1 uncultured Bacteroides sp. | reverse complement strand
GTTGCAACCAAAATGCAACCAAAATTGTGAATCAGACAAAATAAAAAGTTCATAACTAACTGAAATACAATTAATTATGAACTTATACTTGGTGGTCCCACTTGGGCTTGAACCAAGGACTCCCTGATTATGAGTCAGGTGCTCTAACCAACTGAGCTATAGGACCGTGCCTTAAGACGGATTTTTGTAGAGTGTCTTTGTTTCTCTTTTGCGAGCACAAAGTTAGGATATTTTTTATAATTGTGCAAATTTTTTGGCGCCTTTTTTTAACTTTATGTTTAATAAAATCCTCCTTTTTGTGACACTGTGCTGATTATCAGATTGTAATAAATCTAATTATTTTCCTTTGGGCTGTTCTGATGTTGGGCGTACATCTACTAGTGGGCGCTCAGTGCCATACGAAAAGTATTTTGAGTAAAAATACGAGCGACAATTTCTACCGTAATATGCCGGTAATTCAAACTGACTATGCGTGCCTTTGTGTAGCGACAAATCAAATCCGCAGCTAGGTTCCAAGTCATAATAAACTATGCCATCTTTCGATTGCAAAGTATAATTTGGTTACCTCGTTGTAGTCGCGAGTGAACAATACTTGCTTGTATATTGCGTAGCCCATGTTTATTGCGATGGCTATAGTTGTGAATAATGCGAAAGCGCTTTTCAGTTTCGCGAATTTAAGTTTATTGAAGTTTATATATTTTGAAAGCGCTACAAATGCCAGCACCGTATAATATTCGCATATAAATGCTACGCGTGGCCCATGGTAATATTTCAAAAATATAACTACACCTGCCAAGCTGTATATTGACAATGCAGCTATGAGAGCCGCGTTGTTCCTGTCCGCAAAAACTTTGTTCCTTAGTTTTTTTGTGCATAATACTGCTATTAACGCCACCGGTAGCACCAGCGCAATATTCACATACAAGACCAACAAGCGTATTAAAAACGATGTATCAAGTATGTTGTTATATCTTCCGCTTCCGATCTGAAAAGCCTCTGAGCAAATTATGGCTAATGCACCCAATAAAACCCCGCAAATTAATACGCGATTCGCTCTATTTGGCAATCTCTTGAGTATGGCGTAGTATGTTACCAGCGCACAAATAAAAGGCACTGTTATCCCTTCGTGCATCCACGCTGCTAAAAAGCTAAAGACGGTGAGCGCGCAAAGTTTTAACGTGCTATATTTTATGTTATGCTCCTCATTCTTCACTATTAAGTAAAATACGCTGCCAATTAAAGCTATGCTCCACACATAATTTAGCGCGTATATTATGCTAACCATGCTATCATTCCACGGCATGAGAAAGCAAATGGCAAATAGTATAATCCACGATTCGGCAGAGCCCATTTTTACCTTTGTTAGTTTTAGCGCATTATAAATCAGTAGTCCCAGCATAAAGCAAAAACACAAAGTGAACAACCATTTTGGGAATAGAGCCAGAAACGGCGCAGAAATCAAGTTAGCCAAGCGCCCCGTGTCGTAGTGCCAATGGTTTAAGCAATTTTGCCATACAATTTTTGTTGCTTCCCAGCGCGATTCTACACCATAACTTCCGCGCAGATACCAGAAATCGTCAATGAAATAGGGTGGGGCAACTAAATAAATTACGCCATATAATATTATAAAAAGAGAGCAAGCAAACAAAAAGTAATTAGGGTTATTATTTCTTATTTTTTCCATTCTGTCATTCTTAGACGATTTTACATCTGTTCTATTCGTTGTTGTAGCTTTATCATCTCATCGCGAAGTCGTGCTGCCTCTATAAATTCCATGTCTTTGGCTGCTTTCAGCATATTGTTGCGCAAACGTTCTATTTGCTTTTCCAGCTCTTCGCGGCTCATTACAGCCACAACCGGGTCAGCTGCAACATCAACCGATGTTGAGTATTCTTCAGCGTATGCAACTGCCGATTTTTTACTCTTGCCTTGCCCTTTGCTCTGTTGATGTGCATGTTTTGTCGGGAGCTCAACTTCCTCGTCGTCATCTATGCCCACAATAGCGTTGCGGGCTTTGATTATAGCCGTAGGAGTGATGCCATTTTCCTCGTTATATTTCATCTGTATTGAGCGTCGACGTTCGGTCTCATCTATAGTGCGTTGCATCGACTCGGTAATTTTATCTGCAAACATTATTACCTCACCGTTAAGATTGCGCGCGGCACGACCAACAGTTTGGGTCAGTGACCTGTGGTTGCGTAAAAATCCCTCTTTGTCGGCATCAAGTATTGCTACCAACGACACTTCCGGCAAATCAAGACCTTCTCTCAGCAAATTCACGCCTATTAGCACGTCGTAAACACCGGCTCGCAAGTCGTCGAGAATTTTTATGCGGTCCATAGTCTCAACATCGCTATGTATGTATGCTGTGCGAATGCCCATTTTCAAGAAATAGTCATTCAGCTCTTCGGCCATGCGCTTTGTTAGTGTTGTTACCAATGTGCGCTCGTTCTTCTCCACTCGCAAATTAATTTCTTCGAGCAAGCGGTCAATTTGGTTGAGTGAGGGCATAACTGTTATCTTGGGGTCGAGCAATCCGGTTGGACGTATCACTTGTTCAACAATTACTCCTTCACTCCTATTTAATTCATAATCTGCCGGGGTTGCCGACACATAGATCGTTTGTGGCGTGAGGCTTTCAAATTCCTCAAATTTAAGCGGGCGGTTATCAAGCGCTGCCGGTAGGCGAAATCCATATTCCACGAGGTTCATCTTGCGCGATAAATCTCCGCCATACATAGCACGCACTTGTGGCAAAGTCACGTGGCTCTCATCAATTATTGTCAAGAAATCTTTTGGAAAGTAGTCGAGCAAGCAGAATGGACGCATACCCGGGTCTCGTCCGTCAAAGTAGCGGCTATAATTTTCTATCCCTGCGCAATGACCTATCTCTTTAATCATTTCCACGTCGTACGTCACTCGCTCGTACAAGCGTGATGCCTCTAATATCTTACCTTCGCGGTTAAATAGGTCTACTTCTTTGCCGAGGTCCAGCTGTATCTGTGCTATTGCTGATTGTTGTCTTGCCGGCGATGTGACAAATAAATTGGCAGGATATATGTTGAAGCTGTCGTGACGTCCCAAGCTATCCATATCCACCGGATGCATAGTTTGTATCGACTCTATCTCATCTCCCCAAAACATCACTCGCAAAACTATTTCTTCATATGCTAGACGTATGTCAACAGTGTCGCCTTTAACTCGAAATTGTCCACGTTCTAAGCTCAATTCGGTACGTGAGTAGAGTGCATTCACCAATTTACGCAAAAAATCATTGCGCGAAATGTGCGCACCAACTTCAACTCTTATCACACTCTGATCAAAGTCTTGAGGATTACCCATGCCGTATAGACACGACACTGACGATACCACAATAACATCACGCCGCCCCGAAAGTAGTGCTGACGTAGTCGCTAATCGTAGCCTGTCTATTTCCTCATTTATCATCAAATCCTTTTCAATATATTTATCCGTCGAGGGTATATAGGCCTCTGGCTGATAGTAATCGTAGTAGGATACAAAATATTGAACTGAATTTTCCGGAAAGAAACTCTTAAACTCGCTATATAGTTGAGCGGCAAGTGTTTTGTTGTGACTTAATATTAGGGTTGGCTTTTGGGCTTGCGCAATAACATTTGCCATAGTGAATGTTTTGCCTGAACCTGTTACACCAAGCAACACTTGTGCCGGATTGCCTTCGGCAACGCCCTCCACAAGCTGTGCTATTGCTTGTGGCTGATCTCCGGTTGGCTTATATTGAGAGTCGAGTTTAAATTCCATTTCTTATCCTTAGAGTGTGAATAATGCATCTTGCAAAGATACACATTTTTCACTCTATGTGCAATAACCCTCCATCTTCTTTTCTAAATCAAATAGTTTGATGCTATTTTTGCTTATTTGCACCTTTCCTATTTAATAGCCATAGCAGTACTCCAACGATGACAATAACAGGTGCGGCACACGCAATATTGTTTATTAGACTTGGTGAGTCGAAACAAAACATCAAACAAAATAGCCCAAATAAGACTATTATTGCTGAAAATATTGATTTTATTACATCTATCATCTGTTTAATCGTCTATGCGTACAAAATTGCCTGCACGGTTAAATTCTAATTCTAAATGATTGCTCAACTTCACATTGTAGCCATACCGTTCGCGTTCAATTTTAGTAACGTGCTGATTGCTATAATTTTTGGCTATATATTTGGAAATGTTTTAGGTATAATATTTGTAGGTACACCTGTTCTTAATTTTTTGCAGTCGATTTGTTCCCATTTCTGGTTCTTGTCAAAATCAAGTTCTGCACCGTTGTTGAGTCTTATCTCATATTCTATGCCTCCATATTTTTGTTCGCGATTAACTTTTACTATTTTAGCTGTTGGAAAGTTAGTAGTTATAAACTTTTGTATTGTTGTTGGCACATCTGTGCGGGCGCAGCAAAGCATACTTGTTAGTGATATGAGTGCAGTTGCAATATAGGCTAGTATTTTTTTTCATAACTATTTGATTTATGTGTTTTCGCAAAGGTACAAAATAATTTAATATATAAACGCAAAAAGAGCCAAATCTTGCGATTTAGCTCTTTTTAGCGGAGAGGGAGGGATTCTTTCTCGACAAGCTCGAAAGCGCTAAAGCGGTTACGAACCCTGGGGTTCTCATCCTCCCCTCTCAAAACGCAAAAAGAGCCAAATCTTGCGATTTAGCTCTTTTTAGCGGAGAGGGAGGGATTCTTTCTCGACAAGCTCGAAAGCGCTAAAGCGGTTACGAACCCTGGGGTTCTCATCCTCCCCTCTCAAAACGCAAAAAGAGCCAAATCTTGTGATTCAGCTCTTTTTTAGCGGAGAGGGAGGGACTTTTTTCTCTATCTCCGTATTATGCTGAAAAAC
>CAZJEA010000134.1:0-5042 GCA_964544895.1 uncultured Bacteroides sp. | reverse complement strand
TCTATATGTGGTTGGCGTTGATCTTCTGTGCAGCGCTCACCACGTGGGTGCGCGTGGGCTTCAACAATGTCATGAAGCCGTGGCACGTAAACTCACTCACCTTCCCTTTTGTGTTTTGCACGTGGGTGTTTCTCTTCGCGTCGCGCATGCTGTCCGGAGTGCCGCCCACAGCACTCCCCTCGCCCATGTTGGAGGTGTTCGACCCGGGCTTCTGGGGCTTCCCGCTGCACGCGGGCGAGTTGGCGCGTATCTGGCTGCGCGGCATCGCTCAGGTATTTTTGATAGACTCGTGGGTGACGGGCATCTTCTTTTTGGTGGGGCTGCTGATTGCCAATCGTTGGGCTTTTCTGTGGGCAGCACTGTCGTCTGCCATAGCTCTGCTGTGCATATTGGTGCTGCGCGGAGCCGGTTATGAGGAGGTGCGCGGACTCTATGGCTATAGTGCCGTCTCGACCGGCATCGCCTTGGCAACAACCTTTCACCGCCCCGGGTTGGTGAGCGGCTGTTGGGCTGTGTTGGGCATTGTCTGCACGGTGTTTGTGCAAGCCGCCATGGATGCGCTGTTGTTGCCGTTTGGCATCCCCTCGCTCACAGCACCCTTCTGCATCGCCACATGGCTCTTCCTGCTCCCCATGTTCCGCCTTGACGATGCCGAGCCGGATCACAGCCATTGGCAGAAGAGATAATAAAATGAACTGATTTTTATAGTGTTGCACCCGAAAAATATCTTTTTTATTTATCTATTGGTACATCGTTAGAAAATATTTTTGATATTTGCAGCGTCATGCTTCGATAGTCATTCAACTAAACAGCATGGCATATATATACAACAAAGCGTAACTGCGCTTTAGTTTTGACGGTCTAAGAACTTCGCAACTTCCATAGTTTGTCAAAAACTAAGCAACGGTAAACGCTCTTGTGGATGTTTTATAATTATTGGTTCTTTAGGGGGAGTCCTTCCTAAAGAACCAGGTTTAATATACTACATCTACGTGGGGCTTTCTGCGTTGCTCGTTTCGACAAACAAGGCAATGCGAAGGCCTTTAGACCGTGGAACGAGCGATAGTCTCGGCTCCACGTTTTTTGTATATATATACCTGACATTAACTAACACACGACGACATATTGGAGCCGGTGCGCCATATTTAATACTAAAAAACATGAAAGCAACAATTCTTTTCGGTTGTGCTGCAGTTGTAGCTGCTGCTTGTATGCTTTTTGAGCCAAGTGCAAAATCTGACTGCACTTTAGGCAATTTTAGCTCACAAGTCGCTGAGAGTTCTTATTTGAATTCTGGAGACATGAATTCAAATGTTAGCAACTCCGTACAGTATGCTCAGTTGGAAAATTCCGGCGAATTACGCGCCTACGGCAAATCTTCCGGCTGTTCATCAGGCTGCTCTGTCGGTTGTTCGGTTGGATGTTCAGTAGGATGCTCTTCCGGCTGTTCATCAGGCTGCTCATACGGCTGCAAGTAAATTAACAGAGAGGTGGCTTTTCCCACCTCTCTGTTTTCATTAACATCAAAGAAACCATGGTGAACAACTTATCACAATACATTCCACTTAGGATTAGCAATCTCGCCACATCGTTCATTGCATTAGTGGTATTCCTCAAAGGCTTTGGATTTTGCGAAATCTATGACTTTTCAATATTTATACTTGCAGTTATCCTTTTACTAAAAAACTTACGGTGCCCCAAAGTCGCCATTCTTTCCATAGTACTTTTGCTATTGCAAGTAATTGCACCCGGAACATCTCGGCTATGGGGGTTCTGTACACTTCTCTTCATTTCAGCAATAGAAACTCGCGGATATGCGTTGCTCTCTATGACGTTTTGGTTGCTGGAAGCATTTGGGTTTGTCGTAGACAGTCCTCGAACCATACTAATTTGTTGGGGAGTTTGCACACTTCTGCCGCTATTAAACAAACCAAAAGTTATTAGCTGTATCTGCATTTGCGGTGTAATTTGGTGTGTTGTGTGCACAATCGTGTCAATCGCTTGTCTACATAGACCTCAAACGGTCGAGTCTTACGATAATTCAATCTACGCGGCAAGTAATGTCTTTTGCAGAATCGCCGGAGTCTCGTATGCAAACGACGAAGACGCGAACAATGCGCTCATTAGAGAGACCCCATTCTATACACAAACTTCTGAAAATGCTCCCGGCATCCATATCTACGACATTGATTCGCCTAATGATAGCACCTATACCGAGAATGGTGTGTGGCAACAACCGATCTCATGGCACGACAATCAACTGTATGGAAATCAGTATTATTTAGAAGGTATTAAAACCGATGGTGGTCTATACTCTAATAAGGGGGTTGTCTTGAAAGAGTCTATGGGGCGCACTCAATTATCTTATCCATCATCATTCACCCATAGTCACCCCCTCATAGTGAAGTGTGGCAATACACTATACGTACATGACTCCGACTACTTTTCTTCATTCTTAGCGAACTATCAAAAGAATCTGTTGAAAGAGTTATGTGGTACCTCACCCCGACCGATATTTATAAGATTACTCAATCTCTTGTTGGGGTTATTATGCTTGTTGTATTTGATTAACTCTTCGACTCTGGATAAGATAACATTACCGATATTCATACTTTTACTTGCTTGTGCCGTCTATTTTGCAGACTTTAGACCTGCCGATGGTGAAATTCGGATGGTTGGCAATATTACAAATTCTCACGAGAACGACAAATTTGACGGCACTCCGAAGAAGATTGTTGCTGCCGGTTTCGATTATGTCACAGGAAATAAAAATGCCAAAGTATTGATTGTTCAGAAGAAACATTCAGCGACAGTTGATAAAGAGCGATTAGTCGTGGCAGAGGATGACTGCACAATACACACAAACGGCAAGATACTCAAAGTTGTCAACAATCCCTTGGGCAATATTAATGGTGTCATTGATGCTCGTCAGTGGTTATTTGACGGCAAATTATTTAATGGTAGAATTGATATCGACGGCATTGTATTTATTGCAACCGGTTCACCAGCTTTACAATCATGGAACGACTTATTAAAATAATTGCTACTATCACTTTTGTAGCCTTATCTCTATTCACAAATGCATGGGCCATTGCACTATGCACTTGTTTGTTGTTGTCATTAGCCTATTTTAAGAAGTCTATTAGATGGCAACTTATTATTCTTTTGCCAATTTTCTCCGCTACAACCTCTTTTGTAGGGGGCTCTACTATTGGGGTAATCATTGGACTCATTGAAATATATCTCGTCAAAATCTTGTGCGGAGAGACTTGCTTCAACCATACAAAAGATTGGGGCTTTTGGCTTCTATCTTCCATCGGAGCATATTTGTATCTCCCTTATATTTTAATTATTCCACTGGTAACCTTAGTAATCTCAATGCCGACTCCGACAATCGTCATTAAGCCGTTGAAGCATCGCATTTTGGGATTAACCATTGCTTTGTCATTGCTGTTAGCAAGCCATCTCTTCTGCTGGTGCGGATTTACAATGCAACGGAAAAGAGCATATCTTCAAAAAGGCGTATGGGCACAAGCGACAGTGCCATATTCATTAGAGAACTTACGGAACGCTTCAAGTTATTCTTATTCCGAATTTGTTCAAATAATGAATGCTGACACTATCTCAACATTAAGCGACTTATCACAGTATAACGAGTTATGGATTATTACACCGACTACCCCATTTAGTGACACCGAGATACAAACACTTAAGAAATGGGTCGCATCAGGTGGTAATCTAATTTTAGTATCAGATCATACGGATCTCTATGGTCACGCTCGTTGCATCAATCAAATTGCAACAGTGTTTAATTGTAAGGTTCATTATTCGGCGACCTTCGATAAAAGGAATAACCAGATTTTTCGCAATGCGTATGCGGCACCCGTTGATATAAAAACGGGTGCCAATATGAGCGGCTATGTTTTCCCTATGCTATCCACTTGGGAGTGGGAAGAAGATGCATATTACAGCAACGCTAACTTTTTTGGACCTTTGGCAATATCGGGAGATGATTCATTTGGAGATAAACTATTGTTAGGTCAAAAAAGTTATGGACTCGGTCAAGTAAGTTTTTTGCAAGACAGCACAATATTTTCAAACTTTGCAGTGTATCAGCCGTATATAGTAGACTTAGCAAAATGTCTGTCATGCCACTCTTTTTTAGCAAGGTTATATGCGCTTTTGCCCATGCTTCTACTCCTTGCTCTATATTTAATAGTTACATCTCAAACGCGATGGGTTGCTCTGTTCGTTTTATTCATGCCTTATTGTTATCCATTCTATAATACCATGGATGCCTATTACGGCACGAACCCGCAACGATGGTCCGGAAATCCTAATTTTATATTAGAAGATCGCTGCCCTTATACCAATATCTCCACTGCATATTCTCTTGCTTCTTTGTCTAACAGAAAACCATTGTGGATTAATGATATTGATATCAGTATGTCTGATGTTATTTGGGTTGACACTGTGCCACCGCCAAACAAGGATTGGCGATGGATAAAACTTGAAGACAAACATTATGCTTTTCAACAAAGCGGAACTGCATGGGATTCGTTATATGTATTAATGGATGTGCCATTTATCAAAACTTGGTCCGACATCAACTCTAATTATAAATTGTTATCGGCAAACTCTGTTTTTTCAGATAGAGTCATGAATGATTGGTGGTACAATGATGGTATATCTACCGCAAGACGATTAAGAATAAAGGCCTGGTTGGCTTGGTTAGATAAATCAGAATTGGACATTCCTCCCGTTCTCTATGATTCTTCTAAGTTTACAACAGAGATTTTCGATGCAATTATTCATATTGAGAAAAAAGCCCCTATAATGGTTCGACTACCTCGACCCAAAGTGTCAGATGAAGAAGAAGTATATTTAGGTAACGGCATTTCTGCTGTTACAATAATTCATGGCGACACCCTTTCGCTGTTAGGCAAAGCTTCGTTCGCTGAGAACATTAACAGTCCTAAGTTATGGGCAATAGATTATCTTCCGAATATGTAGTATGACTAAATCCTATTCGGTCGCTGTTT
>CAZJEA010000133.1:0-5103 GCA_964544895.1 uncultured Bacteroides sp. | reverse complement strand
ACAATGAATGAGTTTATATTCACAATTAAGGAACTATTTACAAGTGTTCTTAACGATAATGGCGCGCTAAAATATTATATAGGTCCATATCAGAGAGGATACAAGTGGGACTCTACATATTATTATGATGAGGTTCCACAGTTACTGCTTGATATCTATGAGGCATTCGAAGCTGGCGCAAATGAATATTTTTTACAATACATAACAGTTTTAAAAAATAATGTTTTGCACTCGCTTGAGGTGATTGATGGGCAGCAAAGATTAACTACATTATGCATACTCTACTATCGCTTAAACTCAATCAAACAGGATATAGAGAACTTCACATTTAACAAGTTAGACTATGCCAGATACAACCAATGTAACATCTTTGAGACATTGGATGAACTAAGCGTATTGAATCCAAGTGATTGCGATACACAAGATAAGTTTTATATAGCGAAAGCAACACAAAGCATCGATCAATTCATTCGCATACTGCAAGATAACAAACAATTAGTTGATTTTGTCAATTATCTCAACAAGAAAGTCAAGATTATTTTGAATCGTGAAAGCGAATTTGTTGATGCTGAAGAGGTATTTGTTAATCTGAATGGTAACCAGGTAGAACTGACTAATGCATATCTAATCAAAGGTCTATTGCTAACTCTAAATGTGACGAGAAAAGATTGTAACGGATATTTAATAGATTACAGCAAAATTGTAGAACAACGTCGTGTTCAGGGTAGAATGTGGGACGAGATACAGAATTGGATCGAACAATCTGATGTTAGTCATTATTTCTTCGGAAAAAGTTCCATTAATAAGGGTATGGAATCCTTATTGGGTATAATATTAAAAAAACACAGTAAGGTAACAAAAACGGCTCCACAGGGGTCTAATGTAGTTAAATCTTATAAGAACCTATTCATTGGTAACGAGCCTACAGCATCGCGAAACATGTTCTTATACAATAAGTATCATGAACAAATTAAAACAGAAGAGGATGGCCATATGTGGATGAATTATTTAATCCATGCATATAGAAAATATAGGTCTATATATGAGAATCCGACAACGTTTAATCTACTCGGATTTATTATGTTTGTTTCCCCTTCATCTCGAAATAACATACTATCTGAAATTTTAGATTTAGGTGAATCCTACCTCCTGTCGTATTTATATAAAAAGGCTTTGGATTTAATACCTGATAATGTAAATAGCATCCACTATCCTCAGAAATTGATTACGAATATTTTACTCGCAATCAATGTATTCCCCGAAGGAGAGACATTTGAACAGAAATTTAGATTCACAGAATATGATAAGCTTGATTGGTCTTTTGAACACATCCGACCTCAGAATCCACCATACTCGGATATTGATATTCCAGAGTATTGCAGGAGTCTTATCTTGGCAAAATACAAGCAAGATGTCACAGAAAGCCCAAATGAGGATATTGTATCCCAAATAAAAAATGGAAAGCTTTCAAATATAGGAGATTTCCCATTCCTATATGCTGACTTGGATGAAGATACATTACATTCTATTGGGAATATGGCTCTGTTATCCAAGCCTATCAATAGTTCACTCAATAATAGTCCTTTTATTGTCAAAAGGGCTCTTCTTCCAATTAAGAATCAAGAAGGCTACTTCATACCACCGCATACTCTATCTGTATTCTCTAAGGCTTTGGATATGAGTAAGTGTAAGCAACAATTTACAATTGATTGTTTGTCTTGGAGTGCGGAGGATATCCAAGCCCATGCAGAATGGATACAGAATAGAATTACAGCAGTGAAAAACTATATGAAAAAAGAAATAAAAGAGTTAGAAAAATGAGAACTGGCCGATACTCACTATCTCAGCTAATGAATAGCAATGATGTCGAACGAATAATCGTACCTGAAATCCAGCGCGACTATGTTTGGCAGATTCAGAATGTAAATTGTTTGTTAGCTTCAGTCAAATTCAACTTTGACAGGAAGTCAAATACGAATTTATCTATATGCCATAATAGTACACCTATAGATGGCGTAACATACGATTATTTGTTGAAAGAGTTTGAACGTATAAAATTCAATACTCGCATAGGTTTTATCTATGCATATTACGATGCTGTGGATAGTAGAACCCTATACCTAATTGATGGTCAGCAACGAATTACTACATTGTTTCTGCTACTCCTTGCCATATATAGCATATTGCCTAATGGTGAAAAGCAGTTCTTCGAAAAATATTTCAAGAATGAGAATCCCAAACTTGACTATCGAGTGAGGGATAACGCGCATAACTTTCTAATAGACTTTATCAAATTCGTATTCAGTACAAAAGGGAAGTCTGTAAATTTTAAAGAATTAAGCCCGCAATATTATGACATCTACAGTACGGATCCAACGATATCATCGATATTGAGGAATTTTACAACAATTCACAATTGGGTGCTGTCTTATTCTGAGTCTATTGGTGAATTGTGCCATTATGTTGAAGACTTTGTTGAGTTTAATTATTTTGATACCGGGATTAGCGAACAAGGGGAGAAACTTTACCTTTACATGAATAGTAGAGGCGAAGGCTTGTCCGCGCAAGAAAACATTCGCCCCAGAATAATCTCAAGATGCCTCTCTGGGCAAAAGTTACAAGCTGGTGAGTGCTGGGAACAATGGCAGAATTTTTTCTGGCACAATCGTAATAAGAATATAAATGCTGACGAAGGGTTCTTTGGCTTTATTAAAGTTGCCACTATTTTACATCAGCAAGTCAATTCTGAAACGTGCCTGCTTAAAATGGATAGTGGTAATTCGAATAATAGGACTGATTCTCCATCTCGAATAGATCATCGCAAGGAATACATATCGAATAGCCTCGCTCAGTACCATAAGCAGTGGATATATCAGTATATCAACGAAAACAAAGACTTTACTTTTGAGTGGTTGCGAGATGTATTCATCGCATATAAGCGTATCTTTGAGTTAAACTTCAACTCAAAATATAAATTCATACGAGAAACTGCGTTTGCCAGCAAAGGATCTATGGATACTATTAACTATGCACCGCTGTGTGCTTCGGTGTTACTCTGTAAAGAAGTACCAACTATCTCGGATGAATATTTGCATAGGTTTGGCATGTATATACTTGGTCATAGCGACAAAAGTGATAATAGTAAAGTACCTGAGACCGCAACTATTAGAGCAATGAATATGGCTGACTATATGGCTAAAATACCATCTCAAGATATTCGCTATCTTAAGGGGAATATACCTGAAATCAATAAGTATTACTACCGCTCATCTGATAAATTTTTTAATTGTGTTGGCTGTACAAATAACGACGCAATGGAATGGGAAGCTCTGTTTTGGGAAATTATAGCCGATAAGCAATTCAATGTGTTTCTTGATGCTGATTACAACTCAATTATAGAATTGTCTATTAAAGACAATGTGCCAAATATTTCCTTGGGCAAACTATATCGCGAGAAATTGCGCACATTATTTACTAAACACGACGATATAAAGTATGTCAGTTCTATAATGGGATATGGCGACATATCTCAAGAGTGTGGTACTGGTTGGTTAGGACACTACATGGATAAATATACGCTACCGCTAACAAAAGAGTTTTGGCAAAAGGTGTTATCTTACAAAGAACATTTAGATATAGTAAAAGCTTTCTTTGATTGTAAAAAGCCAAATGCATTAAACAATTATATAAAAGCTTTAACATCTGATGCCGTAATAAACTACATACAGAATGGTAGATACTTATGGGAGGATGGTAACGTTTATCCTAATATCATTGTTCTACAGAAAAACAATGCTTCAGAACATCTTGCAAAATCGCTACCGATCATGTTGTTAAAAGAATCTCTGAAACATAGCTGGTTATGGAATGATGACCACCGTTATTGTGTCATCGACTTCTGTGTTGAGAATCGGTGTTTTGCACCAAAACAAGGCGGAACAGGCAAATATTGTATTGACATTATTTACAACTGGGATAAGACTTTTGTCCGGTGGGATTGCTGGTTAAAACAGCGTAATCACCAAAGAATACCACAGATGGATAATAAATATCCCTATAATGAGGAAGAGGCTGGCTATTTACTCAAGACATTTAACGAGATACCTAATGATATGCTATTTACACCAGGATATAACAACGAGGGTTCGATGGATGTCATTGGAGAGATTTGTAAATATATAGATACTGAGCAGCAAGAGTTGCCAAAGTTATTATGTGAAGATTAATAGTTGATTTTTCTTTTGACACTGCCGTGTTGTGGCACTTTCACGTCGTAATATTGCAGCATAATTCAAACTAATGTATTATGCTGGAAAACGAAAAAACGAACGAGAAAGCCCAACACGGCGGTGGCATTATTGCCAAGACGCTTGTGGTGGCAGTTGGCAATGGCGCCGGAAATATCGTTGACGAAGCACGACGTTGCAACGAAGTCAATGGTATCGGTTTCTTATATGCTGACGCAGATTCCGATTGCTTGCAGAAGCATGGAGAAAGTAATGCTGAACGGATAACGCTTGGTGTAGATACGCTACAAGTTCAAGATTACGAGACCATCGTATTGGTTGCGTGTCTTGGTGGTCAGGTAACTGCAACTTGCATGGAGCAAGTGTTGAAAGATCTTCGTCTACACACTTCTAAGTTGGTGAGCTTCATTACGCTGCCAATATCATTTGAAGGTGCTAACAAGATGAAGACGGCTTTAATCAGCAAACAACTGATTGAGCAAATCAGCGATGTTGTGCTAACACAGGCCAACAGCAATTTGCCGAACGTCAACGTCAGCGAGATGAACACAGCCATCTCCGGACTTCTCACTGAAATCATAAAGCGCGAGGAAAAATACGATAATATTCCGGCAACAGAATGGGCTTCTGCTGAAATGCTGCCGGTAGCATTACTCGTGACGTATGCCAAGCCAATGTACGAAGTTTATCGTAAATCCAATGTCATCTCGATTCAAGCTAAGTGTGATGGAGTAATGGTGCCGGTTAAAGACGTACTGTATGCACGTAAGACACAAAGAATTAGTCAAGACGGAGTCCGAAATGTGATGCGGCAAATGTGGCGCGACCACACCTCCGGTAAAAGCTCTCAGCAGTG
>CAZJEA010000132.1:0-5387 GCA_964544895.1 uncultured Bacteroides sp. | reverse complement strand
CTAACATGACAATCTCTTTGATCATGCACAAGCGCATCTTCACTACGCTCGCTAAAGCAAAAGCACTCCGTGTTTACGCCGAGCCCCTCATCAATCGCGCTAAAGAAGACACTATGGCTAACCGCCGTGTCGTTTTCTCTTACTTGCAAAACAAAGAGGCTATCAAAGAGCTTTTCAACGACGTAGCTCAAAAAATCGCTGACCGTCCCGGTGGCTATACCCGCATCCTCAAAACTGGCAACCGCCTTGGCGATAACGCTAAAACTTGCTTTATCGAACTCGTTGACTATAACGAAGCTATGCTCAACGACAAAAAAGAAGCTAAAGCTAAAACTCGCCGCTCTCGCAAAAAAGCAGCACCCGCTCAAGAAGCTCCCGCTGCTGAGGCTGCTGAAACTCCCGCTGAATAATATTTACAAAATATTTTCACAACCTAAAAAGCACTCACTATTTTGTGGGTGCTTTTTTTCTACAATTTACGTTTTTTTTCTACTTATCACAATATTATTTTGTATCTTTGTAGCGGAAATCCTCTATGTTGCGTAATCAGCACATATTTAAAGAAATACATTACACTACATATACTAAATACAACTTAATTTTATTAGTTATGAAAATTCAAAAAATAATTGGTCGTGAGGTGCTCGATAGCCGTGGCAACCCCACCGTTGAAGTTGATGTCATCCTCGAATCTGGCTGCAAAGGCCGTGCTTCTGTTCCCTCTGGTGCTTCTACCGGTGTTAACGAAGCTCTCGAACTCCGCGATGGCGACAAAGCTCGTTACATGGGCAAAGGCGTTCAAAAAGCTGTTGCTAACGTTAACGGTCCTATCGCTGAAGCTCTCGTTGGTATGAGCGCTCTTGATCAAATCGCTATCGACGAAAAAATGCTCGCACTCGACGGTACTGAAACAAAAAGCAAACTCGGTGCTAACGCTATCCTCGGTGTTTCTCTAGCTGTTGCTAAAGCTGCTGCTGATTACCTCGAACTTCCCCTTTATAAATATATCGGTGGTTGCAACACTTACACTCTCCCCGTTCCCATGATGAACATCATCAACGGTGGTGCTCACTCTGATGCTCCCATCTGCTTCCAAGAATTCATGATCCGTCCTATCGGCGCTTGCTGCTTCAAAGAAGGCATCCGCATGGGTACTGAAGTTTTCCACAACCTCAAAAAAGTTCTCAAAGAACGCAACCTCTCAACTGCTGTAGGTGACGAAGGTGGTTTCGCTCCCAACCTCGATGGCACTGAAGACGCTCTTCAAGTTATCATCAAAGCTATCGAACTCGCAGGTTACAAACCCGGCAAAGACGTTACTATCGGTCTCGACTGCGCTTCTTCTGAATTCTTCAACGATGGCGTTTACGATTACACTTGGAAACAAGGTGCAAACGCTCCCAAACTCACTTCTGCTCAACAAGCTGAATTCCTTAAATCACTCGTTGAAAAATACCCCATCGATTCTATCGAAGATGGTATGGCTGAAGGCGACTGGGAAGGTTGGAAAATCCTCACCGATCTTATCGGCGACCGTTGCCAACTCGTTGGTGACGACTTGTTCGTAACTAACGTTAAATACCTCCAAAAAGGTATCGAACTCGGTTGCGCTAACTCTATCCTTGTTAAAGTTAACCAAATCGGTTCACTCACCGAAACTCTTCGCGCTGTTGAACTCGCTCAACGTCACGGTTACACCGCAGTTATCTCTCACCGTTCAGGTGAAACTGAAGATGCTACTATCGCTGACATCGCAGTTGCTACAAACGCTGGCCAAATCAAAACAGGTTCTGCTAGCCGTTCTGACCGTATGGCTAAATACAACCAACTCCTCCGCATCGAAGAAGAACTCGGTGCTGCTGCAGTTTATGGCTACGGTAAAAAAACTAAAATGCCCCAAGCTTAATATAGCTCACTATAGCATTTAAAACAAAAAAAGTCTCGCCCGGCGAGACTTTTTTTGTTTCTCACCAAATATTCATTTCCGTCTTTAGTGCTATTATAAAAATAAACACTAAATTTGTTATCGCAACTCTTACTTAGTAATAATATCATGCGCAGTCCACTCTTTTTTGTCCTATTCCTTTTCTCAACGTTCACCACCTTAGCTCAAAATTGCTATTATGCTTTTCAAGACACATCACTCACTGACGAAGTCCGCCTTGATGACCTTATATCGCGTTTAAATCTCGACGAAAAGATAAATCTTCTTTCCTCATCTTTAGGTGTTGAGCGTTTAGGTATTCCTTCAATAGGGCATGCTGAAGGTTTGCATGGACTCACTTTTGGTGGACCTGCTATGTGGGGAGGTAAAATCGTTAATGCTGATGGCACGGTGACTTCTACAGATAAATTTACAACCATTTTCCCTCAAAGTTCAGGCCTAGCTTCAACCTGGCAACCAGAACTTCTGCAAAAAGTAGGCGAAATCACTGCAAGAGAAATGAGATATTATGCCTCTTTAAGTGAAAACCATCGCGGTGCTCTTGTGCTTCGTGGTCCCAATGCCGATCTTGCGCGTGATCCACGTTGGGGTAGAACAGAAGAAAGTTTTGGTGAAGACCCTGTGCTTGCAGGTAAACTTACTGTCGCTTTCATCAAAGGCGTGCAAGGTCAAGATAAACGTTATTGGCGTGTTGCAGCCTTAATGAAACATTTCCTTGCTAATAGTAATGAAGATGGCAGAGATAGTACTTCTTCAAATTTTTCTGAGAGATTATTTCGTGAATACTATTCGTATCCTTTTTTTCAAGGTATAACCATTGGCGGATCGCGCGCTTTCATGGCCTCATACAATGCCTATAACAATGTGCCAATGACTGTACATCCGTCACTAAACAAGATTACAAGAGAAGAGTGGGGTAATGATGGAATTATTTGTACTGATGGTGGAGCTCTATCAATGCTCCTTAAACCCGGACATGGATATTTTTCAGATAGGCCACTTGCTGTTGCCAAAGCTATAAAAGCAGGAATTTCTCAATTTCTCGACTCATACAAAGATGATACATATCTTGCTTTAAAACGAAATTTGTTGACAGAGTCAGATATAGATTCTAATATTAGATCAAATTTACGCGTAGCTCTGCGTCTCGGAGCCCTCGATGCAGATTCAATTGACAACCCATATAAAAATGTAGATACATCTGTTCCTCCGTATCTTGATAACAACATTAAAAGTCTGGTGCGTGAAATTACTGCAAAATCTGTGGTCCTTCTAAAAAATAAACCTCTCGCCGCTAATTCAATACCTCTTCTTCCTTTTGATGATACGATTAAAACTGTTGCAGTTATAGGTCCTTATGCCGAACATGTTGTACAAGATTGGTATAGCGGTACTCCTTCATATAGCATTTCTATTGCCGAAGCACTCCGCCGAGAAGGGTATGATGTTATTTCGGTGCCCAACAACAATTGCGATGCAGCTATTAATGCTGCAAGGGAAGCGGATATAGCAGTAGTTTGCATAGGAAATCATCCATACGGAACAAAAGCTGATTGGAAATACTGTCCTGTAAGCTCTGATGGACGAGAGGCGGTCGATCGTCAATCGCTAACGCTTGCCGAAGAAGATTTGGCTTTGCTTGTAAATAAGGCAAATCCGCGTACAATTTTGGTGCTGGTTACGAATTTCTCCTATACAATAAATAGAAGTAATGAAAAAATTCCCGCAATACTTCAGGTTTCGCATTGCTCTCAAGAACAAGGTACAGGTTTGGTGGATGTCCTTACCGGAAGGGTTAATCCGGCAGGCCGCACCATCCAAACTTGGGTTAAAGATATAACAGAGCTACCGGATATGATGGATTATGATATAACTCATGGCCGCACTTATATGTATTATGACGGAACACCCCTATATCCTTTTGGATATGGTCTAAGCTATACGTCGTTCGACTATAGTAATCTCACTAAGAGTGTTGACGGTGAAGGTAATATCATTGTTTCAGTAGATATTAAAAATATTGGAGATAGAGATGGTGATGAAGTTGCGCAATTATATATTTCTTATCCTTCAAGCAAAATCATTCGCCCTATTAAGCAGCTTCTCGATTTTAAACGAGTAACAATTCCGTCGGGTAAAACTTTCACGCTAACTTTTCCTATTGCAAAATCATCGATAGGTCTCTATTGGGACGAAGTTTCTCATTCATATCTTAACGAGGAAACGCCATTTGTGATAACAGTAGGCCCAAATTCTCAGGCAGGCATAAGTAGATAAAAAATAGGGCATCTTGAAATTTTTATTTCTGTGCCCTATTATATACTAATTCTATTTATTCAAGTCAGTCTTTTAACCGTATTACTCGCAATCCGGTTGCATTCCGATTTTTTTTCATAAACATAGCCAAATTTTCTTTTGTGACAACAACTTCACCGCTTGTGCTTGATGCGTGCAACAAGTGCGGCTCGCCGTCTTCAATAATAACTATGCCCATGTGCGTAACATCTAGGTTCTTTATATTCGTCGTTAGTGCAACTATATCGCCATTTTTAAATGCATCTAATTCCGCCTTCTTTTCTAAATCTATGGTTTTTATATAAGGGAAGCGGTGGTTGCGGTAGTTACTCTCCATTGCTTTTATGCCGGCGTATGTTGCTGAGTCTTCCAACGCAGGATATTTGTCTTTGTTGGAAGTCATAAAGTCAATAGATTTAACAGAGTAGTTGTACCAGGGGAATTTAATAGTGGCATCTTCTACTATGCCGCGGTGTGAATTATTCATCACCCAGTCGCAAATATAGTGCATGCGCGAAGCGTAGCCATTCAATTCTCCGTCGCGATAACGTATTTTTTCTAAATTGTATATAAAGTCTCGCCATGATGAGCGACGTTCGTCTACTGTTATAGCCATCGCAGCCACGGTCTCCACAAAAGTTGTGCAATCTAGTTCATCTATATTAATAGTTAAAACTTCAGACTCTCCCTCTAAAGTGTGAGCTACATACTTCGTGCCTATAAATTTTTTGCCAATCATGGCAACGGCATCCCCGATATATTCCGGTCGAGCATTATATGCCTCTATTAATAATTCGTTTATTCGGGTTGTATCTGTATCCTCGTTGTGAAATTTTACTTGTTGCAAGTTGACAGCAGATGCAGAAAATGCACATGTAGCACCCACAATAAATAAAGCAAATTGTTTTTTCATCTTTTCTTGTCTATATTTTTCCAAGCCAAAAGTACGTAAAAAATGCCATATACCAAAATATATTATTTGATGATTCAAAAAATTTATCTTTCCAATTACCTTTTTTGCCCATTATGGAGCAATTCTCTGCACTTTTAGCTAAAGTCTTGAAATAGAGTTATATCAGCAAAATATGCCGGAATGAGCTTGGACGAGTAGTTGTGAATAGCTGTTAAAATTATGCTTTTTAGCATA
>CAZJEA010000131.1:0-5399 GCA_964544895.1 uncultured Bacteroides sp. | reverse complement strand
CGCATAGAGACACGACGTAGCGACATACAATACAATTTGAAAAAAGCGAAAAACGGACGCGAGATGTGTAGGTTGTCACTTTGTCGGATAATTGGTGTAGACTCAAGCACCCCAATTGTGTTAACCGATACAAATATATCAGTCACAGAGCCGGGTCTACTTTCAAATGATATAAGCGACCGTCCGGAATTGGCACTTTTGAATTTAGCCATAAAAGCGAATGAGCAACAAGTGAAGATGGCAAAGGCGGACTATCTGCCGACTATCGGGCTTGCGCTTGGCTATTTCAGATATGGCAATATAAAAACAGTCACATCATATCAACTTGAAAACGGCAGCATAGGCAAGTACTCGACCAACACTAATGACGGTATGGGCATGGCGTTATTATCGGTAAAAATACCAATTTTCAATTGGGGAACAACCGACAAGAAAGTAAAAAAGGCGAAATTGGATTTACAAAAATCGGAAGTAGCTTTGAGCAAGAACAGCAGACTACTGTCGCTGGAGACCCAGCAAGCCATCACCAATGTGAATGATGGCTATGACTTAGTGAAATCGGCACGCATAGCATTAAATCAAGCTGAGGAGAATTTGCAAAGCATTCAAGCCAGATATAAAGTTGCACTCTGTCAAATGATAGACCTACTTGATGCTCAGTCGCAATGGCAACAAGCAAAAAGTAATTTACTCGAAGCATCGGCTCAATATAAGATATATCAAACCGAATATCTTCGCACAGTAGGCAAACTATAAGCTGCTTTGCTAAAGTATTAAAAAATCAGGCAATGCCGCGTGGCATTGTCTGATTTTTTTATAATTCGATATATTATCTTTCTTACTTGATAACGCCAAGTTTTTTGCCAACTTTAATGAAAGCAGCGATAGCTCTATCAAGATGTTCGCGTTTATGACCAGCAGAAAGTTGGACACGAATGCGGGCTTGACCTTTGGGCACAACGGGATAATAGAATCCGGTAACATAAATGCCTTCTTTTTGCATTTCGGCAGCGAAGTCTTGCGAAAGTTTAGCATCGTAAAGCATCACAGCACAAATAGCGCTTTGCGTCGGTTTGATGTCAAATCCGGCAGCGAGCATTTGAGTGCGGAAATATTCAACATTTTCGACGAGGCGAGAGTGAATTTCATCGCTTTCGCTGAGCATTTTAAACATTTCGATGCTAGCTCCCACGATAGATGGAGCGACAGAGTTAGAGAACAAATATGGGCGCGAACGTTGGCGCAACATATCAATAATTTCTTTTCTACCGGTAGTGAAACCACCCATAGCTCCGCCGAAAGCTTTACCAAGCGTGCCGGTGAAGATGTCGATTTTGCCGTAAAGGTTGTACTTTTCGGCGACACCGCGACCGGTAGCGCCAACGACACCGGCAGAGTGACTTTCGTCAACCATCACAAGAGCGTTGTATTTTTCAGCCAATTGAACGATTTTGTCCATAGGAGCGACATTGCCGTCCATAGAGAAAACGCCGTCAGTAGCTATAATGCGATAGCGTTGTTCTTGAGCTTGTTGCAAGCATTTTTCAAGTTCAGCCATATCTGCATTAGCATAGCGATAACGTTTAGCTTTGCACAAGCGCACACCATCAATGATAGATGCGTGATTGAGAGCATCGCTGATAATAGCATCTTCTTCGGTGAAGAGCGGTTCGAATAGGCCACCGTTAGCATCAAAGCAGGCAGCATATAAGATAGTATCTTCGGTGTGGAAATAGTCGCTGATAGCTTTTTCCAATTGCTTATGAAGGTCTTGCGTGCCGCAAATAAAGCGCACCGAGGACATGCCAAAGCCATGGGAATCCATAGCAGCCTTAGCGGCATTAATCAAGCGCGAATTATCAGAAAGGCCTAAATAGTTGTTGGCACAAAAGTTAAGAACTTCGGAGTCAGCTCCTTCAACATTAATGTTAGCCCTTTGAGCTGTGGTAATAATACGTTCATTTTTGTAAAGCCCGGCATCTTTGATGTCATTGAGCTCATTTTGTAAATGTGTTTTAAAATCTGCAAACATGATATTGATGTGCTAATGAAAAATTTCGTTCAAAATTAATCATTTTTCCCCAAAAAAGCACTACTTTTGCAAAGATTATCTCTATAACTATAAAATCCACTCAATATCAGATCAACATGAATAATATCCTTATCATTGGTGCAACCGGACAAATTGGATCGGAGTTAACAGCGAAATTGCGCCGAGAATATCCTAATGGCAATGTAGTAGCCGGATATATCAGGGGGCAACGTCTCACAGACGACCTACTAGAATCCGGTCCGTGTGCCCTAGTCGACATCACAGTTCCGGAAGAGATTGCAGATGCCGTGCGCAAATATAATGTTGATACTATTTATAATCTTGCGGCGATATTAAGCGCTGTAGGAGAACAGAATCCGCAACTAGCATGGAAAGTTGGTGTAGGCGGAGTGTACAACACACTAGAAGTGGCACGAGAGCTAAAGTGTGCAGTGTTCACCCCCAGCTCAATTGGGTCATTTGGTCCGGAGACGCCACACGACAAAACACCTCAAGACACCATACAACGACCACGCACAATATATGGTGTAACAAAAGTGACCGGAGAGATGTTAGCTGACTACTATGCACTTAGATACGGTGTAGACGCGCGTTCAGTGCGATTTCCCGGACTTATCAGCTACGTAACACCACCCGGAGGAGGCACAACCGACTATGCGGTAGACATCTACTATTCAGCAGTAAAAGGCGAGACATTTAAGTGTCCCATAGCCAAAGGAACATACATGGATATGATGTATATGCCTGATGCTCTTCGCGCTGCTGTTGAGATTATGGAAGCAGATCCGACACGACTCAAACACCGCAACTCGTTTAACGTTGCATCAATGAGTTTCGATCCCGAAATCATATACAATAAGATTCGCGAATATGTGCCCGAATTTAAAATGGTATATGAGAACGATCCATTACGACAGGCAATAGCCGACTCATGGCCAAACTCACTCGATGACACATGCGCTCGCGAGGAATGGGATTGGAAACCGCAATATGACCTTGATGCAATGACGAAAGATATGCTTGAAAAACTTCGCATAAAATTTGGTAAATAATTGCATAGGAAATACATACGTAAGAATGCCGGCATTGTCGGCATTCTTTGTTTTTTGTATGGACTTTGCTAAATTTTGCTTACCTTTGCATCAGAAATACTATATAAAGCACAATGGGACATCTATCTATAATTAGATTTTTTAGCATAAATATAATGCTAAAATCGGCCATTAGTAAATTTGCCATTTATCTACTTATTTCATTATGTCTAGCCGAAACAAGTTGCACAGAAATAAGCACTAACAAGCATCTTGAAGAAATAGAAAAAGTCATTGAAAAATCTCCGCAAAAAGCAATTTCAATGCTTGATAGTATCGATGTTTCAACTTTATCAACGCCAGATAGGCATTTCTTTGATTTATTAACAATCAAGGCAAAAGATAAAGCATACATAACACACCAATCAGACAGTTTAATTTTAAATGTCATAGATTATTATGAATCATCTGCCAACGCAAAACTATATACAGAAGCATTATACTACGGAGGACGAATATATAGCGACCTCGAAGATTATCCTTCATCACTACGCTATTTTCAAAAATCATTGGAAATGCTTGATAAATATCACAATTTAGATCTCAAAAGCCATGTTTTAAGCCAAATCGGCCGTCTTTTTAACGCACTAAAACTTTATGATAAAGCAGTACCTTACATACAAAAAGCAATAGAAGCAGATTCAATTCTTAACAACAACATCAACCTAATTCATGACAATCAAATACTAGGTGCTATATATTTTCACGACAAACAATACACAAAAGCAGAAGAACAATTTATTAAGGCTCGCCAACTAGCTCAAATATATGCACCAAGTGAGATTTATCTGCAAGATATGTACATCGCAGTCATAAAATGCTATCGTGGCGAGATAAAGGATGCACGGATACTGATTCGTTCTTCAGTTGACAATGTTGACAATGTTGACAAAAACAATGCTTATGCTTTCGCCTCAGAAATTTACCTAAAATCAGGCATACTCGACAGCGCTTATATTTTTGCGCACAAACTCATAAATAACAAATCATACGACCAAAGATTCGGCTACAAGATTGCATTATCTCCAGAATTAAGCGAATTTATGCCACACGATTCGTTATACAATTTCATCTCTGAATATATACGATTAACAGAATATTCATTTAGCCAAAACGACTCGCAGGAAGTATCAATAGAAAACTCATTTTTCAATTATCAAATACATGAAAGGAATCGGTTAAAAGCCGAAAATGAAAAAAATCGGTTAAAACGTATGGTTATAGTTTTTAGTGTACTTGTTTTAAGCCTTATTGCATTTATTCTATGTCTAAAAAACAAGAATAAAAACAATTTACTTAAATTGCATGAAGCGCTTGAGAATCTAAATACGCTACGCAATAATCTGGATACTAATACCAACAGCGATAATGATAAAATGCTTAGTTTACATAGCGAAGAATATCTTAAAGAACGGTTACGTGAACAACTTTTGGTGCTGCATCAAGAAAGTAAAATTCCACGACAAGTTTCTTCAGCTATTTTACTTTCAGAAGCATACTCGCAACTTCAAAAATTTATTGCTGACGAAAAAGTAATTGTCGAAAGTAACATTTTGTGGAAAGAGCTAGAAGAAACTATAATTAAAAGTTCGCCGGATTTTAAATATCGGCTACAACTACTAACAGGTGGCAAATTAAAAGTTTCTGATTATCATTTGGCAATTCTTATCAAATGCGGTGTAACACCAACGCAAATGACTATTCTTGTAGGTAAAGCTAAAGGAACTATCTCTTATCGTCGCGAAAAACTTTGTGTTCAAATTTTTGGTCAGAAATTAGGCATCAAAGTAGTTGATGATATAATACGCTCATTATAACGGCATTACGCTGCGTCACATTTTATTGATTGCATTTTCGAACAAATCCCGCACAAATTTTCATGGTGTTTTTTCGTATCTTTTCTAATTTTGCGTCAAAAAAAATATGACAAATCCAGTTCACTTAACAATATTAGCCATTATTATTGGCTCAGCATTTAGTAAATTTATCTATAACATAATAAAATCACTAATTCAAAAAGATTATGACGTACTAAAATACAATCTATGCTATTTATTTATAGCATCAGCTGTCACTATTTGTATGTACATCTTTTCTTAACTCATACCGAGTGCTCTCAATTTCTATATAATTTGAGAGCACTTTTTTTATAGTAAAAAAAATCGAGGCTGACGAAACGCGTGTAGGTGGGATTACGCGGTTTTTATACGCACCGCTACGCGGAGCGCGGGTGTGGGGGGGGGAATACGCATACC
>CAZJEA010000130.1:0-5400 GCA_964544895.1 uncultured Bacteroides sp. | reverse complement strand
CCACCCGGGGTGACCGTATTCCCCCCACAACGCGCTCCGCGTAGCGGTGCGTATAAAAAACACACGCACCCTCGCCGGCTGCATTTTCAATTTTAACATAAAAAATGTGAGCGCGTAAAAACTTTTTTTTATAACTGTTGTTAATCATGTAAAGGCGATATAAAAAAGCCTCATATAAAACACACATCCTAGACAAACATAATAATAACTTATGCAGATAAATAACACAATATTTTCAAAGGATAGAGCCTCTTACAGCTATATCCCAATTTGGGCGGATGGTTGAATCAAAAAAATGATGTTTTCTTATGACAACAAACTAACAAAACACACACAATCACTTCCAAACCCACACAGTCTAATCTAAGACTTCTTCTGAACGATCAACTAAAACACACTTGAGCAAGACCTCACAGCCACTATCCTCAAACCTTGACTGTACACACGCTTCTCTTCAAACCATAGTTTTAGTAATAACCTCTAGCCCCAAGCATCTCGCTTCTTCGCTTGCGGCGCAACAATTGGCAATGCCCCTCATCGCGGGGCGAGCTTATTTGTTTTCTGTTTTTCCTGAATAAAGTGCAATTAAATTAAAACGCACTAATATGTTTTCTGAAATTGCAAGTAAATTCAAAACATTATCGTTACTGCTTCTCCTTGGCATAACCGGAGCTTCTCTCCCCGCTGCTGCTCAAACACAGCAGGGAGCCGTCACGCAGACCGACACTGTTGAGCAGGCTCACACCAGAGCTGTCTTCGCACTCAAGACTAACATCGTTGAGTGGGCTATGACTACACCTAACATTGGTGCCGAAGTCACGCTCGCTCCTAAATGGTCGTTAGAGTTAGCCGGTTCTGTTAATCCGTTTACTTTTTCCGATAACAAGAAGTGGAAACACTATCAGGGTACTATCGAAGCTCGATATTGGTTGCGCGAGTCAATGAACGGTCACTTCTTCGGACTGCACGTTGGCGGTGGCGAATACAATGTCGCCGGCATTAAAGTGCCCTTCTGGGGTTTTAAGAAACCTTATCGCTACGAGGGTTGGCATGTCCGCGCCGGCATAACCTACGGCTACCACTGGGCGTTAAACCACCACTGGAGCATTGAGGCTTTCTTAGGTTTAGGTGTCGTTTACACCAAATACGACAGATTCGAATGTAAAGTTTGCGGACAAAAATATCCCAACAAATCAAAGACTTTTTTTGCCCCAACTCGTTTGGCTGTCAATCTCGCCTACACATTTGGTAAATCGAAAGCTCGCCATGTGCGCACAATCACCATGCCCGGCATTCACACTCACAGCACCGACACTCTTGTCATAAAAGAAAAAGAAGTCATTAAGCCCACTATCGAAGAGATGTTCCCGTTCGTGCATAGGGTCGGTCAACCCAGCAGCGGCACTCACATGCCCGTGCGCTATCGTTTAGATAACTCTATCCTCGACATCGACTACTCGCAAAACCGCGATCACCTCGCTACGATTATGACTGCCCTCGACTTAATCTTCACATCCGACTCAATCAAAGTCGACCACATTGATGTTGAAGGTTACGCTTCGCCCGAAGGTCCAACTGACCACAATAAAGACCTCGGACAATGGCGTGCCGAAGCTCTCAAGGCTTACATCCTCGACCACGAGAAACGACTCACATCCGACCAAGTTGTCACCATCTCCGGAGGCGAAGACTGGTATGGCTTGCGCAAGTTAGTTGTCGAAAGCGATATGGTGGGCAAAGATCAAGTGCTCAACATCATCGACAACGTGCCTAAAGCTCAACGCAAAGACCGTCTCAAAGCACTCAACGGTGGCCGTACATATCGCAGCATTTTCGATGTGCTATACCCGCAATTGCGTAGCGCTTGCTACATCGATGTCTGGTACGATAAAAAGTAAATTCATAACCAAATTTTTATAAATTTTTTTCATCAACTTTTTAATTAAAAACTAACATGAAAAAGTTTCTATCATTAAGTCTAGCAGCAGCAATGGCTTTAGGTTTTGCCGCTTGCTCCAGTGAAGACGTGCCTCAGCCCAAAAATGAGGACCAACAAAAGGTTGGTAATGGCGCCTATATTGAAATGACATTAGCTTTCCCTTCTGCTACAACTTCTCGTGCTGACGAATACACCGCTAACGGTGCTGAAAGCTCTGAAGATTATAAAGATGGTACAGACTTCGAAAACACTGTCAACAAACTCTATCTATTCTTCTTCGATACCGATGGTAATGTTAAGAAAGTTAATAGTAATCCTTACGTAGAATATGGCGTTTATAAAGGAAGTGAAACAGGAAGTACAACCGAGCAAATTAACGGTACTGCCGGTACATACAATGGCGTTCCTATTTTCAGAACAACAACTTACGAATTGCCGTCTGTCTTGAGTTTGGATACTGACTACCATGTATATGCATTGGTTAACCAACTTCCTGACAATGTAGCTAACATCAAGACCGAAGCTGATTTGTTGAACTCTACAATGACATTTACATCTGACCCCGCTGAATCCACAGGTATTAAAGCCTCAATAGGTATACCTATGGCAGCACGTAGCTACAACGGCACAGTTTATGCAACTTTGCACGCTACAAAGGCTAACACTCAATCTAGCCCATACGAATTGGATTATGAAATTGAGCGTTCTTATGGCCGTATCGCTTTCGCTGATGCAGATTTCACTGTACCTCTATACAAATCAAATGCTGAAGCTGAAAAAGGTGATACCGGTACTAAAATTGGTAAAGTTCGCATCCAAGCTTATCGCGTAGTTAACAAAAACACAACATTGTACACCTATCGTCACGTTGGCGACATCGCTGATGACTACTCTATTGTTGACCAAGATAAATGGACTACAAATACTGATAAATTTGAGACATTACCTGCAGGTTTGTTCGGACGTATGACTGCTGATCTCCCGTATGTCATCGATCCTATCACCAACCTCAAAAAAGAAAAAGCTCTTGACGACGAAACTTACTTCCTGCAACGCTTAAGCCAAGCTCAATCGCCTGCTTCTATTTCTGATGCTGATTTAAAAACTGCCGGTTTCACAAAACTTCTTGGTGCTGTTAATAACGTTCCTCAAAGTGTTGAATACGTTGCTGAAAACACAATGGGCGTTAATGCTCAACGCAAAGGCCACACTACAGGTATTATCTTCTGTGTTACTCTTATTCCTACCACCGTTGATGGACTTGATTCTGACCACCAAACATGGCAATCAGGCGATGACCTCTACTTCTTCGAAGGTGAATTCTATTCTTCAATTGAAAGTATTAATACAATTAAGAAGATTGAAGCTACCTCGAAAACTATGAGTGAATATGGTATCAGATACTTCAAGAAAGGCATGGGCTTCTACGAGTACTACATCCGTCACCTCAACAATGAAGATTACACCGTAATGGGCAAGATGGAATTTGCTATCGTTCGTAACAACTCTTACGAATTGTCAGTTAAATCTATCGCAATGTCACCGTACAGCTCACTTCCTAAAGACCCGAAACCCGGTTCTGATCCTGAAAATCCTGATCAACCCGATCCTTACGATCCTGATCAACCAGGTATCGACGATCCTGATGAAGGTGCTAAAGTTTACATGCAAATTGACCTCGTAGTTCGTCCTTGGATTGTTCGTGAAAATAATATGATCTTAGGTCACTAATACGCAACAATTAGCTAAAGAGACAAGCATAAGTTAATATCGGCCCGGGGAGCGGCAATCACCAATCTCGCAAAGCCTTAATCCCCGGGCTTTTATTCTTAACTCTTGTTCTCAAATCCTCTTTAAGGCTTTACTTCGCCTTATAATCTCTTCTCCCTTTGGGATTTTAATATTGCTTTTTGCAAATTCTCAATATACTAAATTTTATATTATGAATAAGATTTTCCGACAGACACTTTGTTTGCTCAGTGTCGCTGCAGCAGTGAGCCTCACGTCGTGCGACTCTCTCACGCACGACGAAACGACAGATTGTCCTGAAGGTATGGTCATACAATTAGTGCCTAAATATGCAGCACGCACTAGTTTCGAATCGGAATTGACCGATGTGCACATTTTCATATATAATGAAAGCGACGCCCTGGTCAAGGAATTAGATGTGAATGGCGACCAACTATCACAACAAGACTATCAGGTGAGCGTAACCATGCCTGAAGGGAAATACCATCTCGTTGTCTGGAACGGCCTCTCTGACACAGATAATTACGACGAGCAAAATCAAGCCGTCTCTCTAAAAACCGCTTCTGACAACTCTACTTCTAACACGTTTATGCCTCTTTGGCATGGTGAAGTCACCGAAGCCTCCGTGCTGTCACTTAACATGA
This sequence comes from uncultured Bacteroides sp., assembly GCA_964544895.1. Taxonomy (GTDB): domain Bacteria; phylum Bacteroidota; class Bacteroidia; order Bacteroidales; family Muribaculaceae; genus CAG-873. The sequence continues at coordinate 1,068 of CAZJEA010000130.1, read as the reverse complement.
CAAAGGTGATTGTCCCAATGGTCAAAGATACTAACAACTTCGTTATTCACCTTTGCACCACAAACGGTGACGTGCTCAATGCCGACGATTTCGACTTTAAAATCACTTCGGCTAACGGTTCTATGGCACGCAATAACGATGTGCTTACCGGCCCTACTATAACCTACAACTATTTCTCGCTTAAAGACGAGGATATTGAAGGCTCTTTGGAAGAAGATTTAGCTCAAACCGACGAGCTTGGCATGTTGCACATGTTGCGCAGCGACATCAACACTTTGCGCCTAACTACCGAGCACCCGTCTTATCTATACATCTCTAACAAAAAGACCGGCAAGAACGTGCTCGCCTTAAACCTCAACGACTATATCCTGAAAGCTTTTCGCTCTATAAATGCCAGCCAAAACGTCTCTGACCAACAATATTTCGATACCGAAGATTTGTTCAACATAACTTTGTTCTTGACTCCGCGTGCCGAAATTGTTGACGAGCCGGTTTATTACCTCGCTGTTATTAAAATTAATGCATGGATTTTGCGCGTGCAAGATGCCGAATTAATGAACTAGGCTAGCTTTTTGCAAGCACTCCCTCATAACCTTTGGAGGTCGGACCCAAAAAATCCCACCTCCTTTTTTACGTCTCATTAATCCACACAATTATTCCATATCCTCCGGTAGATATTTTTCGTCAAACGATATATTGCGGTTTCTCAATATGCGTGCCACCTCGTCGCGGAACGATTCGCCATGGTGGTGTTGCTCTTGATTTGCGATATATCGTCGGGTTTGATCAATGTGGCTCTTTGATAACGAAAACGCACCATAACCCTTTTGCCATGCGAATCTACACATGGTGAAATGCCCACAATTAATCCAATTTGTTGCCGATGTTTTTACCTCGCGCACCATTTCGGGAATGCTTTGTTTGGGATTGTATTCAATAAGACAATGTACATGATCTTCGATGCCCCCAATAATTATCGGGTGGTGACCATTTGCTATAAAAACAGATGCCATATATGCGTGTAAATCCGATTTCCAATATTTGCCGATTACGCCATCACGGTATTTA
>CAZJEA010000129.1:0-5456 GCA_964544895.1 uncultured Bacteroides sp. | reverse complement strand
GGAACGGTCCATGTTTGGTAACCGAGTGACGACCAGATATTGTTTATAGCATATTGATATTTTTGAGCATGTGTGTTGTAGCCATAATAGTCGCCAGCTGTTTGATAGAGTGCTTTATATACGTTTTCAATGTACTGACGTGAATCTGTGATAACATCGTATTGAGGAATTGCACGTGAGTTAACACCCCAACGCATATCAACAGAGATTTTAGCTGCACCTTCTTTACCACGTTTAGTAGTAACAAGGATAACACCGTTAGCACCACGAGCGCCATAAAGAGCGGTAGAAGCAGCATCTTTAATAACTGTCATGCTCTCGATGTCTGAGGGTGAGATAGCAGCGATATCGCCATCGAAGGGAAGACCGTCTACAACATAAAGAGGGCTTGATCCGGCATTGATAGAACCGACGCCGCGAATGCGAACGCTGGCAGATGTACCGGGTTGACCGTTAGAGCTAAGTGTTTGTACACCTGCTACCTTACCTGAAATGGCGTTGGTCACGTTAGATACAAGTGCATCTTCAAGTTGATCAGACTTAATAACACCGGCAGAACCTGTGTATTCAGATTTTTTCGCAGTACCGTAAGCTACAACGATAACATCATCAAGCATTTCTGCTGAGTTTTTCAGAGCAATTGTAAGATGATTGCCAGTAATTGTTACAGTTTGTGAAACAAATCCAACATAGGAAACTGTGATTGCTTTAACTCCGGCAGGTACCTGGAGAGAGAAATTACCATCAATGTCGGTAACTACACCCTTAGTACTTCCGGCAGGCGTAACTGAAGCGCCAATAATTGGCTCATCATTAGCCTCTTCTACGACAGTACCTGTCACCGTACGCATCTGAGCCGACGCACACAAGGTAACTGATAATACTGTCACAAGTAATAGAAACAGCTTTTTCATACTAAAAATAAATTAGACAATATTAGTTAAACTTTTAATAATCAATTAATTAGTTGCAGCAATGCATTTACATCCATGTATAATTGTTGCGAAAGAATTTACAAAGATAAACACTTTTATTGAAAAAAAACAAAATTTAATAGTAAAAAAACGGCAACACAATAAAGTGAAAGGTGCTAATTTGAAACTTTAAGCTCTAATTTTGTGCCAAAAAGCTAATAATTTGTCGGCAAAAAGCGTGATTTAACAAATAATTTGGCAGAAAAACACTCCACCCCACCCCTTATATCATATCAATTTGCCACAAAACTCATTTTGTATTTTTTAACATCATTGAAATTAAACCTACAATGATGCATATAGAGCCTTTAGCTTTTCGGCAACAGCATCTATGCCATAGCCTTTTTCCAAAAATCGAGCTCGGCCATTGAAGTCTGATCGCGATGACTTTAGCACCTTGTCGCAGCACTCAGCCAACTCAGCTGCCTTAAATGTTTTAGTAACATAACAGCCTTGTATGTCACCCATCATCTCGGGCACATTGCCAACCGGAGTACATACTACCGGCACATTGCAGCACAAACATTCTTTGACAGAATTGGGTGAGCCTTCGAAGTCGGAAGTCATAAGGTGAAGGTTGCAAGCATTCATGATAGTTGGTATTTGCTCACGCGGAGTGTTTGACAACTCGATTGAGACCACATTATTATATTTATAGTCGTCTTTGAGCATTCTCAACACTTCGTCATAACGATCTTTGCGTTTTTGTGTGCGTTTGCCTTTGTTCGAGTCCATATATAAAATATATATTTTGTCATTATCCCATTGCAATTGCTTACGAGCTTCCTCCCTGTCCATTGGAGCAAAGAAGTTAGAGTTACAGCCATTGGGCAGGTAGACAACCTTTTTATATTTAAGATAGTTTGAAGGGTTGTTTTTGATGATGATTTTATTGAAGAAGGGATAAAGCAAGCGGAACACCCATTTACCATACTCATGGTCGGGATCGTTTTGATATGAAAGCACACACTTATGTGTCAATGCACCTCCTGACAACAAATAAATCAAGCCGGAAACAGCGTGATGGCAATGCGCAAGATCGTAGCTACGCGACCACGCCAAAGGCATAATTTTAAATATTGACTTGATGTGCTGTTTGAAACCTCCGTTTTCCTTGCCATTAGAATAGAACAACTGCGTTTGAACGCCCAAACGCTCAACCGATTCTTTTTGTTCTTTCATGAAAATACCGAATATGGGATATTTCGGCGTCGGATAGTTAGAGGTTACTTGAAGTACTTTCATTTGTTATAATAGTTTTTATACCAATCAATATATTTTTGCATGCCAACACTGAGCGGGGTGTTTGGCTTAAAGTCTACGTCGCGTTGCAACAAAGTTGTGTCGGCATAGGTACCGATAACGTCGCCCGACTGCATTGGCAACATGATTTTTTCTGCCTCCTTGCCTATAGCCGTCTCTATCGCCTTGATAAAATCCATAAGCTTTACCGGATTAGAGTTGCCAATATTGTAGATGCGATAAGGAGCGGATGATGTTGCCGGATTTGGATTTGCAGCATCCCAGTTTTCATCAGGCTGTGCCGGGGTGTCGATGACACGAATTACACCCTCAACAATGTCGTCGATATAAGTGAAATCGCGAAACATATCGCCATTGTTGAAAACTTTTATAGGACGTTCATTTAGTATTGCATCAGAGAATAGTGCCGGTGACATATCCGGACGTCCCCAAGGGCCATACACGGTGAAAAAGCGCAAGCCGGTGGTGGGTATTGCGTAAAGATGGCTATAAGCATGAGCCATCAGCTCATCCGCTTTTTTTGTAGCTGCATAAAGGCTGACAGGATGCGCAATGCTGTGGCTTTCTTGATATGGTGTGTTGCCATTCAAGCCATAAACGCTACTTGAACTTGCATAAACCAAATGCTTCACTTTAGTTTGTCGACAACCCTCAATGATATTTGCAAAGCCTAAAAGATTGCTGTCGATATAGGCAAACGGATTTTCTATTGAGTAGCGCACTCCGGCTTGAGCCGCAAGATTAACAACTACATCAAAGTGCTCGCGCTCAAACAGCGACGCCATAGCTTGACGATCTTCAATGGCAAGTTTTATGAATGTAAAATTTGCATGTCGGCTAACCACCGTGGTAGCACCGTTTATATCTACATCAGTGTCAAGCAGAGATTTCAGGCGATCAATTTTGAGCTGAGGGTTGTAATAGTCATTAAGATTATCAATACCAACAACTTCATCTCCACGTTCAACCAAACGTTGAGCAACATAGGCGCCTATAAATCCGGCAGCACCGGTAACTAGAATTTTCATCTATTAAGAGTTTGTTTATAAACATCTACAACCTGACGCGCAATGTAATCCCAATTGTAAGGCGAGAGGTCATACTGGCGATCAAAGTTCTCTAATAATTGTTTATTGCCCATCATCAGCGAAAGGTATTCAGTGTCGCCTGTTCTGAAGAAATCGTCGTGGTCAACGGCAGGGATTTTATTTGCAGGGATATCGCTGACCAAAACATCAAGATTATAACTCATTGCCTCAAGCAGGGCAATGGGAAGGCCTTCGTGATACGAGGGAAGCACAAAGAATGCGGCGTTAGTAAAAAGTTGATTTAACTTCTCACCACGCACAAATCCTGTGAGCACCACTCCCGGTGTCTCAGCCGCTTTTTGTTTGAGCATACGCGAATAGTCGTCTTCGTGGTCGGCATCGCCGGCAATGACAAGTTTATAGTCTTCGCAGTTGGCGGTCGTAAATGCTTCAATCAAATCGTGGAAGCCTTTTTCTTTCACAAATCTGCCCACGGCGAGAATATATCTTCGGGGTTCGAGAGATAATGATTGTATGTAGTCAGTATTTTTAGACTTGACGGGAATTTCTACACCATTAAAAATCAGATCTGTATTCTTGCGGCCACAACGAGTGGCAACTATATTTGCAATAGTCTTTGAGATCACAATCACGCGATTGCTAAACTTTGAGCCCAAATACTCACCGGTTTTCAAGACAAATTTTGCGGCAGCACCCCACTTGTCACGGTCGTAATCAGGGCCATGGTTGGTCATCACCACCTTCATGCCCAACAGTCTGGCAAACGGCACCAAAATAGAAGGGCCGATGGCATGAATGTGAAGCACATCGGGGTGCAACGAGCGCGCCTTGAGTATTGCCAAGAACGTGTGCACAATAGCCTCAATGCTTTTTTTGCGTGGGGCATAGACATCTAAAAGTTTAACGCCCTTATAGTTGTCAATTTTGTTCTCGTCTGTGACATACGACGCACGGCGTATCACCGTCACATCATGTCCCATTTGCGCAATGCGCGGGTAGAGCTGCTCGCAATGAGTCTCTACTCCGCCCATGATATTGGGTATGCCACGTGTGCCAATGACTACAATCTTCATTTCTTATTAGTATTTAGAACGCAAATCGCCTTGTTGCGGATCTTGACCTACATTATACCAAGTTTTATCCAAACAAGCCTCTTTGCCTTGCAGTGAGCGCAATTTGTTTGTCAGCGCCCATTTGAGTGGGTGCTTGATATATTTGTGCATAACAGGGGAGGCAGTGCCCACCATCCAGCAGTTTTTGGGGCAACGGCGCACCATAGCGCGCACATGTTCAGCTTGCTCGCTGTTCCAGATGGTCATGAAATCGGCATCGTGGATGTTGCCCATCGATTCTTTCCAATATTTTTGTTCCAAGCCATTGCAAGGATAGACTTCACCACTGGGGTCGATAAAGAAGTTAGCGCTACCTGCCTCACAAGGCAACATACGTCTGCCGCCTTCAATATAGTTAATCAAGCCCATGTTGAAGAATGCGCGGAACCATGATTTCGGATGCTTTTCTTTTAGTTGCCAGTTTATCAGTGTTTTAAAGTTTTCGCAAACCTCTTGCTTATTTGTCACAACATTGTCATCTTTGTGGAAATAATAAGAGTTGTGAAATGAGGCAGTTGCAAATTCCAAGCCCAACGATAACGACAGCTGATAGAGCGAAAGCATATCTTGCGAATTGTTGTTTGAGACAGTACAGCCAAAGCCTATATCTTTTACTCCCATTTGTTTAAGCGTCAACAATGTGCGCAAGCCTTTATCGAAGCCTCCTTCGCGACCACGCAACTCATCATTTTTGCGGCTCAAGCCTTCAATAGATATGCGTATGCCGATATTGGGAAATTTTTTAGCCAACGCGATAACTCTGTCTTCAAACCAGCCCGAAGTAGAAATGACAATACGTTTGGTGTGCTTGTAACATTCCTCAACGATTTCCGCCAAATCTTCGCGTATAAAAGGCTCTCCGCCGGTGAGATTAATAAACTTCAGTTGAGGCAAAGACTTCAAATCTGAAGCCTTTATTTCAGTTGCTTTATCAGTTGGATTTTTCCATATATTGCACATCGCACATCTCATAGGACAGCGATATGTTAGTATTATAGAGGCATCTGTAGGATTAGTTCCGGTCATAATCAAAATATATTTATATAGCCGCTAAGCTA
>CAZJEA010000128.1:0-5507 GCA_964544895.1 uncultured Bacteroides sp. | reverse complement strand
CAACGAAAGCCGCTGAAAATCAGCGGCTTCGTTGTCTTTGCGGAGAGGACGAGATTCTTTCTCGGCAAAGCCTCGAAAGCGCTGCGCGATAACGAACTCTACTCGTTCTCATCTCGCCTCCCCTTAAGACGACGAAAGCCGCTGAAAATCAGCGGCTTCGTTGTCTTTGCGGAGAGGACGAGATTCGAACTCGTGGTAGGATTACTCCTACGTCAGTTTAGCAAACTGGTGGTTTCAGCCACTCACCCACCTCTCCGTGGTTTTTTGCTTTTGCACTGCAAAGTTAACACTTTTGTTTGAATTAACCTAATTTTTTGGGACAAAAATAGCGTCAAAAAACGCGGTTAAAACGTAAATACATGTGCCACAAAGAGATATGCGACACATGTATTTTTATCTTTTCAGAGAATATTTATTTTTTCAACGAATTTGCCTTAGTAAAGGCTATAATTTCGCTAATATATCCGAAGGCTAATCCAACAACAGTATCAGCAGCGCCATAATAAACAGCTACGCGTTCTCCATCATTGAGAGCAGCGCAAGGGAACACAACATTGGGCACATCACCACGAAGTTCGTATGGAGCAGCCGGGCCGAGCAAATATGGTTGTGTACGATAAAGCACTTTTGAAGGATCTTCAAGGTCAAGGAGAGCCGAACCCATAGCATAGCGATAGCCATTGCATGTAGTGATAACACCGTGGTAGAACAACAACCAGCCTTCTTCGGTACGAATGGGCACTGCGCCGGCACCAACTTTTGTGCATTGCCAAGCGCTATCTTCAAAAGGTGTTGGGCCCATTACATGACGGTGCTCACCCCAGAAACGCATATCCGGGCTATAGCTCAACCAGATATCACCAAAAGGTGTATGTCCGTTGTCGCTGGGACGGCTAAGCATTGCATATTTTCCGTTTATTTTTTCAGGGAATAACACACCATTGCGGTTGAAGGGCAAAAATGCGTTTTCACATTGGAAGAACTCCTTAAAGTCGTATGTATAGCCAATGCCAATTGTAGGGCCATGATAACCGTTACACCAGGTGATCCAATAGGTATCGCCGATTTTTGTAACTCGAGGGTCATATTTATATGCCGACTCAATCATTTCAGTATTACCGGCCTTAAACTCTATAGGTTCGTGATTTATTTCCCAATTAACACCATCTTTACTAAAACCTGCAAATATATTCATTTGCACAGCACGGTTATCGCAACGGAAAACGCCGGCAAAACCACCTTCAAAAGGCACAACTGCGCTATTGAAAATGCTGTTAGAGGTTGGAATGTGATAGCGATCAATAATGGGATTTTCACTATAGCGCCACATAGGTTCTTTGCAGCCTTCCGGTCTATCTTGCCAAGGCATGTTGTTCAGTTTTGTTTCCATATATAGTTATTTAGAATTTGTAGTCATATTAAAATTTAGTATGCCACCTTTCATTATATCAGTATGCTTTATTGAGTACGACTTGAGAGTTTTGCCATTCAAGCTCATACTTTCGATATATATATTTTCATTATCACGTTTTGGTGCGTTGATAACAAATGATTTGCCATTGTCAAGATGGATGGTTGCCTTCTTAAATAGCGGTGTGCCTATTTGATACTCACCCGACACCGGATCTACCGGATAGAAACCGAGTGCACTAAATATGTACCACGCTGACATTTGTCCGCAATCTTCGTTGCCACACAATCCGTCAGGAGCATTTTTATATTGCTCACGCATGATTCTATCAACGTAATATTGAGTTTTCTTTGGCTGATTGGCATAGTTGTATAAATAAGCCACATGATGCGACGGCTCATTGCCATGCACATATTGCCCTATCATACCTGTACTAAACAGAGGCAACTCAACACTATTATCTTCGAGCGTGAAAAACGTGTCTAAACGTTCTGCAAACTTTTTATATCCGCCCATCAATTTTGCCAATCCCGGTATATCTTGTTGCACCGACCAAAGATAGTGCCACGCATTACTCTCGCATATCGGGGCAGTATATTCCAGCGGATTGAAATCTGATATATACTCTCCATTAGACAAACGCGGCTGCATAAATTGTGTGCGCTTATTATATGTATTTTTATAGAATTTTGCTCGACGTGCAAATTCTTTTGCCATATCTTTTTTGCCAACTTTGGCAGCAAGCAAACCTATGCAATAATCGTCGTATGCATATTCTAAAGTCTTGGACATTGACCACGACGAATCGACATCGCATGGCACATATCCGTATTTTAAATAGTCGGTTTTAGAGTTTGCTGTTGACGAAAACAAATCTAAAACTTCATCAACATTCGTCTCATAAATACCCTTAAATATAGCATCAACAATAACCGGAACTGAGTGATATGCTAACATCATATTTGTTTCTGATGCCCACATATTCCACACCGGCATACTACCAGCTTGGCGCGCAAAATCGACCAATGACCTAGCCATTTGTCCGGCACGTTTTGGCTCTATTATAGTGTATAGCGGATGAGCCGCACGATATGTATCCCAAAGCGAAAAAGTGCTGTAAGTAACTGTATCTTTTCCGGGCTTGTAAACCTTACCATCAGGGCTTAAATAATCGCCTGAAGTATCGCTATAAATAACAGGAGCTAAAAGACAATGATACAGCGAGGTATAGAATATTGTTTTAGCATCAGCGTCGTCAGTTTCTATATCTATTTTACCTAGCTCTTTATTCCATTTAGCCACATTATAACTTAAAATATTGTCGAAATCTAAATCACTCATTTCTAATTCGTTTCGCAAATTACTTAAAGCACTTTCGCAAGACGTGCTAGATAAAGCAGTAGCTACCACAAGATTACTGTTATTTACTTCGATAAAATCAAAAGTTGCAATTCCGTGCTGATTTTCGTCATATTTAATAGATGCAAACGGCTTAGAAAAGCGAGTTGCAAACCACACTTTTTGGTTTCTTGCCCATCCATCACTGAAGCGATACCCACATACAGTAACCGAGTCTATAATCTGAATTTCTGTTGCGACAGTATGATCCCAATTCATCTCTTTTTGAAGATTAAGAATCACACTCATCGAATCAGCATGACTCGTGTAACGTTGCACACCAACATGCTCGGTAGCGGTCAATTCGACATCAATATCATAATCGTCAAGATGCACTTTATAATATCCGGCATAAGCCTCTTCCGAGCTATGCGAAAACTTAGAATGCACACCCAATGGTTGAGGAGCGATGGTTAACGGTTTAGTTACCGGCATAAATGAAATATCATAGAGATCGCCGGCTCCGGTTCCACTTAAATGCGTATGACTAAATCCGGCAATCGTACTATCAGGATAAAAATATCCGGCAATACGATCCCATCCCGGCAAACCATTGTCAGGACTTAGCTGCACCAAGCCATGCGGAGCCTGTGCCCCCGGATAGGTATTTCCACCACCCAGAGTACCAATAAAAGGATTAACGAATTTAGAATAATCAGTGCTATTTACGGCCAAAGAACCGGTGCACGTCAACAATGCCGTTGCGAAGGAGATAAAAGTTTTAATACGCATCAACTAGTGTCGTTAGTTTGTTGGGTGCAAATGTACGCAAAAAAAGTCAATAATCACTATTTTAGGAGAAAGATTATCAATAAGTTTTGCAATTATTCTAATAAGATTGAAAAAAGCGTAATGGTTTAAATTAAGCCTAAAAACAATAAAAAAGATAATTTCTAGTGTTATTTTTTGTATTTTATGTCGTTTTTACTCATTAATTATGTACCTTTGCGTATTGCTTATGTACATACGTACGTAAAAAAGATTGTGTAACACACTTATTTTTATGCAGATTTATTTTTTTACAGGTTTTCAATGATTTAAGAGAAATGAATGTAAACAACATTAAGGTAGATTTCGCTCAAGAAGAGCATAGCAAGTACGCCGAACGAATTGTAACTCTCATTTATGAATCGGCTCTTCAACGCGGCACTGGCATTGCAAAGCGCTCTCCTGAGTACATCGCTCGAAAAATAACAACCGGTAAAGCTGTGGTTGCTCTTGACGGCGATAAAATAATAGGCTTCAGCTATATCGAGAGCTGGGAGCACGGTGACTATGTTGGCACCTCAGGACTTATTGTTGACCCTGAGTACAGGCACCTCGGTTTGGCTGCTCGCATCAAAGCTAAAACTTTTGAGCTTGCCCGAACACGATTCCCTTACGCGAAAATTTTCAGCATCACCACATCTCTTCCTGTTATGAAGTTGAACACACGTTTGGGATACAAACCGGTTACCTTTTCGGAACTTACAGATGACGAAGAATTTTGGCAGGGATGCCAAGGTTGTCGAAATTATGACATTTTGCAACGAAACAATCGACGAATGTGCTTATGCACCGGTATGCTTTACGACCCTAAACAGCCGGCATTAGCTCAATCGCGTATGACTCCTTATGTCATGATTCTAAAAAACAAATTCAAAAAAGTATTTAATCTGAAATAAAATCTACTAAATTCGATATTACATTATGGAAAAGAAGAAAGTTGTATTAGCATTTAGCGGTGGTCTTGACACTTCATTTTGCGCAAAATACCTTGCAGAAGATTTAGGTTACGAAGTTCATACTGCAATTGCAAATACCGGCGGTTTCTCTGACGCTGAGTTAAAAGTTATTGAAGAACGCGCTTATAAATTGGGAGCTAAAACACACGCCACTCTCGATATCACTAACGAATATTATGAGAAAAGCATAAAATATATGGTCTTTGGCAACGTGCTCAGAAATGGTACTTACCCAATTTCCGTTTCTAGCGAACGTATTTTCCAAGCTATCGCTATCATCGAATACGCAAAAAAAATCGGTGCACACAGCGTGGTACACGGATCTACCGGTGCCGGTAACGACCAAGTGCGTTTCGACTTGACTTTCCAAATTCTCGCTCCTGAAATCGAAATTATAACCCCGACTCGCGATATGGTGCTCACCCGCGAATACGAAATTAACTACCTCAAAGAACACGGCTACGAAGCTGACTTCAAAAAGATGGAGTACTCTATCAACAAAGGACTTTGGGGCACTAGCATAGGTGGTAAAGAGACTTTGCACTCTGAGCAAACTCTGCCTGAGAGCGCATATCCCTCTCAAATCACTGCTAGCGGCGAAGAAACACTCAAAATCACTTTCGAAAAAGGTGAAATCGCTGCTGTCAATGGCAAATCTTTCGACAACAAAGTTGATGCAATACGCGAAGTTGAAGCCCTCGGCTCTAAATTCGGCATCGGTCGCGATATGCACATTGGCGATACTATCATCGGCATCAAAGGCCGCGTAGGTTTTGAAGCTGCCGGTCCTATTCTTATCATTGCGGCACACAAAATGCTCGAAAAACATACCCTCACCAAATGGCAACAATACTGGAAAGATCAAATTGGCACTTGGTATGGCATGTTCCTTCACGAAGCACAATACCTCGAGCCTGTTATGCGCGACATGGAGCAATTCCTCAACAGCTCACAACAAAATGTGAACGGCACAG
>CAZJEA010000127.1:2826-5572 GCA_964544895.1 uncultured Bacteroides sp. | reverse complement strand
GCATCGCTGATTTGGTCAGCGACTTTGTCGGGGTGTCCTTCTGACACCGATTCGGATGTGAAAAGATAATTCATATTATATCTTGAGTTGTTGTTAATATTCAATATACTGAAAATAGCAAATGCGCTACAGCTTCGGTAATTCCAGCTGCAGCGCATTGTGAAAAGTTCATTTTAAAATCGGTCGGAATCTATCGCCGAGCGGTTTTAGCATTTTTTTCAGTGGTTGCAAGCAGCCAAATTTGTCCACTTAGGCAGTGTGTTGCCATTTCACTTGCAAAGTTACTAATAATATTTGACACTATATCTATTTGTGCCAAAAAACTTTATTTTCTCTTTATAATAAAAAAAAATCTACGATGCGACCAAATGTCGTACCGTAGGAACGCGGTTAAATTGAGATCAGAGACCTAAACCTTTTGATCAAACATGGGGTTTGAGGTCATAGCATAAACTTGTGCAGCACGGTCAAAGTACCATTTTACTGCTTTTCTAATGTAAGTCATAAATGTAAATTTGATACAATCTTTTTAAACATGATGATTTGAGCAAACTCTTTCGCTCGCGTCATACAAACCTAATAATAACTTGTAGCTAAGTGTGTCTTTCTTAGCTGCCGCGAGTATGAGCGCGGCTCTTAAAATAATTACCAATATGGTGACCCCGGAGGGGCTCGAACCCTCGACCCACTGATTAAGAGTCAGTTGCTCTACCAACTGAGCTACGGAGTCAATTGCTTATGCTCTCGCAATTGCGCTGCAAAGGTAAGGAGTTTTTTTGGTATTGCCAAAATTTTATACTTTTTTTTGACTTCAATACCTGTTTTTTTCTTCTTTGCCTATTTTTTTTGACCTCTAGCTACGGTATATGCTCGCATGAACTATGCGCGAGATTACGTAAACTATGGTCATTATTATCACAATTATTGCTGAGCATGGCACATCTATCACTGCTCCGATGCATAGCCCGGTTATGCTACATGCCAACGAGATTATTACGGAGAGAAACATAAGTCGGCTAAAACGGTGCACCCACACTTCGGCTATCATCATCGGAAGAGAAAGCATCGACATAAGCAACATCACTCCAACGAGTCGTATGGTTAGCACTATGCATAGCGCTACAAATACAGTCATAGCTGTGGTGATAAACGTCACCGGAAGCCCTGATATGCGCGCAAAATCGCGGTCAAATGCACAGGCAACGATTTTTTTGTAGTACACAGCGAAGAAGCATATCAGCACTGCGGTGAAGGTTGCAAAGATGTATATGTCGGTTGGCGATACGGTGAGTATGTTGCCAAACAAAAACGAGTTTAACTCGGGCACGTACCCTGGAGTGAGGAAGACAAAGAGCACGCCAATTGCCATGCCTACAGCCCATATTACGGCTATGGCTGAGTCTTCGCGCACGTGCATACGCTTTGATAACCACTCAACGCCCAGCGACGAGGCTACAGCAAAGACAGCAGCCATAGCAATAGGGTTGATGTTTAGAAAATAGCCTAAACCAAGGCCTCCAAAGCAAGCATGGGTGATACCTCCGGAGATGGCTACCATGCGACGTGTTATGATGTATGTGCCTATCATGGCGGCAGCAATTGATATTATTGCCACCCCTATCATTGCTAATCTGAAAAACGGATAATCGAACATTTATATAAAGTGGATGTACGTATGGTTTATTAGCTCTAGCTTACGCTTCTTTTCGTGCCTCGGCTACTATCAGCAGAAGCTCATCGCGAATTTCACCGGGCAAGGTGATGTTTCGCAGCTGGATTGAGCGTGCCCAGCCGGCGATGTCTTCAGGCTGTAAAGTTAGCAATATTTCTCGAAACTGATCTATTTCGCTCTCGGAATATTCGTCTGCGCCACGTCCGGCGTACACATCGAGCTCTTCGTCGTCGTAATATTCAACCTTTTCGCTAACAGAAGCCAAAAGGGAGTCGCGCTCGCAAGTTACGTGCATACCACAACATTCCGAATCGTCTGTTTGTGGCTCTTCGGCTGTCTCTTGTTCGGCGGAGTCGCCACCTGTGAGTCGATAGTGTAGATATAGTATTGCGCCAAAAACTACAAGAATGGCTAGTAATATTAGTGCAGGAATCATTGTTGTTCGTCTATTTCGTTTATGTCTACAATTTTAAAACCGGCTTTGCGCAAGTCTTCCCAATAGTGCGGATATGATTTTGATACAACTTCTGCATTGCGCACTATCAGCGAATTGGCAATTACAGCTGCCGGGGCAAAAGCCATTGCCATGCGGTGGTCGTCGTACGTTTTAATGTCGGGGGTCTCGTTTACCGGAAGATATTTGTTTGTCCACGATATGCTGTCGTCTCCGTCAATCTCAAGCACCACGCCTACTTTGAGAGCCTCATTATAGAGCGCTTGCAGGCGGTCGGTCTCTTTGTTGCGGAGTGTGTGCACTCCTGTAAACTGAAACGGTGTGTCGAGCATAGCAGATGTTACTACGAGAGTTTGTGCTATGTCAGGTGTCTCGCTCATGTCGAGATGTAACCTTGACAATTGTTCGCACGACGCTGTCAACTGAGCTCCGTCTTCGGTGAATTCGGTGATTACTCCTAGTTGTTCTGCAAATTTAGCTATTGCACAGTCACCTTGCAAGCTATGCTCGCGTAGTCCACGCAAAAAAACTTGGCCGGCTGATATGGCAGTGATTTCATACCAGTATGACGCTGCGCTCCAGTCGGGCTCTATTGGTTGACTGTCCGTGCCGTAATCGCC
>CAZJEA010000127.1:0-2726 GCA_964544895.1 uncultured Bacteroides sp. | reverse complement strand
CCTGCATATTCTATATCTGCTCCTAGTTTGCGCAAAGCTTCAACCAATATTGCAATTGGGCGATGACGCATACGTTCGCTGCCGTCGATGACTATGTCAGTGCCGGGTGTTGCTGCATAATATGCCGTGAGAAAACGCATAGCTGTACCGGCAGCACCAATATTTACTTCTCCTTGCTCTGTTGCCAGCCCTCGCTTTAGCGCATTTGTGTCGTCGCAATCGGCAACGATCAAGCTATCGTCGTGAACTTTACCAAAGGCGTCAAGTATGAGTCGTCGTGCGCTCTCGCTTTTACTAAGTGGTAGGTTTATTTCTGTGTCAATTACTTCTTCCGGAGCAAAAACTACGTAATCCATTTTTTTAATGTGGTTAGGTTATTGGAACAACGTAAGCGGCCTTCGTTGTTTCGTTTATTGGAATAGTGAAGATGAATCGGGCACCCTCTTTATATGTCGGGTCAAGTTCGACACTGCCACCAAGCAGGCGCGAAACGAGTTGACAAATAGTCAAGCCCAAGCCAATGCCCTGGTTGATTTGGCTACCTTTGTAAAATCTATCAAAGATTTTTCGCTCTTTGCCTTTTTGTATGCCGGGGCCTGTATCTTCTATTATTATAAATGCTTTCTTCTGTTCGTAGTCGATGCCGTATTTAACCGATATGTATCCTTTGTCGGTGAATTTGGCTGCATTTGTGAGGAGGTTTACAATAACTTGTTCGGCTCGTAAGGGGTCGGTGTCGAGATTGTAATCTGCTTGATCATAAAGCGGCTCAATGCGTAGCTCAACATCTTGATTAATGCGCGAACGTATTGACTCTGCCGAGACTTCACATATTTTCTTTAGTGATACGTTTTTGATTTTTATCACAATGCGCGAGTTCTCCAACTCGGCAACATCAAGCACATCATTAACAAGTGTGCGCAAAAGCTCAGCATTTAGTTCTATGATTTGAATGAATTTGTCGAATACGGCACGTTTGTTGCCTTCTACAGAATCCACTATCAATTGAGTGTAACCTACAATTGCATTCACCGGCTCTGACACTTCGTGACTAATACTATTTATAAAGTCAGATTTGTGTTGCTCGGCTATCTTTGCCTTGTCGCGAGCTTGTATCAATTCTTTCTGTATGCGTCGCAGATTGTCGCGCTCGTTTGTTAGCATGTGGTTTGTTTCTGCTAAGTGCCGTGACAATTTTTTAGTGCGACGATAAGCATAAAATGTTACACTAAATAACACAATGAGTAGCAAAAGCGCTATAGCACCAATTGTCAGCATGTGCTCGTGTTCAGACACTTCGGCACGTGCATATTGAGCTTCAAGGTCGGCATTTGATGCCGTGAGCGTATTCACATCGTACAGCACTTGGTATTCAAGCATACGATCTTCCTCACTACTATTGAAGCGCTTTTGCACCATAGGCAAGTAATATTTGTATGCCTCAATAAGAGCGTCTTTGTCGCCGCAATTTGTCGCGGCTGTTATAATCATGCGCAATATTTGTGTGCGTCGTGTCTTATTTACTTGTAGGTCTAGGGCATTTTTTAATATTGGTAGAGCCTTACTATATTGCTTTTTTGCCATATTGTAAAATGCGTCTACCAAATGCCCGGATACTGTTATGTCTTCTACTATATCCGGACTAAGCTTTGCGAGTCTGTACACTTCATTGTATAGCTCGTCTACTTCGCTTTCGGTGAGTCCTTCGTAGTTGCCAAGCATGCGCCTATATACTATATAGTAATTGTTGTTGTAGTTTATAAATTTGCGTCCGCGCTCCTTATAATGCGCCTCAAACTCCTTCATAATCTCTAACATCTTGCGGTCATCTTCAATGGCCTGCGTGTAGTGTCCGGCATCGGTGTTTGCTATTGCTGACGCATTGTAAAATAGTGAGCGTAGTGAGCCCGGATATTGCGGAAGCTTATTTATCAGCTTCTCTAAGTCGTTTAGGTATCCGAATAGCAAGTCGCTGGTAGAGCGTCCTTCCAAATATTTACATATTGTAAATAGAAGTTCAATGCGGCGATATAGGTCAACTTGTTGGTCGTATCTGTAGCCTTGCAGCACAATGTGCAGCTTGTTGCGCAACTCATCACCGGAGAGAGTTCGTGCAGCCGTTGAGGCTCTGGCTATCTTTATAAATACTACTGTCTCTTTTTGCTCCGGCGATGCTGATATTAGTGACGCACGACACTGCTGTATTTCTTGCAACGAGTCATTGCGGTGTGCACGGTTTGTTAATATGCGCAATGCATCAAGACGCGATGATATATCGCCGCAGCGTACGGCAGTCTTGTATATGCGTTCTGCAGCTTTCGTTTGATCTTGCAAAAAAGACACATCGTATATGTCATATAATATTTTTATGCTGTCTTGCGGAGATGGAGCCAACGCGAGGCGAGCCTCCAAGCTATCCACCAAAGTTTGGTAAGTTTGCATAGAGACATTTGCTAACATCTTGCATGTCAGTAATAAAAAAAATAACAAACAGAATTTGCGCATTGAATTTTGGGCAAAAAGTTATTATTATTCCGATTACAAAAGTACGCAAAATTAGAATAAGAAAAGAGCATTCCATAGAAAAAATGTCATTTTTGTGCCAAAAAACTTGCACAGTTCAAAATTAGTTCGTAACTTTGCATCGCTTTAGGAAAGGAACTAAGGTTCAAATCTTGAGCAAATGATAGTCTTATGGTGTAATGGTAGCACTACAGTTTTTGGTT
>CAZJEA010000126.1:3252-5734 GCA_964544895.1 uncultured Bacteroides sp. | reverse complement strand
CCCCAATATTTACAAAACTGTTCGGGACCTGTGACAATGCGGTTAATTTATTATGACATTTGGTTTTTGCCTTTGTTTTTTCTTATTTTTTAACCTAACTTTGCAGCACTATGAAATAATATCTGTCTTCTAAGCGTCATGACTATGAAACACAAACGCTTAAACACGATTTAATTTCCTATCAGTTCTTCTATTCATACTAACCTTTCTTAAAAAGCAAATTTCCTATGAAGAATGTTCTACTTTGTTTAATAGCTCTATTTGCTATGATCACAGGCAGCAGGGTTTCTGCCGAGGTAATTTCTTCAACCGTTTTTGCAAAGGGCGACTACAACTCCACTTACTATCGAATACCTGCAGTTGTCCTCAACAAAGATGGAAACGTAGTGGCAATAAGCGATCAGCGCCACGACTCAACGAAAGACTTAGGCTATAACACAAACATACAACTTATAGCACGAGTCAGCACCGACAATGGACTCACCTGGGGTGATCCGGCGTACTTAGCACCTAGCCTTAGCGACTGTTACGGCGATGCTGCAGTTGTTTACGATCCGTTTATCGAGCAGATTGTCTGCATCTTCGCAGCAAAGTACAACTTTGGCTATTCGTCAAGTAGCGCTTACGGCGACTTTTATGTGGTAAAATCGGCTGATGGCGTGACATGGACAGACCCTGTTAAAATCACAGATCAAATTGCCGGAAGCATACCCGGTTTTTCGGGCGGCTTTGTCGCTTCGGGACGTATGTTGTATGTCAGCGAAGACATCACAAACACCGGCTACATCTATGCTGTTGTCGACACAAAAATCAACAATAGCGGCGAATATGAGGTTGTGATACGCTCGAAAGACCACGGTGACCACTGGGAAGTTGTTAACCCCAACTACAAAACCAGCCCGGTAGCAGGAAATGGCAACGAGTCGAAACTCGAATTGCTGTCTGACAATTCAACAATGATTATGAGTATCCGCACTGCCGGGTATCGTCGTTTTTCAACGTCGGAAGATAATGGCGTGACTTGGTCAACGCCGAAAGAAAGCACCATTTTAGACCAAGGGTGCAACGGCGATTTGATGAGTTTCAGCTACAACGCACAGACTTATCTATTGCAAACTGTTGCCAACACCAGCGGAAGCACGCGCAAAAACGTGAGCATATTCTACTCGTCTGACGATGGCGAGAATTGGACTCTAGGACGCGTAATATGCGCTGACAATTCGGCTTACAGCGCACTCGTCAAACTCAGCGACGGACGCGTGGGCGTACTCGTTGAAGAAGGCGACGACTCTAACGGATACAACATTGTATTCTACTCTATGGCGATGACCGACATCTTGCCGGCACAAGGCATTTCGGCAGAATACGATGGCAGCATGGTGTGCAACGGTGACGGCTATATGATTATTCCTAAAAGTGAAGCATTTAATATAGATGCCACTCACCCGCTCACAGTTACAGCACGCATAGTGCTCAACAAATTTACCATAGAAAATGACCAAGACCTTGGTGTACTCAGCACTCGTTGGCACGAACTTAACACCGAATCGACTAGTAGTAACGTGACTAAAGAACATGTTTATGATGGCCAACAAGGGTTCGAAATTATTGCCGGTAAGAACGAAGACGAAAGCATTGGAGCGAATGTCAGCGTTAAGGGCGATGCTTCGGGCAACTATCGCGGAGTGCTCAAAAACGCCTATCACAGTGGCATTATTCCCGCGCGCATTGGACACGTAGCAATGGTGTTTGACGCCGGAAGCGGCTCGGAAAGTTCAGTAAAACTATACATTGACGGTGTTTTAGCTGAGAAACAAACTATATCTAACAATAATAGCGACATAACAATGAATGGTGCTACTATTGATATGCTAACCGATATGCTTATTGGTAATCGCTATGAGCCAGCTGACACATGCGAAACAACGACATCAGGATGGTGGATTTTTACTACTACCACCTACAATTGGAAACACTGGATGAGAGCTTCTACCAACCGCATTTTTAACAGCAACATTGACGATGTGCGTTTCTATGCAGAGGCTTTAAGCGAAGAAGACGTAAATAAGGATAAGCAATGGGGATTCCCTATTCGCACGAAAGCCGAAGGCTTGATTGCAGCATATGACTTCGCCAACATGGAGCAAACAAGCGATGGTTCGGCATATATTTTCAACGACATTTCGGGCAACGGCCACGACGGCACAACAGTTACCGTTAGGGGCTATGAATTCCCTGAGATATTGCACAACATCAACGTATATCCGGTTGAGCCAGACCCGCTTCAAGGCACGCTCAAAGTTACCCGTTTTGACGGCGGCGAGGAGATTCTATTGCCAAATGGAGAGGTGTACAAAGCATCACTCAAACAAGACTTCTACGCAACTGCCAAGGCTGCTGAAGGTTGGGTGTTGATCGGAATATATGTGAACGGCGTTGAAGTGGCGCAAAACGGATTTTTCAAAGCCGGAGCTGACGCTGT
>CAZJEA010000126.1:0-3152 GCA_964544895.1 uncultured Bacteroides sp. | reverse complement strand
TTAACACACAAGCCGAGACGCACCTTATGCACTACAACAAAGAGTATGAGTTGCAAAACGAGCTCACAGAACTATCAGACTATGCTCAACAGATAGCCCAAGTAACAGGCAGCATTGACACGCCCAGTGCCATTGACGAAGACGGCGAAGACACGGAGTACACTAATACCGAATTTTCGGTGCACCCCAATGCTGACGAAAACAACGGGCACTACGTTGAAGACCCCGTGATTACGCTGGTATATCGTCCCGACGAAGGCATACGCACGCTCAGCATCACCGGCGGCATATTCACAGGTGTAGAAAACATCAGTGTAGACAACAACACTGACGAAGTTGAGTATTTCAACCTGCAAGGCATTCGCGTTTATAAGCCCACTAAAGGTATTTACATAACACGCAAAGGTAACACAGTGACAAAAACCACTATCAAATAAAATCACTATCACATTTTCTGGATGCAACGCAGTGCTTTGGTGCTGCGTTGCTTTTTTCAAAAAAAAAGAGTTATAAATAATTACTAAAAAACATGATTCGATTAAATATTTCTACTATTTATCAGCAAATTTAACTACCTTTGTAACTCAATTTAAAAATCTGCGTCTTAATACGTAAATACAAATTTACTAAATATACAATATGGACTGGATAACCGATTTATTCTTCCCGGGACATAACTCAATTGGAGCAACACTCGTGCTCTATTCTTTCGTTATTGCTGCCGGTATTTTCTTAGGCAAGCTTAAAATCTTTGGTGTGAGCCTAGGTGTAACTTTTGTGCTCTTTGTGGGCATTCTTATGGGACACTTCGGATACATCGTTGATGAGAACATTCTCAAATTTGTTCGCGAGCTTGGTCTAATCCTCTTCATCTTCTCAATAGGTTTGCAGGTTGGCCCCGGTTTCTTCTCGTCGTTTAAACGCGGAGGTATGGTGCTAAACGGGCTGGCGGTTTCGGCAATAGCCCTCAACGTGTTAATCGTGGTGCTGATATACTACTTCGGCAATGTACACGACAAAGCTGCATTGGTAGGTATCATGAGCGGTGCCGTAACAAACACCCCCGGTCTTGCTGCTGCACAACAAGCTGTGAGCACTCTTGCTAACGGCTCGGAAATGGCAGACACAATGGCTCAAGGTTATGCCGCTGCTTATCCGCTTGGCGTTGTTGGCATCATCGCTGCTATGTTTGTCATAAAAGGCATCTTCGGCATCAAAAGCGAAGACGAAATCAAAGAACTTGACGATGAGGTAACAAACTCTCAACTCAAGCCATTCTTGCTTACCATCAAAGTTACTAACAAACTTGTTGACGGTAAAACTTTGGTGCAACTTCACGACATCATTCAATGCAACTTCGTTGTTTCGCGTTTGATGCGCCAAGACGGGCAAATCATCATTCCGAAATCATCAACAGAAATCTTTTGCAACGACCTTCTTCTCATTGTCTGCTCTGCCACCGATGCTGACCGCTTCTGCGCTGTTGTAGGCACCGAAGAAGAAATGGACTGGGAAACTACCCCCACTCCGTTATTCTCTCGCCGCATTCTCGTCACAAAAAGCGAATATAACGGCGTCACTATCGGTTCACTCCGCCTTCACAACGGCTACCGCGTGAACGCTACTCGCGTAAACCGCGCCGGTGTTGACCTTCTCGCTGCTCCAAACTTGCGCTTGCAAATGGGCGACCGCATCACTGTTGTTGGCGACCTTAACGACATTGAGCGTTTGGCTCAACGCCTGGGCAACTCAATGAAACGCCTCAACCAACCAAACCTCATTACAATATTCGTTGGCATAATACTCGGTATTGCTCTCGGCTCTATCAACATCGGCTTCGGCATGAAACTCGGCCTCGCCGGCGGCCCGCTGGTTGTTGCAATACTCCTCAGCCGCTTCGGTTACAAAGCAAAACTCGTGACATACACATCTTCATCTGCATCGCTAATGCTTCGCGAACTCGGCATCTGCCTGTTCCTCGCTTCAGTCGGCATCTCGGCAGGTAAAGGTTTCGGCGCCACAGTGTTCAACATGACCGGTATGTGGTGGGTATTATGGGGATTCATAATCACAATAGTTCCGCTAATTATTGTTGGCTGCGTTGCCCGCAAATACTATAAGATTAACTTCCTCACCATCATGGGCCTTATGTCAGGCGGATACACCGATCCACCTGCTCTAGCTTATGCAAACAACTCAACAGGACACGACCAACCCGCGGTTGCATACTCTACCGTATACCCGCTCACAATGTTCTTGCGCGTTGTCGCTGCTCAAGCGCTTATACTTGCCCTTGCTTAAAACAATGAAAATTTATACCAAAACCGGCGATGCCGGAACAACATCTCTCGTAGGCGGAAAGCGCGTCGCTAAAGACGACGCCCGCCTCGAGGCCTACGGGTGCGTCGACGAACTCAACTCGTGGATAGGCCTCATAGTCGCAACTTCTATCCTTCCTGCCGAAGACGACAATACCCTGCAATGGATACAAAACAAGCTTTTCAACCTTGGCAGCCAACTCGCTACCGAGCCCGAAAGCAAATTCCAACCCAAAGGTATCACCGCTGACGACGTCGCATTTCTCGAATCGGAAATAGACCGAATAGACGCAACTCTCGCCAAACACAACCAATTTATACTTCCCGGTGGTTGCGCCCAATCAGCTAACACTCACATCGCTCGCACTGTGGCTAGAAGAGCCGAACGTCGCATGATTACACTTTCAAATCTAACACCGGTAGACGCCCACGCGCTTAAATTTATTAACCGCCTCAGTGACTATCTATTCGTTTTTGCTCGATACCTCAACAAAATAGCGAAAAAAAACGAAGTTTTTTGGAATAAAGATTGTTAGATTACAGAAAAACAGTATATTTGCACCCCGAAAAACTTATACTCGACAATTAAACAATCATCAAAAAACATAAAACGTTCCTAACTATGTACTGGACACTAGAATTAGCATCAAAACTTGAAGACGCTCCATGGCCCGCTACTAAAGACGAGCTCATTGACTACGCAATGCGTTCAGGAGCCCCGCTCGAAGTAATCGAAAACCTTCAAGAAATCGAAGACGAAGGCGAAACCTACGAATCTATCGAAGACATCTGGCCCGACTACCCTTCAAACGAAGACTTCTTCTTCAACGAGGA
>CAZJEA010000125.1:0-5886 GCA_964544895.1 uncultured Bacteroides sp. | reverse complement strand
TGGCACACCTCTTTCTATTTATTTCGTGTAATTGCTTACTTTACTTCCCAAGTGTCACCGGCAAGTATCATGTCGCGCAAGCAAGTAAATCCTTTTTTAGCTTTAACTTGCTCAACTTGAGCGCATACACCATCATTGTAGGTGATTGACTCAACATCGCGAATCACGCCTACTGCCAACGGCAGGGTTTCGCCATCCATCATTGCAAGTTGCTGGTGCAAGAAGTTTGACGGGCAATGTGCATCGTGAACAAGAACGTCGTCAATGGTATAGCCATCTTCGCCGATTGTCACTGCCTTTAGCAAGAAACCGTCTTGTACAAGACCTTTATTCATATCTTTGCCGAAAAGCATTTTTTCGCCATGGCGCAAATGTATGGTTTTGTCCGCACGAACAGCTTTATCGGTAATAGGATTGTGTATGCCGTTGTTAAAGATAACACAGTTTTGCAAGATCTCTACTACAGATGCTCCTTTGTGTTTAGCTGCAGCAACCATCACTTCTTGTGAGGTTTGCAACTCTACGTCAATTGAGCGAGCGAAGAAATTGCCACGTGCTCCAAACACCAACTCTGCCGGGATGAACGGGTCTTCAGTTGTGCCATAAGGTGATGATTTTGACACGAAACCACGAGCTGATGTGGGTGAATATTGGCCTTTTGTCAAACCGTATATTTTGTTATTGAAAAGCAAAATATTGATGTCGATGTTACGACGTACGGCGTGAATAAAGTGGTTACCAC
This sequence comes from uncultured Bacteroides sp., assembly GCA_964544895.1. GTDB lineage: Bacteria > Bacteroidota > Bacteroidia > Bacteroidales > Muribaculaceae > CAG-873. Next base: position 5,144 of record CAZJEA010000125.1, on the reverse strand, counting down.
CAATAGCCAAACCGTCACCATCTCCTGAAATTTGCCATACGGTCATGTCAGGATTTGCAACTTTAAAACCTGTGGCTATTGCTGCTGCACGGCCGTGTATGGTATGAAAACCGTAGGTATTCATATAGTAGGGTAGACGCGATGAGCAACCGATACCAGAGATAACGGCGGTTTTGTGCGGTGCTACTCCCACTGTGGCCATAGCCTTATGTAACGTATTTAAGATGGCGTGGTCTCCGCAGCCGGGGCACCAGCGCACTGATTGGTCACTTTTGAAATTTGCTGCTGTGTAAGTGTTGTTTGCTTGGTCCATAGCTGTTTTTATTTGATGTTTTTAACGCCGTCTACTACTTCGCTCACTAAGAACGGTTGTCCTTGTACTTTATTGATGCGATGTATTTCTACGTTCGGGAATTTAGCTTGGAGGAAATCAGCGAACATTCCTGAGTTGAGTTCTGCTACTACAACACGTTTATAGTGACTGAACACTTCGGCAGTGTTTGCCGGCAGCGGGTTGATGTAACGGAAGTGAGCAAAGGCAACTTTATGACCTTCTTTGCAAAGCTCTTCAGCTGCAGTATATAGGTGTCCGTATGTGCCTCCCCATCCTACTAGAAGTGTATCTGCATCTTTTTCGCAGTGTACTTCGAGTGCGGGTATGTTGTTTGCTATATTTTCTATTTTTTGTCTACGCAAAGCCACCATCTTTTCGTGGTTAGCCGGATCGGTAGAGATTGCACTTGTCACTGCGTCTTTTTCAAGACCACCTAAGCGGTGTTGCAAGCCTTCGGTGCCGGGTATTGCCCAATAGCGCACCAATTGTTCGTTGCGAACGTAAGGTTTCCATGAGCCGTCGCGCAAGCTGTCGGGCACGAAATTAGGTTTAATTTCGGGGAACTCGTCAGCATCAGGCACACGCCATGCGCTTGAACCATTACCGATAAATGCGTCTGAGAGCAAAATAACCGGAGTCATGTGCTCGATTGCTATGCGGCAAGCTTCAAAAGCCATAGTGAAACAGTCTGTCGGGCTAGCAGGTGCTACTACTGCCAAGGGGCTTTCACCGTTACGGCCATACAATGCTTGCATGAGGTCGGTTTGCTCTGTTTTGGTTGGTAGACCTGTTGAGGGGCCGCCACGTTGCACGTCGATAATAACGAGAGGCAACTCTGCTATCACTGCAAGACCAATACCTTCACTCTTAAGTGCAAGACCGGGGCCTGATGTTGATGTCACTGCCAAGTTACCGGCAAAAGATGCGCCGATAGCAGAACATACGCCGGCAATTTCGTCTTCCATTTGGCAAGCTTTCACGCCTAAGTCTTTACGTTTAGCGAGCTCGTGGAGTATATCTGTTGCGGGGGTGATAGGATATGAACCTAAGAACAACGGACGTCCTGACTTTTCTGAAGCCATAATAAGGCCCCAAGCTGTTGCTGTGTTACCGTTGATATCAGTGTAAATGCCCGGACGCGGATCTTCAGTCTCTATGCGATAGGTAGAAACTGATGCGTGAATATTGTGTCCGTAGTTGTATCCGGCTTCTATAACTTTTATATTAGCTTCGGCTACAGCAGGCTTTTTAGCAAATTTAGTTTTCAGATGATGTTCTGCTGCCTCCAATGGACGGTCAAACAACCAGCATATCAATCCAAGCGCAAAGATATTGCGGCATTTCAATACGCTCTTATTGTCCATTCCGCTATCTGCCAATGCTGATTTTGTCATTGATGTAACAGGAACATCGAGCACTTGCGAGGTAATGCCTAGTTCTTTAAAGGCATCGTTAGTCACATAGAGTGCTTTCTTCATATCGGCTTCGGTGAACGAGTCGATATCTACAATAATTACACCGCCCGGTTTCAAAAACTTGATGTTTTGTTTGAGGGCTGCGGGGTTCATGGCCACAAGTACGTCACATTGGTCACCCGGTGTGTGCACGCCCTTACCCACACTAACTTGGAATCCTGAAACTCCACTCAACGAACCTTGCGGAGCACGAATTTCTGCGGGATAGTCTGGGAAAGTCGAAACTTGGTTTCCAACTCCGGCTGATACATTGGTAAATATATTTCCGGCAAGTTGCATTCCATCGCCCGAGTCACCCGAAAATCTCACGACTACTTTGTCGAGGACTTTTACATTGGTCTTCTCTAACATATTGTTTTAAGAATTGGATATAACTTGTATATCTAAGGTTATGATGTTGGTTATAAAGTGTTTTATTTTTATTGTCATGGTTATGATGATGCATGCGCCTCGTCATACGTCGGCAAAGGTAATACATTTTTCCATAACTTATCAATAAAATCTAAAAAAATTTTAGCCTAAATTTTAAATTTATTTGTTTTATCGCCATCATTACTTTCAATTTGTCGAAACATCCGCCGTTTTACATATTTTTTAACCATTTCTTGACGTTACAAAAACAGCCCCGAGGTTTTCGGGGCTGCAACTTATTGTTTATGTAATTTTTTCGACTAGTCTTCGTCATCGATTATTGGGAGTCCAACGAGCTTAAGTTCGCAGTCCTCACAGAAATGCATTATCTCATCGCGCACACGTCCGGGAGTAACATCTCCCTCTATGCGGCGCATTGCATTAAACGGTGACGTTTGGCTTTGATATAGGTGACGATAAGCCTTTGCTGCATCGTCAATTTCATCTGCCGAGAACTTGTCTTTGTACGACATGATTTTTGAGTTCACGCCGTAGAATTTCACGGGGTTATGAGCCATAATGACAAAGGGCGGCACATTTGTGCTAATGCGGCAGCCGGCTTTAATAAAGGCCCACTTACCAATGTTTGCCTTTTCATTAAGGATTACTGCCGACGAAAGTATTGTACATTCGTCAACTTTCACGTTACCGGCGATTTTAACGCCATTACCAACCACACATTTGCCAACAATGTGACTATCGTGCCCGATGTGGCTTTCTGCCATGATGAAACATTTGTCGCCAATGCGTGTTCCACCTTCGCTGTGAATGCCACGGTTGATAATAACTTGCTCGCGGATAACTGTGTCATTGCCGATATAGCAATATGTTTTCTCGCCTTTCCAGCGGAAATCTTGAGGATCTGCGCCAACAACAGCATTTTGATATACTTTTACGTTGTTGCCCATACGTGTGCCTCTGATTACTGAAGCATACGGCATGATTTCGCAGCCATCGCCAATTTCCACGTCTTCGTCGATATAGGCAAAAGCATGTATCGTAACGTTTTCGCCAATTTTTGCTGTTTGGCCAACGTGAGCTAATTTGCTAATCATAACTTTAAGGTATTTTTAATGATTGTATTATAGGTTAAAAAGGTATTTCTATCGACCACCGCCCATAGCTTGATACAAGCTTATCACTGCCTGGGTGCGGGTTAAATCACAACTGATGCGGCCCATTTGTGCTGAGAGCAAACTTTGTTGTGCTGTCAACACTTCGAGATATGTGCCGGTTGAGTATACCAACAAATCATTTGTATAATCAACTGATTTTACCAAGTCATCAACTTGTTGGTCCAAATAAACGGCACGCTCTCCTGCCTTCTCATAGATGGTGAGCGCATTGCTAACCTCTCCGGCAGCACTCAACACTGTGCTCTCAAAGTTATTCATTGCTTGTTCTTGTTGCAATTTAGCCACTTTCAAGCGTGTGATATTTTGTCCGCGTGAGAACAACGGCGCTACCAACGATCCGGCGATGTTATAGAACCATTCACCCGGATTTTTTATTACTGAGCCCAGCAAGTTAGTAAATCCACCATTTGCTGTGATTGTGAGACCTGGATAAAATGCTGCGCGTGCTGATGACGTTGCATAGTATGCTGATGCCAAATCACGCTCTGCTGCATAAACATCCGGACGCATTGCCAAATACGACATGGGCACTCCGGCATTTACTGATACCGGCAACTCCAATGTCTTATCGGCGGCAACATTCCAATGCTGAGGCATTGTGTTGAGCAACACTGACATTGTGTTATCCAACTCGTGACGGGTCACTTCCAAGTCGGTTATTGAAGCCAATACCGAACGATAGTTTGCATCACTTTGCACAACTGCAGCCTCAGTCACTCTAGCGCCATCTTTAAGGTCGCGCATTGTTTGCACACTCTTTTCCCACAAACGGGCAGTGCTGCGTGCCAAAGCCAACTGCGACTCTACAGACGACATTGCATAGTATGTATTTGCTACTGCGCTGATTATTTGTGAGCGCACTGCTTGTGCATAAGCCTCGCTAGACTCTACGGCTACAGCTGCCGAACGTTTTGAGTTGAGCAATTTACCGAAGATATCTACTTCCCAGCTTACTGTTGCCGGGATTGTGTAGCTCCATGTTAGGTTTGAGCCTGCATAGCTGGCGCCGGCGCCGTTGGGCGACAAGGCCACTGAAGGGAAATATGCCAATTTAGCTCCCTTCAATTGTGCTTGTGCCATTTGCACTGTGATTTGTGCATTTTTCAACGACGTATTGTTTACGAGCGCTCTGTTAATGTAGTCGGCAAGCACAGGGTCGGTAAATACATCTTCCCAAAGCATATTGCCAAGGGCGGTAGAATCTACCTGTGCATCGCGAGCCTCAACATAAGCGGCAGTGAGCGCTGTGTTTTGCGGCGTTTCATACTTCTTGTAGATGCCGCACGATGTGGTCATTGCTGCCAAAGCAACAAATGCCGCACCTATATATATGTTTTGTACTTTCATACGAATGCTATATATAATTTAGTCTTTCTCGGGTGAGAATTGTTCAATTTCGTTTTCGATTGTACCGCCTGTTTCTTGTGTCTTCCACTTAATCGGTGAAATCTTTTCATTGAGTATTTGGAAGGTCACGAACAATGCCGGAACTATGAGAACCTGGAACACCATACCGATAAGCATACCGCCAATTGAACCGGCACCAAGAGCACGGTTACCATTAGCACCTGCTCCGTGTGCAAACATCATTGGCAACAAACCGATGATAAGTGCGAGTGAGGTCATCAAGATAGGACGCAAACGTGCTGTTGCACCTGCAATAGCTGCCTTGACAATTGACATGCCTGAGTGACGACGTTCGAGAGCGAACTCTACAATAAGGATGGCATTCTTAGCCAATAGACCGATAAGCATAATCAACGCAATCTGCAGATAAACGTTGTTTGA
>CAZJEA010000124.1:0-5958 GCA_964544895.1 uncultured Bacteroides sp. | reverse complement strand
ACGAATGTGTGAGCGGCACTGGAAATAATGGCATTTGAGATTGTTTATTTGGTCATTTGCAAGATTATCACTATTTTTGCAGTAATTATGCAAACTACGCAAACAACACAAATTCCTCTCTTGGGAATGACACTCGGACAGCTGCAACAAGTCGTTGCAGAAGAGGGTCTTCCACGTTTTACGGCAGCACAAATAGCACGTTGGATGTACGTATCTCGGGTATCAGATATAAACGAGATGACAAACTTATCAAAGTCAGCGCGTCAACGTCTATCGCAACGCTATTGTGTAGGCCGTGAGCAACCCCTTGCAGCAGCACGTTCGGTTGATGGCACTGTGAAATATCTATTTGATAGTGGCTTTGATCACAATGTCGAAGCTGTTTACATACCCGATAGAGACCGCGCCACACTGTGTGTCTCATCGCAAGCAGGATGTAAAATGCGTTGCGCCTTTTGCATGACCGGACGTCAAGGTTGGCACGGCAATCTCACTGCTCATCGCATCATAAATCAAGTGCTCAGCATTGAGAACTCGCAAAGCCTGACAAACCTCGTGTTTATGGGTATGGGCGAGCCTCTTGACAATCTCGATCAAGTACTTCAGGCCATTGAAGTCCTTACCGCCGAATGGGGCTTGGCATGGAGCCCTAAGCGCATCACAGTGTCGAGCATAGGCAAATTGCCTGAGCTTAAACGCTTGCTCGATGAGACTCGCGTGCACGTGGCAATAAGCGTGCATCTACCATACAGCGAGCAACGCGCTTCTCTCATGCCTTCAGAAAAAGCATGGCCTTTGAACAGCATCTTCTCTCTCTTGAAACAATACGACTTCGCCCACCAACGCCGCTTGTCAGTAGAATACATTATGTGGCAAGGCATAAACTCGCACATTAGCCATGCCGATGCTTTGGCAAAGTTGTTACGTGGCACCTCATCGCGAGTAAACCTCATTCGCTTTCATGCTATACCAGACAGCACCTTACGCCCGTGCCCAACACCAATCATGGAGGCTTTCCGCGACAGGTTAAATGCTCTAGGCGTAACAGCAACGATACGTGCCTCACGAGGCGAAGACATTATGGCTGCATGTGGTATGCTAGCCGGAAAGTCTAAAATTAACGAAAATACCATAACATCAAATCAATCTGATGAAAATTAAAATAGCCATCACCCACGGCGATATAAATGGCGTGGGTTACGAAGTAATACTTAAGACCATCGAAGATAATCGCATGCTCGAGTTGTGCACTCCCGTCATTTACGGCTCTGCAAAAATAGCAGCCTTCTATCGTAAGTCGCTGGGCATGCAAAATGTTATTCTTAACCAAATTGACGATGCCTCGCAAGCTCGCGACGGCGTAGTTAACATCATAAATGTTGTTGGCGAAGATGTAAAAGTAGATCCCGGACAAAGCACTGAAGTTGCCGGACAAGCAGCTTTCATAGCTCTCGAACGTGCTGTTGCCGATCTTCGCGCCGGCAAAGTTGATACACTTGTCACAGCGCCGATAAACAAGCACAACATACAGAGCAACACTTTCTCTTTCCCCGGACACACAGAGTATCTTGAGTCGTCTCTTGGTGATGGAGCAAAAGCTCTGATGATACTTTTTAGCGAAACATTGCGTGTGGCTCTCGTGACGACACATCTTCCGATAGCGAAAGTGCCTGCAGCCATAACAAAAGAATCAGTTCTCGAAAAATTGCGCATTTTCAATAAGTCGTTGCACAGCGACTTTGCTGTTGTAGCTCCACGCATAGCTGTTCTCGCACTCAATCCTCATGCCGGAGAAAGCGGATTGCTTGGTAACGAAGAAACAGACATCATCATCCCCGCTATCCAAGCCGCAAAAGAGGAAAAGATATTGGCATTTGGACCTTATGCAGCCGATGGTTTTTTTGGCAGTGGCAGCTTTGACAAGTTTGACGGCGTTTTAGCAATGTATCACGACCAAGGCCTCTCAGCTTTCAAAACAATGTCTATGGATCAAGGAGTAAATTACACAGCCGGACTTCCGTATGTGCGCACCTCTCCCGATCATGGCACCGGCTACGATATAGCCGGCCAAGGTATGGCTTCGCCAGACTCTATGCGCAATGCTATTTATGCAGCAATTGACATCTTCCGCAACCGCAAAAACGATGAAATTGCTCATCAAAATCCGCTACGCAAACAATATCACGATAAAGGCGGTGCCGACATCACAATTGCACCGACTATCGACGATGACGACACAACTACTTTAAAGTAAAGAAATTATGAATTTTGCAATTATAGCTGCCGGCGAAGGGTCGCGCCTCGTGCAAGAAGGAGTGGCAATGCCCAAACCTTTAGTAGACCTTGATGGCCGCCCAATGATTAGACGCCTCATTGACATTTTTTGCGAGTGTGGTGCTGAAAATATCTCTATCATTGTCAACGAGCAAATGACTCAGGTGCGTGAATATCTTGAGGGAGTAAAAGCCGAGCTCTCTGTGCCACTAAACTTAGTGGTAAAGTCGACACCGAGCTCAATGCACAGCTTCTACGAAGTTTCGAGCATTTTCCCCGAAGGCTCTAAATTTATACTCACCACAGTCGACACCATTTTCAAAGCCGACGAGTTTAAAAAATATGCCGATGCATTTGCTAACGACAGTGCTGCTGACGGCTATATGGCAGTAACCTCATTTATTGACGACGAAAAGCCGCTTTATATAGACGTTGACGACGAAAACACTATCACAGCCTTCCGCGATCAACCCTGGCAAGGAGTGAAATATATTTCGGGCGGCGTATATGGCTTAACATCGCCCGCACTGACTGTTCTGCAAAATTGCATGAGCAACGGTGTGAGCCGCATGCGCAATTATCAACGTGCGTTGGTAGATGCAGGGCTTAAACTCAAAGCATATCCCTTCAACAAAATTGTTGACGTTGACCACGCCGGCGATATCGAAACCGCTAAAGCGTTTATCAACGAATAATAAGTAAATAAAGTATAGGGAGCATGAGGTGTTCATACTTCGTGCTCCTTGCTTATTAAAATATATAATGATTATGACTGAAGTTTCGCGCCGTCGTGGGTTTGCAGCAATCTCTCCGGCATTAGTCTTTTTAACACTATATGTTGTTGTCTCTCTGATAATTGGCGACTTCTACATTATGCCCATAACCGTAGCTCTTGTAGCCGCATCAGCATGGGGTATTGCCATATTCAAAGGAAAATCTTTGACAGACCGAATAGAAATATTTTCTAAAGCAGCCGGCCATTCAAACATCCTCTATATGGTTTGGATTTTCGTCCTCGCCGGAGCTTTTGCGAACTTGGCTAAAGGCATAGGAGCTATTGATGCCACGGTGCAAATCACGCTTCAGTTCTTCCCGCCGCAGTTCTTGCTCCCCGCAATCTTTGTGGCAGCCTGTTTCATATCGCTGTCTATCGGCACATCTGTGGGCACTGTCGTAGCCATAGTGCCATTAATAGTGCAACTGGCGCAAACCGGAGGCGGCAACGTGCCGCTATTTGTTGCTACAGCTATGGGAGGCGCCTTTTTTGGCGATAACCTTTCGTTTATCTCCGACACAACCATTGCAGCAACGCGCACACAAGGGTGCTCTATGGCAGATAAATTTAAGGCTAACTTTATTATCGTTTTGCCGGCGGCGTTGATAACCCTTGCTCTATATGTTTTCATCGGACAAGAGTCAGTTTACAATGTCTCGCAAACCGCCTCAACAAATCCGTGGCTCATATTGCCTTATCTTGTCATCATTGTTACAGCCTTGTCGGGCATAAATGTTCTCATAGTTCTTATTTGCGGCATATTTACGGCAATAGCCATGGCGCTCATTTGCACAAACATAGGCTTGCTCGATGCATGTAAACTTATGGGCGAAGGCGTTGACTCTATGGGGCAACTAATAATAATCACACTGCTGGCTGCCGGTATGCTCGGACTTATCAACGCTATGGGCGGCATACAATTCATACTTAACGGCATGACAAAGCTTGTGAGCGGCAGACGTGGTGCGCAGTGGTGCATTGCCGCAATTGTTAGTCTCGTTAATATGTGCACAGCCAACAATACGGTGGCTATTATAACCGTAGGCTCTATAAGTAAATCCATCTCCGACAAATATGGCATTCCGGCGCGCAAAACTGCATCGTTGCTCGACACCTGCTCGTGCATCACACAATGCCTCATACCTTACGGTGCGCAAACGCTCCTGGCAACAGGCTTAGCCGGCATCTCTCCGGCAGCACCGTGGCCCTATCTTTACTATCCTTGGGTTTTAGCCGTCATGGTATCTATTTCAATTGTCGTGCGCCGCAAATCACTTGACTCTCAGCTCTCAAATCAGTGATAATTTGATAATGAGTGCTTAAGAGTTATATACTTTGTATATTTTTTTGTAATTTTGTCGCTGAATATGGCACGACCTTGTTAACTTTGCACGGTTTATATTCAACTCATAAACTTTATACTGTATATTACTCAACATCACAATAAACATGAATAACCAAAACGTATCAATCCGTGTGGCTGCTCTAGCTCAGTCTGCCACTCTTGCAATGTCGCAAAAAAGCGCTGAACTTAAGGCTCAGGGCGTAGATGTCATTAACCTTTCAGTAGGTGAACCCGATTTTAATACCCCTCAACATATCAAAGACGCTGCAAAAAAAGCCGTTGACGATAATTTCACATTCTATACCCCGGTGCCGGGTTATATGTCTTTGCGTCAAGCTATCTCCGACAAACTTAAAAACGAAAACGGCTTGTCATTCAGCCCCGCACAAATTGTAGTCGGTAATGGTGCTAAACACGCTCTTTGCAACGCTATTTTGACTATTGTTAATCCCGGCGATGAAGTAGTTATTCCTACACCGGCTTGGGTTAGCTACGTTGAGATGGTAAAACTCGCAGAAGGTAAAACTGTCACCGTTCCAGCCGGCATTGATACCGATTTTAAGGTTACTCCGCAACAATTGCGTGCTGCCTTGACCGACAAAACACGTTTGGTGCTCATCTGCTCACCCTCAAACCCAACCGGCAGCGTCTACTCTAAAGCCGAACTACAAGCACTTGTTGACGTGTTGGCTGAATATCCCGAAGTCATAGTAATGGCTGACGAAATTTATGAGCACATAAACTTCACCGGCAGCTTCACCTCGCTTGCCTCTTTCCCCGAAATCGCCGACCGCACAGTTGTCATCAACGGTGTTTCTAAAGCTTATGCTATGACCGGATGGCGTATCGGTTATTGCGCTGCTCCGCTTTGGATTGCCAAGGGCGTTTCTAAATTGCAAAGCCAATACACCTCAGGTGCATCGTCAATAGCACAAAAAGCTGCCGAAGCTGCTTACACCGGCTCACAACAATGCGTCGAAGACATGCGCGTGGCATTTGAACGTCGTCGCGACCTCGTAGTGAAGCTCGCTAAAGAAATACCCGGTCTTAAAGTAAATCGTCCGGATGGCGCATTCTATCTTTTCCCCGAAGTCTCTGCTTATATGGGCACACATTTCGGCGATCGTGTTATCAACACCTCAGGCGACTTGGCAATGTACTTGCTCGAAGAAGCACATGTGGCTACTGTTGATGGCGCTGCTTTCTGCGCTCCCGGATACATCCGACTCAGCTACGCTACTTCCGACGAAAACATTGTTGAAGCTATGCGTCGCATCGCCGAAGCTCTCGCTAAACTACAAAAATAATATTTCACACACAACATAACACACACAATGGATTTTATCAAAGAACTAACTTGGCGTGGCATGATACACTCTATGATGCCCGGCGTTGAAGAGCAACTCAAAAAGGAAATGACTACGGCTTATTTGGGCATTGACCCTACTGCCGACTCTCTTCACATCGGTCACCTCGTGGGAGTGATGATGCTTAAGCATTTCCAACGTGCCGGACACCGTCCCATCGCTCTTGTCGGTGGCGCTACCGGTATGATTGGCGACCC
>CAZJEA010000123.1:0-5990 GCA_964544895.1 uncultured Bacteroides sp. | reverse complement strand
CTAATCAAATTATTTATGCTCAAGACATAGTCGGTGCTATTGCTATTGATTACAGCAACCTCGATGGCACAACATGTGCGATTGGTGACCAAATTACAAACGTGACCGGTGCTATCGATAAACGTTTAGGCGCTAACTATATGGTCGCTTGGGCTGATGTGTCGGTAGTCTCTTCAGGTAACACTAAATCTCCTTCTGAGGTAACTCTTGCCGAACTAGCTGAAGACCCCGAATCATACATTCACCGATTGGTGAAAATCTCAGGTGTGAAATTCAATGCCACAGACGGTGATAAATTCTCGACCTCGGGCATAGAAATTTCTCAAGATGAAGCTACCGGTAAAGTGATGGCTTTTGCCGGAACTGACGTTATCGGCTCTGATGTGCCAACAACCTCTGTTGACCTCACTGGCATAAGCCGCTCTACTTCCATTGTCTCTATCTCTCCGCGCTCTCTCGCTGACATCGTGGCTCCGGTAAGCGTTGAGCCTACTCGTACGTTTGTATACAGCGAAGAAGCTGCCCCCGTCAACGTGTCTACCGATGTTGTGAAATATCAAGTCGTTGCGCAAAACTTGCCTCAAGGATTAGATATTGAAATCACTGGCACTAATCGCTCAATGTTCTCGGTATCGCCGACACATATTGACGCCGGCTCAAGCACTACCGAAGTTGTTGTCACTTATCTGCCAACAGCTATTGGTAAGCACACCGGTCGCATCAACTTTGAAGCTCCCGGCACTGAATATTCTACCGGCGAAAGTTTCACATTTAGCGCTTACGATCCTGATAATCTTCCGTCAATCACTGTCAACAGCAGCAATTTGACTGAATTTAGTGCTAAACCTGGAGAAACGCAAGAACAAAAAATCACTATCACAACAGCAAACTTTGTTGATTATGGTACAATAAAAGTTATGGGCGAGGCTAACGGAGCGTTCCGCATCAACAACACTATGCTAATGAAGTCGGGAGAGACAGCATTAACTATCACTTTTGCTCCGCAAGCTGAAGGCTCTTACACCGAACGTATTGCTTTCTCTGCTCTTAAAGCCGAAACTCAATACATCACTGTTACCGGCAATAGCCAAGGTGAAAAACCTGCTGAAGAAACCGAAGGCGATGAGTTCAATCTTAGCACTGAAAATCCGCTTAAATACTTGAACGAATCATTCGACACTGCAGAGAAAAACAAACCTATAAAACTCACCGGTTGGACAAATGTTGCCGTTGAAGGCTCTCGCGCTTGGTGGGGCTATAAGTTTGACGACGATAGCAACAGCGCTGCTAAAGTAACTGCTTACGACTCTAAAGTCGCTTCTGGCGAAGGCACCGATTGCCAAATGCTTCTCGTTACTCCTCCGCTAGACTACGTTAACGCTGCAAGTCAAATCTTGACTTTCCGCATCATGGGTCAGAATCTCCTCGAAGATCAAACTGATGAGCTATCTGTTGTGTATCTTGATCTCGCTGATGGCGAACTATACACCCAGACGCTCGACGGAATGAGCATCCCTTCTACTGCTGACGAAAATAATACGTGGGTTGACTACGTGGTTGACCTTAGTGGCAAAGAGCTTGCTGACGTATTCTTTATCGGATTCAAATTTAAGTCTACTCGCGGTGTTGACAATTCGGCTGTTTACTACGTTGACGATGTTACTTGGGGTAGAACAGACGTGCCTCAAATAAAGCCCGTTCAGTCTACAGTCGCTGAAATCGCACAAGTAAATACTCCTAAAGAAATTGCTCTCTCTGTTGTAGGTCTTAACCTTACAGAAAATATCAAGCTTTCTGTTTCGGGTAGCAATCCTTCACGTTTCAGCCTTGACAAAACTTCGCTCCCGGCTGAAGGTGGTGACTTTGTCGTAACTTTCAACTCTGACGAAGTTGGCGTTCATTCAGCTGACATCGTATTAGAATCAGCAGGCGCTCCGGTTGCTTACATCGTCATCGAAGTTAACAACGAATCGGGCGTTAACGCTATAACTGCCGACGCTAAAGGTTTGTATAACGTGTACAATGTTTTGGGCGTGAAAGTTAAAACTACTAGCGACGCTAGCGAGTTACGCGAACTCCCGGCTGGCATCTACATCGTTAACAACAAAAAATTAGTTATCAAGTAACAATCACATAACTAACCATTGCGCGTGCATCCCGGTTGATTTCCCATCCACCGGGATGCTTTCGTAAACCTCCATTAGAATATAGATATTCCCAGGCATAAGGTCAGAATGTCGTAGGCGACACTCAGTAGGGCAAGAATACCAATAAAAAGGTCGATGTATTTTTGTGGCTTTTTTGTGTCTTTAACAGCGCACAATGAAATCACTCCGAAAATAGTGAGTAATACGGTTTGAAAAATTTGATGTCCTGTCATTTTTTTCTTTAGTTTAATCCGCACAAAATTAGCAAATTATAGGTGTGCTTGCACGTTTAAAAATATAATTATTTGAAAATGTTGTGAAGCAATATAACTATCAGTGAGCCAACGATGATAGCTAATATCATGCTGACAAGAATCATGATTTTGTGGTTTTTTATGCGATTTTTCAGTAAATATTTCATTACTTCATAAACAATAACGCCTAAAATACCTATTCCAATGTCGACCATGTTGTATCCATATTAAGTTTCCGCAAATGTACAAATAATTTGATTTCGCTCAAATTGTAAGCAAATTTTAATATTATTTTAAATTTTCATATACAAACTATTGTATTTAACGAAAATTATATTACCTTTGCTGAATACGTGTAAAAATATTTGTCGCGAATCTTAACTCCATGATTTCTGAAAATAAAAAATCGACTCACAAATTTGTTAGAGCCAAGATTGCTATTTCGGTTCTAGTGAGCTTTGTGCTTATTTGTGTTGACTACTTTTTTCAAAACAACAAATATCCGTGGTTTGACAACCTAATGACATTGTCATTGATAGAATATGTTACCGGATCAAAGGACCGAATAACATTTGATGACGATAGTGTGTTTTGCGTGAATGTTGCGCATGACAAGGCATTAGCAAGCTACGTTGATAAATATTTAGTTTGTCGTGGCAATGATGTCATTACAAGTAGAGATTCGTTGTTGAAGTTCCTCAATCTCGCGGCAAAGTCTCAATGCAAGTACATTTTCCTAGATGTCCGTTTTTCTAAAAGGCATCAGACTGAGGTTGATAGCGCTTTGTTCGCTACAATTCTATCTATTCCCAATATTGTTGTTTCTAATCATTGTGAAGATGACGAATATGAACTCGCCGATAAAAAGCTAAAGCCTGCGACAGCACTGGCTGACTATGGCGTGACGCTCACAACAGGCTTTTCGCGTTATGAATTTTTACAAGATGGTGAAGCATCAGTCGCTCTGAAAATGTATCGCGATATTGATCATGGTGATATTGTGAAATGGCATAATCTTTACTTCGATAAGTCTACAAATCATTTATGTTTTAATGCTCCTTTTATTCCTATTCCCAGAACTCTTAATCGGTATAAAGGAGAAAATACCGTACGCTATCCTTATCTCGGAGCACAACTGTTTGGCTACTACACAGAAAAAGATTTGATTGATACGATGAAAGGTAGATATGTGCTGGTTGGAGATTTCGATGAAGATTTACATGGCACTTATGTTGGAGATGTGCCCGGACCAATGTTGTCGTTCCTCTCATACAAGTTCATTAAAGATGGTAAACATCTATTCCCGCTATCGCTATTCCTAATGACGTTTGTGATTTATTCCGTAATTTGCTGGTTTATTTTGCGTAATGCCGACATAGATTATCGCAAATTTATGAATTGGTTAAGAATGCGCATAAAACGCATGAAGTGGCAATGGCTTGCTCCACTGCTTCTATTGCTGCTATATCCCGTTGACTGGATTGCTCAAATTCTAAGATTTATCGCTGATATCATATATAGATTATTGCAACTCGTTTGCAAACTCTTATCAATATTCCGTCCACTTATAAATTTTGTTAGAAACATAATGCACTGGTTGGACAAAAAGTACTATAAAGCACCCGAGTTCATCAAAACGATAAGAAGATTCTTTAAACGACGTTACAAATTTATCAAAGAAAGCCGTCAATTCTTTATCGTTCAGGTCGGAATAGAGCTTTTAAAACTGATATTGGCACTAATAGGGTGGAGTGGAATCATATTTGCCATTGCCTTCCTATCATATATTTTATTTGATGTAGCAATCTTATCAGTGTTGCCCACCTTTGCAATAGCGGCAATTTCTTACATAGTTTCTCGAATCAATATCCGTAATTACTCTTATGAAAAGATTAGTTAGTTTTATAGCATCAATATTATTTTGTGTGACTCTATTCGCACAGAGTACGCTGACATACCAAATTAAGAATCTCAATACGCAAACAATTGAGATAGGTGGCAAACAACTCAAAGTTGGCGATAGATTTAAAAGCACATCAAAAATAAAATGGGCTTCAAATCGCCAAGTGATGGAAGCCATTGACTCTGAAAAGAAAGAAATCCATGTTTTTTCAGCCACTGCATTAAAATCAAAAAAGGCAGACAACGTAGCTGACTATCTCGTCAACATCAACCACGCTTCCACCCGCGATTTAAACAGCCTCAGCTGGACTATTACCAGAAGTATCAATAGTGATAAATTTACAAATCGCAGAGTTGCGTTATTAATAGCCAATACTAACTATTTCTGTATCCCCAAGTTAATTAATCCGATGTATGATTGTAATGCGTTATCGGATAAATTATTGGAATTAGGCTTCGACGTGTACACAGCCTTTGATTGTGCTAGCAGTCAATTGCGCGATGTGGTTATTGATTTTTCGAAAGCTGCCGATAATTATGACATAGCGTTGTTCTTCTATTCGGGGCATGGTGTACAAGATGAAGGACAAAACTATTTAATACCGGTTGATCGTCCATTATATAATAAATCGGATTTAGATTACTGCGTTAAATGCGAGTTTGTCAGGAATCAACTTGATCTATCAAAGTGCGCAAATAGAATCATATTGTTTGACGCGTGTAGGTCGCCAAATACTTGGGCTAGAGATGTTTCGGATACTTGGGGACAAATGGAAGGGTCGCTTGGTACATATATTTCATTTTCTACAAAAAGTGGGAAAAAAGCCTCTGATGGTGAAAGCGGGGGTAATAGCCCATATACAACAGCTTTGCTTAAATGCATTTCAGCCCCCAATAGGGAACTAACTCTTGTTATGGGTGATGTAGTTAGAGAGACGGCAAAAATTACAAATAACCAACAAGAGCCAACAGGGACAGGAAACTTTAAAAATGAGTTATTCCTGAATCCCGATTCAACATCATCAAATTCTCAAGTTCGCGTAGACAGTGATTTGTTAGTTGATCAAGCCAATAAACTTTGTGAAGAAAAAAAATACGCTGAAGCTTTCGACCTCTACAGCCAAGCAGCTGCCCAAAATAATGTAAGAGCTATTAACAACATTGGCTTGTGTTATGAATATGGAGAAGGTGTTACTCAAAACTATCAGAAAGCTATTGCATATTATCGCGATGCAGCCGATAAAGGCTTAGCTAACGCTTATCTGAATCTTGGGCGTTGCTATTTAGACGGACATGGGGTAACAGAAGATTCTAAAGAAGCGGTTGAATATTTTAAGAAGGCAGAGAAGTTGGGGTTACATGAAGCGACGGCAATGCTTGGCGCCTGTTTTGCCGATGGGGTTGGAGTTAAGCAAGACTTAGAAAAGGCTTTTGAGTGCTTCAAAACAGCTGCAAATCAAGACGTCGCAAAGGCGCAATATGGTCTATTCCTCTGCTACGCTAAAGGGATTGGAGTAAAACAAAATGACGAACAAGCTATATTTTGGCTAAAAAAAGCAGCTTCACAGAATTATGATGATGCAAATATCTCATTAGGGCAATGTTATGAGAATGGGTTGGGTGTAGAACAAGATGCTATAGAAGCTGCACAATGCTACCGTAAGGCAGCAGAAAACGATAATGCACA
>CAZJEA010000122.1:0-6069 GCA_964544895.1 uncultured Bacteroides sp. | reverse complement strand
CCTAACATGGTCGAACAGTTTGCCGAGTTTAAAGAACTCAAAAACATCGACAAGACCACAATGATTAGCGTGCTCGAAGAATCATTTCGTAACGTGCTCGCTAAAATGTTTGGTACAGACGAAAATCTTGACGTAATCCTTAACCCAGACAAAGGAGACGTGCAAATCTTCCAAAACCTTACAGTCGTTAACGACGGAGATGTTGTTAACCCGAACCTACAAATTTCACTGACCGATGCACGCGCAGACAACGATCCGGATGCAGAAGTTGGTGAAGAACACACAAAAGAAATTTTCTTTGAGAAATTTGGACGTCGTGCCATCTTAACACTACGTCAAACACTACAATCAAAAATCCTCGATTTACAAAAAGACGCCATCTTTGAGAAATTCAAAAAACTCGAAGGCGAGCTCGTGTCGGGAGAAGTATATCAAACATGGTCGCGCGAAACACTATTGCTCGACGATGACAAGAACGAACTACTTTTGCCGAAAAGCGAATCAATACCCGGCGACTTCTTCCGCAAAGGCGAAAGTGTACGTGCCGTGATAGCAAACGTTGACAACAAGAACAACAATCCGAAAATCACAGTATCGCGCACCAACGAGAACTTCCTACGTCGCCTATTCGAATTGGAAGTACCCGAAATACAAGACGGACTCATCAACATACGTGCCGTAGCTCGCATACCAGGCGAACGTGCAAAAATAGCAGTAGAAAGCTTCGACGAACGCATTGATCCGGTAGGAGCATGCGTAGGAGTAAAAGGAAGCCGCATACATGGCATCGTTCGCGAGCTACGCAACGAAAACATTGATGTGATCAACTACACATCTAACCCCTCGCTATTCATACAACGCGCACTCTCACCTGCAAAAGTATCTTCAATCCGTCTCGACGAAGAAGAGAAAAAAGCAGAAGTGTTCCTCCGACCCGAAGAAGTGTCACTTGCAATCGGTAAGAACGGTTTGAACATCAAACTCGCATGCATGCTCACCGGCTATGTAATCGACGTATACCGCGACACAGAAGACAACCAAGGCGAAGAAGATATCTATCTCGACGAATTTAAAGACGAAATAGAAGAATGGGTAATCGACGCACTCAAGAACATAGGTTTTGCAACAGCAAAGAGCGTGCTCAACGCACCGCGTGAGATGCTAATAGAAAAGGCAGACCTCGAAGAAGAAACCGTTGACAACGTTCTCGATATTCTCCGCGCCGAATTTGAAGACTAATTGCCCCCGGCACTGAACGAAGTGCACTCTCCTACTAAAAAATTAGATCTCATTACTTTATTTAATTCAATCACCCAAACGTTATAGAATGGCGAAAACCAAAATAAGCAAATTGGCAAAAGATCTCAACGTAGCGCTTCCTACGGTGTTTGAGTTCTTACGCTCAAAAGAAATTTCGATTGAAGAAAACCCCAACACTCGCGTTGAAGATTCTATAGCTGAACTTATTAATAATGAGTTCAACGACGACCGTATTCTCAAAAATCGCTCAGAACAAGCAACTGAGGACAGAAAGAATAATCGCGGTAAAAACAACAACACACAAAAACCAGAACCTACAGAAATAAAAACCGCATCAGAGAATATGCAAAAACCCAAAATCGTGGGCAAAATAGACCTCGACAATAACGGCAATCCCGTTAAGACAGAACAACCAGTTGCCAAAGCTGCTGCTGAAGAAGCGCCAAAAGCAGAGAGCAAAAATGAGCCGGCAAAAGCACCGGTAAAAGACAACGTAACCCACGAAAAGAATAAGGGTAATAATAACGCTCAACATCAAAATCAGCAAAAGAAACAAAATGAGCAACGCAATCAGCAAAAAAGCAACAACGAAAATCGTAAGCCTAAAGCTGAAAACCACAAAAACGCTCACGCTGATGCTAAGCCCGCAGAAGTGAAAACTGAGACAAAAAGCGAAGACAATTTCATCGAGACAAAGACACCGAAAGGACCGTCACTAAACATTATCGGTAAGATTGACCTCGACGCCCTCAATCAGTCAACACGTCCCAAAAAGAAATCGAAAGAAGATCGACGCAACGAACGTCGTCAACAAGCAGCGCAAAACAATCAAAACGGTCAAAACTCAGACCGCAAGAAACGCAAACGCATAGGCGACAAGACAAAAGTTGACATCGAAAAAGCCGGAGCTCAAGCAGCCGAAAACAACGGTGGCAAGAAAGGCGGCAATAACAACGGCGGTGGCAACAATCGTCGCGACAAACAACGTGCGCCGAAACGCCCCGTGCACCAAGAAGTGAACGAGGAAGATGTATCAAAACAAGTAAAAGAGACACTTGCTCGTCTTACAGCTAAAGATAAGAACCTCAAAAAAGGAGCAAAATGGCGTAAAGAAAAACGTGAGGCAAATGCCGAAGCTCGAGCAGAAGCAGCAGCAGAAGCACGTGCCGAAAGCCGCGTGCTCAAGCTCACTGAGTTTGTAACAGCAAACGACCTTGCCCTCATGATGGATGTGCCCATTAACAATGTCATAGCAACCTGTATGAACATTGGCGTGATGGTGTCAATAAATCAACGTCTCGATGCCGAAACGATCAACATCGTAGCCGAAGAGTTTGGTTTCAAAACAGAATACGTATCAGCTGAAGTTGCCGATGCAATCAACCAAGAGGAAGACTCAGAAGAAGATCTCCAACCGCGCTCACCAATCGTAACAGTCATGGGTCACGTAGACCATGGTAAGACATCGTTGCTCGACTACATACGCAACGCTAACGTTATTGCCGGTGAAGCAGGAGGTATCACACAGCACATCGGTGCATACAATGTGAAACTCGAAGACGGACGTCACATCACCTTCCTCGACACACCGGGTCACGAAGCTTTCACCGCTATGCGTGCTCGAGGTGCAAAAGTAACCGACCTCTGTATCATTATTGTCGCTGCCGACGATAATGTCATGCCTCAAACCGTAGAAGCAATCAACCACGCAGCAGCAGCAGGTGTGCCAATTGTTTTCGCAATCAACAAGATTGATAAACCTCACGCTAACCCCGATAAGATTAAGGAAGAATTGGCAGCAATGAACTACCTCGTAGAAGAATGGGGTGGTAAATATCAAAGCCAAGACATCTCAGCTAAAAAAGGTATCGGCGTAGAAGAATTGATGGAGAAGGTGCTCCTCGAGGCCGAAATGCTCGACCTCAAGGCTAACCCCAACCGCAACGCAGTTGGTTCAATCATCGAATCATCGCTAGACAAAGGACGTGGATATGTAGCAACAGTGCTCGTGCAAAACGGCACCTTGAGACAAGGCGACATCATACTCGCCGGAAACCACTACGGAAAAATCAAGGCTATGTTCAACGAACGTAACCAACGCATCACCGAAGCGGGCCCGGCAACACCGGCACTTATACTCGGTTTAAACGGAGCTCCTACCGCCGGTGACACATTCAACGTGCTCGACAGCGAACAAGAAGCTCGCGAAATAGCAAACAAGCGCGAACAACTGCAACGCGAACAAGGACTACGAACAACCAAAATCCTTACCCTCGACGATATTGCACGTCGCCGTGCAATTGGCAACTTCCAAGAGCTTAACATCATTGTTAAAGGTGACGTTGACGGTTCAATCGAAGCACTCAGCGACTCGCTCATCAAACTTTCAACCGAAGAAATACAAGTCAACGTGCTCCACAAAGCCGTGGGCGAAATTTCAGAAAGCGATGTAACGTTGGCAGCAGCATCAGATGCGGTAATCATTGGCTTCCAAGTGCGACCCTCACAAGCAGCACGCCGCGCAGCCGAACGCGATGGTGTAGAAATACGTCTCTACTCAGTAATCTATCAAGCAATAGAAGAGGTTAAAGACGCAATGTCAGGCATGCTTGCACCGGAAATCAAGGAAGAGATTATCGGAACAACAGAAGTAATGGAAACCTACCGCATCTCTAAAGTCGGCACAATTGCCGGAGGTATGGTGCGCGAAGGTAAGATGAAACGAGGCTGCAAAGTTCGCCTCATTCGCGACGGTATAGTACGCTATACAGGTGACTTAGGTAGCTTGAAACGCTTCAAAGACGATGTTAAAGAAGTGGCATCAGGTTATGACTGCGGACTTTCTATAGCCGGCTACAACGACATACAAGTAGGCGACATGATTGAAGCCTTCGAAGAAGTCGAAGTAAACCGCACTCTCTAATAGATAATACCCATAAACGGCACAAAAGAATGTAAGTCTTTTGTGTCGTTTTTATTTTAGAGAAATGAGAACAATTTATCTTAATATAGGAAGCAATCGCGGCAACCGCCAACAATTTATAGAAAGCGCTGTAAACATCCTTATCAACAAGTTTTCAACAGCGATAGTGCGACGCGCACCAATAGTAGAAAGCAAGCCATGGGGATATGACTCGCAACAGCCTTATCTGAACTTGGGCATAGCCATAGACTTTGACGACGACAATTTGCCTACTCCACTTGAGGTGCTAGACATAGCACAGCAAACTGAAAAAGAAGTTAGTGCCAACTCACCGCATCGCGACGCATCGGGAAATTACATAGACCGCGACATAGACATAGATATTATTGACATAGATGGCGTAGTTATGAACAACGAACGTCTTGTCATACCACATCCACGAGCCGAAGCACGCGACTTTGTGATGAAACCCATGCAATTTCTGTGTCCGGGGTGGCATCCTACAAAAAATAAGGCAAACAACTTGAAAAAGACGATTGCCGATATGCAGCGCGACACTTTAGAACAGTTTCATGCCAAGAAGAAGTTGCCCATAGCTGTAGTGCTAGACAATATAAGGTCACTCAATAACATAGGTAGCATATTTCGCACTTCTGACGCTTTTATGGTGGACCGTGTGGTGCTTTGCGGCATCTCGGCAACGCCCCCATCGCCAGAAATACACAAAACAGCACTTGGCGCTGAGGAGTCGGTAGACTGGCAATACTACGCAACCACCGACGAAGCTGTAGCAGCACTAAGAGCCGACGGATGGAGCATTTGCTGTCTGGAGCAAGTGCACGGCTCAATATCGCTGGAACAATATGAGCCGTCAAAAGGAGCTAAAATAGCGCTAATAGCCGGCAACGAAGTAGCCGGTGTAGACCCGGCAATAGTGTCAAAATGTGACTTTTATCTAGAGATACCACAGGCGGGCACAAAACACTCTTTGAATGTAGCTGTGTCAACTTCTATAGCCCTCTGGCACCTATTTTCTAAACTCAGAAATATATAAACTTTTCCTCAAAAACAAGAATATGAAAAAATTACTTACTTTAGCATTTTTATGCAGCACAATGCTAAGCTGGGGTTGGGGCCAAAAAGGTCACGACGTGACAGCTTACATAGCCGAACAACACATTACAGACAAAACACGTGCAGCAGTAGACTCACTACTAGAAGGCAAATCGATGGTATATTGGGCAAACTGGCTCGATAATGCCAGCCACACAAAAGAGTATGCTTACTCAAAGACATGGCACTATAAAAATATAGACGAAGGTGTGCGCTACGAAGAAGCACCTGCAAATCCCGCCGGCGATGCAGTGACTGCAATAAAAAGCCGCATTGAAATACTCAATGACGCAAACTCTTCATTCGCAGACAAACAGTTAGCATTAAAAATGCTGGTACACATCATGGGCGACTTACATCAACCCATGCACATGGGCCACGCCACCGACTTGGGCGGCAATCGCTGCAAAGTGAAATACTTCGGACACGAAAACTTGCTTCACACCATTTGGGATACCAACCTCGTTGAGTCGGCACACAAATGGGGATACACGGAGTGGCAACAACAAATTGACCGTGTTTGTCCGAACGGCATTAAAGAAATAACCGCCGGAACAATTGACGACTGGGCAAAAGAAACAGTTAATATATGCACAGATGTTTACAAGGCTATGCCCGAAGGAGCTAGCGTGTCATACAACGAAGTAGCAACATGGTCACCAATTATTGAGCAGCAACTTCTCCGCGGCGGTCTCCGTCTTGCCTACCTCCTCAACTCAATCTTCGACAAATAAGATAGAACCCTATCGTAATGATATTGAAGCCCAATGGCC
>CAZJEA010000121.1:0-6374 GCA_964544895.1 uncultured Bacteroides sp. | reverse complement strand
TACAAAACAACAGCGCAGCGAGTGTAAAAACGACTCGCTGCGCTGTTGTTGTATTCCTTGTGAAAACGGCACTAAGGCTTTATTCTTCCCCCCGCTCCCAAGTATCTATGGTGCGTGTTTCGGAGGAGAAGTTCACGCCCAGTTTCACTATCTCTCTCTGCCGTCCGTAGCGTAAGGGGCGGCATACTGTTTCGCCTCTATCTGTTCCAGTGCCACTTGTGGGGTGGAGTCCAGTTTTACCTCTATGATGTAGATGTACTTGCGAGTCTTCACCACTATGTCCGGTTTGCCCACAGCCTGCTGCACCTCGGCCCAAGCATCGTCGTGCAGCATGCGGAAAACGATAAACAACTGCTTGTGGTAATATGCTTATACCTAATAATATATCTCTATTTAGCTACTATACAACATTATAGCTATCGAATAACAAAATATGGGTAACAAAATAGTAACTATTTTGGAGGCGTATGAAAATTGTTACTTACCTCAAAGTTTAACACAATAATCCACATTATTTTGGATTCATGCTAATTTATTTGCGAAATATTTTTGTACTTTGTAAAGAAATAAATATATTTGCACCAAATTCAATTATCATCGATATGGCTGATATAAATAGACTAAAAGTAGTTCTCGTAGAAAAAAAGAGAACAAGTAAATGGTTAGCAGAGACTTTAGGCAAAGACCCTGCTACGGTGTCTAAGTGGTGCACTAACGCGTCACAACCAAGCATTGAGACTTTTTTAGAAATAGCTCGTCTACTTGACGTTGATATAAAAGACCTTCTAATGCCTTCAGAGGGCAATAGACAATATAACAAATAGTAATGGACTATATTTCCAACAATCCTTATCGCATATTAGGCGTATTTGCAAATGAGCCAGTTAAGACTCGCACCGCGAATATTGCTAAAATTCGTGCGTTTAAAAAGGTTGGAAAAAATTGTAGCTTTAATAGTGATTTTACTCAAATATATGGTTCGATTGAACGATCAGACGATGCCATCGAAAACGCAGTATCACTGTTAGCCACTGCCGAAAATGCGGAATTTTACTCCTATTTTTGGTTGCATAAGACCGATAAACTAGACATTGAATCAAACGCGGGAATTGATATAATCAGGTCAAGTATAAACGAGAATACTGTTGCAGACTATGTAAATGTATTTATCGGGGCACTGTGTATTTGTAATAATGATTTGGCAGCACAAAGTCTTGTGAAACTGTTCATTTCTGACTATGCTCCCAATGATTTAATAAAAGAAAGAATAATTGTTGCTCTAAATAATTGTTGCTATGGCCATGGGTCTTTTGAAACTGGCAACCAATGGTGGTATAGATTTAAAGATGCTTGTTCTGCTATCGCTAACAGCGAAAATATTTTAGAGTTTATTCGCAAAATATTCAATCGTGAATCTATCAGGAATTTGCTTTCTATCATAGATTCAGAGATTAAAGATAGCAATAATGGTAACGATACGCAAAGTGCACAATCTGCATATCGTGCTGTGGCTCGAATGGTGATTGATGTAATTAAAGAAACAAGCAATATCGAAACCAAAGAGCCAAATCCTGAAGCGCAAATTGCATTGGCAAAATATGCAAATCATCTTCTAAATCAGTGTAAAACTGAATATAGCAAAACTCGTTTTTGGGATGCTAAACCAGCTGAAAATATGCTGGAGGTATTACGATTTGCTTATCGCATATCTTATTCAAGTAAAGTAAAAGATGAGTGTACAGAATTTGGTAAGAAAGTAAAAAGTGAACTAAAGTACTTGGCTCCACATGACCAGCAAGCTCAATCTGCAGCAATTAGACGAGAAATTGAAGCATTCTGCGATAAACCAAATGAAACACGCTGGGCCTTACTTTTACTGAGAAACTGTGCGAGTCCATTAATCGAGATAAAATGCGCTCTAGGCAAAGACAACGCCTACTATCAACGTATTTCCACCCGTATAGCCGATAATGCTTTATATGCGTGTATGGCTGAATTATCCTCAGCTAAACGTAAATATAGCAATCCATGTAATGATAAGGAATTAGCAACTAAAAATCTTTATCGTACACTAAAACAGGCACTTCAACTCAAAGTGGATATTAGTCAACTAGATGTGGAAGATAGTTTTATCTCTGATAAATTTCAGCCATTTATTAATCGATTAAATGATGATTGCAAAGAATATCAGAATTTTACCTTAGAGGATCCTGCACCTTCAATTTCCATGGCGACTGATGATGATATATATGCCAATTGCACAGACTATATGTCGTTAGTGGAATTTACTCGGAGATACCCAAATAGCTCACACTTTAGTGATGCCATAAAACGTATATGGGATATTGAAGATAATGCTTACCCTCAGCTAGGAACTTCTATACCTGCATATAGAAAAGCATTACTTCTATATAAGGAGACATATCCGAATAGCCATAAAGAATCATTACTATTCAATGAGTTAAACAAACTCCTGTTGGATAGCACAACGTTAGGCACAGTATACGACTACCGTACCTTATTACGCTTATATCCTGAACACCCTAAGAAATCGATAATCTTAGGTCGACTTGATTTGGCTTCATTTAAAATGTGCAAGACTACTGCCGACTTTCAAGATTACTTGTCTAATTTCCCAACTGGACATTATAGGATGGAGGCTGAAAAAAGGATTCAAGCTATTCGCTACGAAGAAGAAAAAAACGAATTTGATAAATGTGTTACAATCACAGACTACAATCAATTTGTCGCCAAATATCCGACAAGCCAACTATTTAATGAAGTTCTTAAGCGAATCGAATATTTAGTTTATAAAGAATCCGTTCGTTCCGGCAATCATTCGAATTATTATAAAGAGTATCCCAAGGGCCAATATATTAGTAACCTCCGAAAAATTGAAGATGAGAACTGCTATCAGTCTTGCAAAACGATTAAAGATTACAAAGCCTATTTGAAGAAATATCCAAATGGCTTTGATTCAAAAAACGCCAAGCAAAAGATTGATAAATATAATACTAAACGATATGGCTTGATATTTGGTATCATTATCGTTGTATTGTTAATTACGTCCATTTATCTGGGCATTTCAACTGCTTCAAATACAAATCAGACCAATAATATTGCCGTAGATGAAGACACACTTGAGGTTGAGAATAATTATCAATATGATAACGAACATAGTTATACGGATGATGCCATTGTTTCAGACAATATAAACGAAGATGATGAATGGGATGGAGTCCTTCCATCGGATAAAATAGATGCTGAAATCAGACGCTATCAGAATAATCAGTTATCAACAGGAGCCAAGCCATATTCATCTCAAATTGGCAGTGCAAAAACCGGAGAAAATTATATGACGTTCAAGACATCAAAAGGCTGTGATTATATTATAATAGCTAAAAGTTCTACTGACAATAGTTACTATAATCATGTCTATATCAGAGGAGGAGACCATGCCACAATATATCTACCAGACGGCACATATACAGTTTATTTCTATTCTGGAATAGGATGGAATCCCAATAAGATTAAAGGCGATTTATCAGGCGGTTTTGTGTCATCAGAGGCACTACAGAAAGATGGCCCAATTGAACTTGAATCCTCGTACTGTGAGTACACATTATATCCTGTTCAAAATGGTAATCTTAGTCTAAAAAAAGCTAAGGAATCAGATGTGTTTAACTAACTACGATGCACAATGAAAACAACTGAAGAAATCGAAATACTAAAAGCAGATGCCTTATCTGGTGATAACATTGCCCAAAATTCATTGGGCTGTGTTTTCGCTTCAGGTGATGGTGTTACCAAAAATTTAGCTACGGCATTTTATTGGTTTGAAAAGTCTGCCAAATCTGGCAATAAATATGCACAGTACAATACTGGGCTGTACTATCACAATGGTTATGGTGTGCCAAAAGATATTCAGAAGGCGATTGAGTATTATGAACTTGCAGCAGATCAAGGCTATGGCAAAGCAGCAAATGCCTTAGGCGATATTTATGAGCATGGGTATACGACTAAAGATATTAATCGAACAATCGAACACGAAAAGTATGCTCATATAACAGCGAATGCTCAAGAAGCGTTTTATTGGTATACGAATGGTGCTCATTCAGAACATCTGGCTATATTTAATTTAGCCAGATGTTCTGAACATGGTATCGGTACAGAAATAAACTTACGTAAAGCTTGTTTTCTATATCGTATGTCGAACGCAACCGGTTCAAGGGAAAGGTTATCTGTTATAATGAAAGATTACAATCCTATCACAGATATGCCTCTTTCAAGTTGTGCGTTAATAGTAAATAATCCTTACCATATATTAGGCACCTGGAGTAACTCGTCAGATCGAGAATTTAAGGCCAATCAAAGTAAACTTGAGGCATTATTAAAGGTTGGTAAACACGTCTCTTTGGATAGCGACACAATATTACCAACCACAGTATCAGATTATATTGATATTTATGGCAATAGAGTAAATTATTATTTGAATAGTCATCGCCATGTACCAATATTTTTAATGAGCGTTTTATATTTTGCGGAAAAATATAATGAACCTTGTATTTCTGTCATCCCAGCACGTTCATTAGACATGATTAGTAATGCAGCAAGCGCCCTCGCATCGCCCAAAACTAGAATTAAATATTCTTTATTTTGGTTCTTCAACAAAACAAAAGAGGATTCTTGCGCAATTCAATTACTAACCGAACGGAAGTGGAATGAAGCTATTGATATTTGGAAAAATACAGCCAATTTTTCATCACTAATAAATTTAGCTACATTATCAATACTTGATAGAGACTTTACGGTCGCCATCGATCGGATTCTAAGCGTAATACATAACGAAGAATATCGCGATGAATTTATATCAACGGTGTGTTCTCCCAATATAACCTTTGGCGAGGATGAGTTGTCTCATATTCTTTTGGATGCATTATACGAGCTGCCGTCAACTGAATTGTCTGTTGTAGATATTTTTCAAGCG
Source organism: uncultured Bacteroides sp. (assembly GCA_964544895.1). GTDB lineage: Bacteria > Bacteroidota > Bacteroidia > Bacteroidales > Muribaculaceae > CAG-873. Next base: position 1,387 of record CAZJEA010000121.1, on the reverse strand, counting down.
GTAAATGCGAGCAAAAATGCGACCACCAACGATATCGCATATAATAAACAGAAGGCTTTTGACTCCTTAAAATCAACGCTTGTTTCCGCTTTAGATTATGCAGAGAATCAAGACAGAACCGACTTTGACTTATCACGGGAGGCATATTATAAAGTAGCCCATATTGCGCCATATCAGGTAAAATTCATTGGACGTGTTATAGGAAAATCTTTTTATCAATACAAGCTCTTTTGCAATGAGATAGCGAAAAAGTTGCTTGAGTTCTCTATCTATTACAATAATAAGAACAATCACTGGGGAGCTCCGTCAACTGCGCTATATTTGGCACAAACAGCCAAGGATATCGCTTTGGATGAGACATTAATTGATAGATGTTCTCACAATATCAAGATTTTTGCTAAAAATAAGAAAATTTCATCGGTAGAACAGATAATGAAGTCTATCGAAGAAGCTTTATCTTCAGATAGTTATAGAAAGTCTATGTCTAGCATAGAAAAGTTATATGACAAGCTTGATTTGTATATCGCATGTTTAAAGACGGAACTTGGTCAAGATGATGAACAGTATAAGCATGTCGCTGATAGCATTGTCAATACAGTCTTAAATATGGTTATAGACCTTTACAATAGCAATGATGATAGCATAACGACAACTTCTATCGAAAAGTTTTTGACAAAAATGCAAAAGCAACCGATGTCGGAGTCAACGAAGTCACGTCTTAACAAGAATCTTTTAATTATTTCAAGGAATAAATCAGCATACGCATATAACCGATTTGCGTCAATACGAGATATCCTCGAAAATGATAGAAAATCACACACAAGTGAGAAGCAACCAGAGGCTCCGTATATACCTAAAGAAATCACCAAAAAGCGTAGAATTCATAAGCTAATTGCGACCGCAGTTTCGTCATTGATTTTCAGTGGCATTTGCTGGTATCTAAATTTACCATACATTTGGAATTATTATTCCGATGTAGCACCATGGTGGTTAAGTGTATGCGTGGTATTCAATATATTAATTGTTTTATTTGTAATTGTAATGTGGTGTCTTGAATTGACGAAGAATCCATATAATTACAAATTTGCATTGGCAAGACGAGTTATTGAATATTTTTTTGATAACACAAAGTCAGACGGTAATGAACTTGGGCCTTTTGCGTTACCTCTCGCATTAATATATCTTGTACTACTATTCGTCATAATAATAGTATGGATAATAGGACTCATAATTGAAGCAATCGCATATCTAGCAACGTTAATAAAGTAGAATATGGAAAAATATAACAATCAAAGTCATGACATTGTGCTAGCCATTATAAATGACATAGTACGAATGCAACAAAATATAGATTATATGGATGATTCCGTAAAAGGTGTGTCACAAT
>CAZJEA010000120.1:0-6484 GCA_964544895.1 uncultured Bacteroides sp. | reverse complement strand
ACGCAAAAAAATCGTGCTGTGAAGCGAAAATATATGCCGACGACACATTTGGACTGGGGAGGCCAAATCTGTCCGGACGCTTTATTTCATACACTTGTCGCTGATTATATCCTAGGTTTTTTCCTACCTTATAGCGCAAATTTGTGTTGGTCGCTTTATCGCCGATTACCTTCACCGGATTCGATACACGTATCGTGCCATGATCTGTGGTCAACACTATTTTGTATCCCTTTTCGGCTATACGTTTAAACAAATCTATGGCTATGGAGTGGCGAAACCACGACTGTGTTAGCGAGCGATATGCCGCATTTGTCCCGGCTAGCTCGCGTATCATTTTCGACTCTGTTCGCGCGTGGCTGAGCATATCTATAAAGTTGAGTACTATAACGTTGAGGTCGTTATTCTCTAACACATTGAAATCGCGAAGCAACCGCTCTCCTGCCACACTATCGTTTATCTTATTATAGCTGAAACGACATTGGCGGCGGAAACGCGTAAACTGTGTTTCCAACAGTGGCGACTCATTGAGGTTTTTACCCTCTTCCGAATCTTCATCTACCCACAAATCCGGAAACATTTTAGCTATGGTCACAGGCATCAATCCTGAAAATATCGCATTCCTGGAGTATTGTGTGGCTGTCGGAAGTATCGAAGTATAAAGCTCCTCATCAAACGTGAAAAAGTCCGCTAATAGCGGCTTTACTGCCCTCCATTGGTCGAGACGGAAATTATCTATCAAGATAAAAAACACCTTCTCTCCTTTATCCAACAAATTGAAAACCGAGTGTTGCATCACGCGTGGACTCATTACCGGAACTCCGTTGCCGGGAGTTGGTGGTACATCGCCACCTCTTACCCAATCTTCATAATTTCGCCGCACAAACTTATTGAACTCCGAGTTTGCCTCGGTTTTCTGCATATCCAGCAGCTGATCCATATTGGTATCCGTATCGCTTAGCTCCATTTCCCAAAATACCAGCTTTGAGTATATCTCATACCAATCCTCTATATTTGACGCCGTGTTTATCATCTGTGAGAGATTGGAGAACTCTCTTCGATAGTCGGTTGTCGCTTGTTCGGCTACCAACTGCTCACTATGCAGATGTTTCTTTAGCGCTATCAGTATTTGATTGGGGTTTACCGGCTTTATTAAATAGTCTGCAATTTTATTACCTACGGCTTGGTCCATGATATTCTCTTCCTCGCTCTTCGTAATCATAATAACAGGTATATGAGGGAGTACCTGTTTTATGCGCGACAACGTTTCTAGTCCGGTAAGTCCCGGCATATTTTCGTCGAGGATTATCAAGTCGAAATGCTCATTCTCTACCATATCGAGTGCATCTCGACCATTATTGGCTGTCACTACATTGTAACCCTTCTTGCGAAGGAATAATAGATGAGGTTTAAGAAGGTCGATTTCATCATCGGCCCAGAGGATATTAAATTGCATTGACTAAGGGTTTAAGGGTTAGTGGTTGTCGTTGTTTCTTCTTGCTGACGTTGTGCCGCTGCCTCATCGGCTTCTTCGAGTGTCTCGATCTCGGTGTATGGCAGCAAATCGGCTTGAGCATCTTTATAGTTTTGCGCTTCAAGGAAGCGGAAATAGTCTTCTAGTGAGCCCCCGGAGTGCAACAACGTGTCAAAGTTGGGCACACTTATTACTACGGGGCGTACTCCGGCAGGCAACTTAAAGTCTGTTGACGCTGCCATAACGCGACGATAGTGATTAAGTTCAGCCATGCTTTCAAACTGCTTAACTAAAATCATGCCCAAGCGGCCAAAATTCATTTGCTCGAGATCAAAGTCTTTCACTACAAATGAACGGAAATTGTGACGCGCTATCCTATATAGCAGCTCGTTTGAGCTTACTTTGTCTGTCGGAAATACAAATACCAATAGCAACGGGTCAGCAGGGTTAATCGCAAAATTAATGCTATCTGAAGCTGTTGCCGTAGAGTCATTGCCAAGACTTATTGACCATAGCATGCCTCGCATATTTTTTCCCGATACTCCGGCTTGCAATTGTCGCCCTTGTGCCATGCCTTTCAGCCATGCCGAAACGGTAGGCGTGAGGTCGGTATCCGGATATCGTTCGAGCAAGGTGCGCAACGTCGAGTTAAAGTCTTCGGGACGTCGGTCGGTAACATAAGCCAATGCCTCAAGGAACATAAACTTAGGCATAAGCTTTGTCATTGGATAACGCTCTGATACATCCTTATAGATGGCGTGTACTTCTGAGTTGCGGTTATCCATATAGGCGTCAAAAGCGTTTTCATATAACGTTTGCTGCTGACTCTCCATTGTGCGCAGATTGTCTATATAGTTGGGATTTTTCAATGCCTCACCATATTTCGACTCTGCAAAGTCTTTAAGTATAAGCTGTCTATATTGCTCCGCTCGTTCGTACTGACCCAATCGCACATACATGAGATAGAGGTTGTAGTATGTGTCTAGGCGATATATGTTGTCCGGATAGTCTGTGAGCAAACGATTAAACTGCACGTAAGAGCCGTCAAAATCCTCCATCTTATCTTTGAGGATTACACCCATGTTAAACAAACCTTCTTGTATTACATCGTGCGCCGTAGCCTTTTCTTCGTCGGTTGAAGGTATTTGCTTGAGATAATACTCGGCAAAGTGTGGATCGCTTTCTTTCTTCTGCTTTTCTTCTTGTTCGGGCGTAGGCTTCACGCTGTCTGTTTTGGCAACTTGCTTGTCGGTCTCTTCTGATTCTTGAGCACCGTCAAAGTCTGAAGTATTAAACGACGTTTTATTGCGACGTCGCCAATCATCTTCAAGTTTGCGTGAGCCCCATCGGCGTTGGAACTCGGTCTTTCCGGCTGCCTTTGCTGCCGAATTGTAAAAGTACCACGAGTTGTCAGTATTTATACTAAACGAGTTGGGGTCGTTCGTATTTGATTTCAAATTACTGCCCTGCGAAGATTGGTTGGCAAGATACTCTTGACGTTTTGCCTCGTCTTGCTCTTCTTTCTCTTTCTTCTTCAAGTCGGCAATAATTTTATTGATAATCTTCATCTGTTCATCTGGCGACATCTGCGACAAACGCAATAGTGAATCTTGCAAATTCACGTTTTGGCTGTACAACGACAATTCGTCAAGCACGTCGCTACGGCGTTTTAGCAATTGCAGATTGGGATATGTATCGGGCAGTTGCGGAACAGCCTCTGCATAACAAGGTTGGGCTTTCTCATACTGGCGCAAGTCGTAATACAAACCGCCAAGTGTGATTTGCGATATAGCCTTATCTATACCGTTACGTGTGCTGTTTTTAGCTGCCAGCTCATAGTTCTCTATGGCTCGAGCGGTGTCTTTGCGAGAGAGGTAGAGATTGCCTATGGCATAGTAAACCTGATCAAGATATTCTTTATTGCGGTCATAACGTGCCATGCGCTTTAACGCCTTTACTTCCGGCTCTATATTATTGCCTTCATATACCTCGCTCTGTTTGATTCGTGCATTGAACTTTGTGCGATATGAGGCATTTGATGCTCCTGACGCTTTGGAGAATGCCTGATATGCTAATTGCTTTTTGCCTAGACGCTCATAGACTTGTCCTAACAAAAAATTGAGTCGTATTTTTTGCGCCCCTTTAGCATACTTAATGGCTTGCTGCAAATACGGCACTGCGGCTTCATAATCTTTACTTTTTATATGAAAGTCGGCATATACAAAGTTATAAAGGCCTTGCAGTGTAGAGGTTGTAAGCTCTTCGGGTTTTATACGAGTTATGATGTTTTCTGCCTCAAAAAGCCAGTCCATGCCCAAATACGAACGCGCTTGCCAGAGTTTTGCCTCCGTAACGGTCTGACTCAACCATGAGAAGTGACGCGAGGTATAGAAAAATGTTGACACTGCGCCCAAAAAGTCGCCGTTCATATATTGGCTTCTGCCCATCATCATCCACGCATTGTGCAAAAACGGGTTGTACTCATCGCGTTTCATCCACGCCTTATACTCTGCGTTGTTTGCTTTGCCGCGTTTCTTTTGCGGCTTCTTGGTGATAGAGCGTATTTGTATTGCCTTTTGCGCTTTCTCTATTGAACGGTTAAAATCTCCTGAGGGTTGAGGCGCTTTCGGATAGTTCTTAGCCTCTACCGGATGCATATACACCATGTTTGTATAGTCATCTTCGTAGTTCTTCTCTAGGTCTTCAAGGGTTTCTATATAATGCTTATCGCCGTTATAGTATATATTATAGCGTGTGATAAATGCCGTATATTGGCGCGACAACGCAGTGTTCTTCTTTCGCGCATTGCACGATGAGAGAATAGTCACTGCCAACAAAGCGGCAACCAAAACGCCAAATATGCTATTTATTTTGCGATAATTCATCTAATTATAAACGTAGTTCTAGCGCTCATTATTGTAATTACTGACCACGTTTTTTGCTCACGGTATATTGCGAATAATCTTAAATTGTTGGTCTACATACACGAAGCTGATAATATCCATGGCAGCCAATCGCACGACTATATCGTCGGTCGCTCTTTGCGAAGCGTGCAACAACATTGGCAATCGCGACGTTGACAGCGGCTCATTGGCTTCATCGAGAGCATTGAGGAGTGACGTCTCTGCCTCGCTTAATGAGAAAATGCTATCTTCATTATCGTGTTGCTTCTGCCACGCTCTTACCATGAGTGGATGTGCCGAGATATTTTCATCGGCAACACGAAAGTAGGCTTTACGTCTACCGTCGGCTTCAAGCACCTGCACGGGGCGTTGCTCTGCCTTAGGCACCGTTGCACGAATAACCATCAAGCCCTCCACTTTAAAAGCATCAAATTTTACTTCTTGTGGAGGCGTGCAATACATCTGCGCTGCCTGCTCTACAACGTATATATCCTCCTCATTGCGCACACCGGCTATAGCACCATTGTCTTTAACGCCTATCAACAAGCATCCGCCATCATTGTTGGCAAAAGCTGACACCGAGCGAGCTATCTTGCGCGCATCGCTGATTGAATACTTGAAATCTTGGTGCTCATTTTCGCCTTGCTCTATTAGGTCGTGTATTATATAGCGGCCACGAGTAGCGCGTAGATCTTTCATTATTGAGGATAAGTGAGATGGTTGTCGGTGATATCTCGCAATGTATTGTCTACATAGCGACGTGCAGCTTCACGGGCTAATGCCAAGTCCATAAACGTGTAGTTGCCACAATCACGAGCTGTTGCTCCGGGTATTTCTCCTTCGAAATCAGCTATCCACGCAAACATTTCAAGCATAAGCGCTGCTACTGTGCGTGTTGTGTGACTACCTTGCAATATCAAATAGTTGCCGGTGCAGCAACCCATCGGACCCCAGTAGACTATCTTATCTTTCCACTCTGCATTATTGCGCAACCATGTTGCTGCTAAATGTTCTATTGCGTGCAATGCTTTGGGCTCTAATGCCGGCTCGCGATTGGGCGCTGTCATACGTATATCGTATGTGGTGATAACATCTCCGGCAGGAGTGCTGTCTACTCGCGATACGTAAACACCGGGTTCGAGCACCAGGTGGTTTATTGTGAAGCTGGCTATTTTTTGCATATATGGAGATTTTTTAAAGTTTACTCAACAGCGATGTCAATGCCTCAAATGTGTGTCGAGGCGCATCTTCCCAGAAATTTTCATACTGAGCAATATTGTCTGCCGCTCCCGGTGTGTCGCTAATAACACGAATGCACACAAAGGGCACATTTTTGAGATGACATACATGTGCTATGGCTGCCGACTCCATATCAACAGCTATGGCTTCGGGATATAGTTGGAGTATGCGGTCAACATCATGACGGTGTGCCACAAATATATCGCCTGAGGCTATGAGTCCGTGTTTAGTATTTGGAATCGAATTTACCACTTCCGCCGGGAGTGCACACTCAAAACGCGCTGGACATTGAGCTGCTTGTCCGGGCTCTGTGCCGGGACCACACCACACATCGTGATATGCTACTGCATCGGCTACCACGACATCAAGTATGCCGGCTCCGCCTCCGGTGCCCCCGGCAACTCCACTGTTCACCACCAAATTCGGATGAAAGTTCTCTATAAGTGTTAGAGTGCCTATTGCTGCATTAACTTTGCCTATGCCACATTGCATGGCAACAACTTCATGCTTGCCTAGCTCTCCGGTATGGAAAACGGTGTCGTTAATGGTGACCTGTCTATGATTGTTGATGAGTGGTAGTAGCAAATTAAGCTCTTTGCTCATGGCTACGATAATGGCAATCTTCATATATTTTCGCGTTTAATGTGGTAGTCGTAAATGAAAAAAAAGCCTCCGCTATTATCGTGGAGGCTTGAATCTTGTGGGCGTTGACGGATTCGAACCGCCGACCCTCTGCTTGTAAGGCAGATGCTCTGAACCAGCTGAGCTAAACGCCCGTTAACACTATAACGGAGGCTATCTGCGAGAAAGTTTAAATTTTTGTGGGCGTTGACGGATTCGAACCGCCGACCCTCTGCTTGTAAGGCAGATG
>CAZJEA010000119.1:0-6531 GCA_964544895.1 uncultured Bacteroides sp. | reverse complement strand
CGCTACACGGCAATATGAAACAATTAATGTGGCGGTGCGCTAGAGGCTACACGGCAATTCAAAACAAGTGAATACGAGAGGATGCGGTGCAAATCTACAAAGCTGCGAGGGGTACTAAAAAGTTAGGTGGTGAGGGGTAAATTGGTGGGGAAATTTGGTTAAAATTCATCATTTTTGAGTATGGTGTAGACTAAATATTACAGTTATCTTTGCGTGGATAAAAGCGTAATATTACATTTAACACAAAAATGAATAATATAAAGATATATAGCAAGACAAATAAAATGCGGGAGCTAATTGACGATAATCCTTTTTTGTTGCTGATGATGAGCCGTTTTGGCATATCACTAGGATTTGGGGATAGCTCAATAGCGAATGTCTGCGCACAACAGCATGTGCATTGTAACACATTCTTATCGGTAGCAAATTTTATTTCAGGGAAAGCATACAACACAAAAGATATATCGTTGCAAGCGCTGATGGAGTGTCTGCGCAATGCCCATACTTACTTTTTAAGCTTCTACTTACCGAATATACGCAAGAAATTAATTGAGGTGTTGGGATATGAGGAAGATAATAATTTGTCAATGCTACTGATGCGCTATTTCGATAATTATGTTGACGAAGTTAGTAGCCACATGGACTACGAAGATGACACGGTATTTAAATATGTTGAATCGTTGCTCAACGGAGATATACCTGAGAAATTTAATATATCGACCTTTTCATCGAAACACACCGGCATGTCAAGTAAGCTGAAGGAGCTAAAAGATATAATTATAAGATACTTTCCGCAGCGCAACAGCGATTTGATGAATGCAATATTATTAGATCTTATAGCGTGTGAGCAAGATCTTGATTCGCACTGTCAAATAGAAGACCGACTATTTATACCCGAAGTTAAGAAGTTGGAGTTGTCGATGCACGACAATATTATGCGACGTAAACAGAAGTCGGAGCAACCAATAAGCATGGAGTCGAAGATGGAAATGCTCAGCGAACGCGAGCAAGAGATAGTGAAATGTGTGGCAAAAGGCATGGCAAACAAAGAGATTGCCGACACACTTTGTTTGTCGGTACACACAGTCACCACACACCGCCGCAATCTGTGCAACAAGCTTGGCATACACTCACCGGCAGGGCTAACTATTTTTTGTATAATAAACAACCTCGTAAAAATTGACGAAATCAAAACGCTGAAATAAAAGACATAGGTATTATTTGGATGATTTGGCAGATTGGAGAATTTGGCGTAACTTTGTAAAAGCTAATCATTTAAATATAGATGGAAAAAGTAAAACATTCGTTGGTAAAGCGAGAGTATATCTTGCCGTTCATACTAGTTACGTCACTATTTTTTATGTGGGGATTTGCGCGTTCGATATTGGATGTGCTGAATAAGCATTTTCAAGATACGATGCACATAAGCATGGTAGATTCGGCAAAAGTGCAAGCCACCACGTATTTAGGATATTTTTTAATGGCACTGCCGGCGGGATTGATAATCACGCGCCGCGGATATAGGTTTGGCGTAGTGCTAGGTTTATTGTTATTTGCAACAGGATCGCTGCTGTTTATACCCGGTGAGAGTATTGGCTCGTTTAATTGCTTTTTGGCGTCACTGTTTGTGGTAGGCTGCGGACTTGTGTTTTTGGAGACAGCAGCTAATCCGTATATCACCCGCTTGGGCGACAGCGAAACGGGAGCGAGCCGACTAAATCTGGCACAATCGTTTAACGGATTGGGATGCATCATAGCACCGGCGTTGGTTGCGCCATTGTTATTTAGCTCTGGGAGCAATGCTAGTGTAGCCCTACCCTACACCATAATGGGAGTAATAGTGCTGGTAATAGCGCTGGCATTTTGCAAGGTGAAGTTGCCTGAGATAGATGATAATGCAAAAAGCGGATCCGAGCAAAGAGGGTCGCTGGATGTGATATTATCGCTTTTGCGCAACAGTCATTTCATGCTAGGTGTTGGGGCGTTATTTTTTTATGAGATAGCCGAGATAGCCATAAATAGTTTTTTCATCAACTACGTGACACACGATGGGTGGATGAGTGCCAGCAATGCGGCAATAGTACTTTCGTTTGGCGGCTTGGGGCTCTTCATGGTGGCTCGCGTTGTAGGCGGCTGGGTGATGAGTAGAGTTGCGGCACAACGAGTGCTGCTGATTTGTGCAGTGATGACAGTGCTATGCACGGCACTGGTTATTGCCAACGTTGGGGTGGCATCAAAAATAGCATTGTTTGGATGCTATGCCTTTGAGGCAATAATGTTTCCAACAATTTTTGCCATTTGTGTGAGCGGACTTGGATCGGAGACAAAAATAGCATCATCATTTTTGATGATGACGCCATTAGGGGGAGCAGTGGGCTCATTGCTGATGGGCTATGTAGCCGACTTGACAAATATGTCGACAGCATTTTTGGTGCCGTGCTTGGGCTATGTAGTGGTGCTGATTTATGCGATACGCAGCCAACGCACTATTTGAGTAAGTCTGGGCGCAGACGTTTAGTGCGTTCGAGTGCTTGCTCGTGACGCCATTCGGCGATTTTTGCTTCGTGGCCGGAGAGCAGGATGTCGGGGACAGTCCAGCCGTTGTAGTCGGCAGGGCGAGTGTAAATCGGCGGCTCCAAAAGGTTGTCTTGGAACGAATCGGTGAGGGCAGATTGCTCGTCGCCGATAGCGCCAGGGATGAGGCGAACGATAGCGTCAGTGATGATAGCTGCGGGCATTTCGCCGCCGGTGAGCACGTAGTCTCCGATAGAGATTTCGCGAGTGACAAGATGCTCACGTATGCGATAGTCAACGCCTTTGTAGTGGCCACAGAGAATGATAATATTATCGAGCATAGACAACGAGTTGGCTATTTTCTGGTTGAAAGTTTCGCCGTCGGGGGCAGTGAAAATAACTTCGTCGTAATTTCGCTGCGCTTTAAGAGCAGAGATGCAACGGTCGACAGGTTCGACTTGCATGACCATACCAGCCTCACCGCCAAAAGGATAGTCGTCTACTTTGCGATGCTTATTAGTAGTGTAGTCGCGCAAATTGTGAACAACAATTTCGGCCAGGCCTTTGTCGCAAGCACGTTTTAGGATAGAACAACCGAGAGGCGATTGAAGCATCTCAGGAAGAACGGTAATAATGTCTATTCTCATAACAGAAAAATTTGTATGCAAAGTTACGCATAAATACTCAGTTTATCAAACGGGGAATATAATGATGGGGATGAAAGGGTAAATATTGTTAAAAAGTATTGTTTGATGCGCAAAGTTGATTAAATTTGCAATGTAGTGGGCGAAACACGCACACGAACATCACATTTATGTAAAAAAACAAAACCAAAGAAAGAAGAAAACATAACTTATTTAACAACCAATATTAAATCTTTACCTCATGCATTCAGAAATCAAAAAAATTGACACCGTACACGGTCAAATCACACTATTCACACTCACCAACAATAGTGGAGCACAAGTAGTATTTTCGACCTTAGGTGCCGGTATTGTAAGTGTTGTCGTTCCGGACAAAAACGGCAACCTCGCCGATGTTGCTCTTGGATATGAAAATGTAGCAGACTTTATGGCCGATGGACCATGTGCTGGCAAAACACCCGGACGTTTTGCCAACCGTATAGACTTTGGCAAATTTACCATCGACGGCAATACATATCAAGTGCGCACCGTAAACGACGAAGGACAATACTCATTGCACGGTGGCCCCAACGGTTTTATGAACCGAATTTGGGAAGGCAGCCTCGGCGCAGATAATAAAGTGACGATGACGTACACTTCAGCCGACGGCGAAGAAGGATTTCCCGGCGTACTCAAAGCAACCATCGTGTACGAATGGACAGAAAACAACGAAATCAAGATTAGCTACAGCGCAACAACAGATAAGCCGACAGTAGTGAACTTGACAAACCACATATACTTCAACCTTAATGGCGAAGGCAATGGCAACATTCTAGGCCATAGTCTTTTGGTAAATGCACAAAGTTTCCTCGAGACCAGCAAAAAGCAAGTGCCGACAGGAGTATTTACACCCGTAGAAGGCACACCGATGGACTTCCGCAAAGCAAAAGCCATCGGCAAGGAAATACGCGCAGACTTTGAGCCGTTGGTAATAGGACGCGGCTATGACCACTGCTGGGTAATAGACGGTGAAAACGGCAAATTACGTCACGCAGCAACACTTACCGGCGAACTTAGCGGCCGCAGCGTAGAAGTTTACACCACCCAACCCGGCATGCAGGTTTACACCGGCAACTGGTTGGAAGGATGCCCCGTAGGCAAACATGGACACATCTACGGAGAGAACGACGGTGTAGCACTAGAATGTCAAGGGTTGCCCGACGCACCAAATCATGTAGAATTTCCCAGCGCAGTGTTGCGTCCGGGCGAAGAATACAAACAAACTATCGAATTCCATTTTAAAAAATAATAACTAACGTTTACCAACTATGAAACCGACATTATATGTACTCGCTGCCGGCATGGGCAGCCGCTACGGAGGTTTAAAACAGCTTGATGGTTTAGGCCCTAACGGACAAACTATCATGGACTACTCAATCTACGATGCAATACACTCAGGTTTTGGCAAAGTCGTATTTGTAATCCGCAAAGATTTTGAAGCAGATTTCCGCGAGAAAATCTTGTCAAAATACGAAGGCCACATTCCCACCGAAGTGGTATTTCAATCGCTCGATAAACTACCCGAAGGCTATACATGCCCGGCAGAACGCACCAAACCCTGGGGCACCAACCACGCAGTGATGATGGCAGCAGACGTGATAAAAGAGCCGTTTGCCGTTATCAATGCCGACGACTTCTACGGTCGCGATGCCTTTGAGGTTATAGCACGCGAGTTGAGCCGTCCCCACGACAAGAAAGGCGACTACTGCATGGTAGGTTTTAGAGTTGGTAACACTATGACCGAAAATGGTTCGGTAGCACGTGGTGTATGTGAAAACAAAGACGGATTATTGACATCAGTAGTAGAGCGCACAGCCATCAGCTATGATGAAAACGGCAAAATTGTGTTCACAGACGAAAACGGCGAAGTGCAAACACTAGCGCCCAACACACCGGTGTCAATGAACTTGTGGGGCTTCACACCCGACTATTTTGAATTTAGCGATCGCGAATTCCGCAAGTTCCTTGACAAAGATATCAATACACCGAAAGCAGAATTTTTCATTCCGCTAGCCATCGACGCACTGATAAAATCAGGCGAAGCCACAGTAAAAGTGCTCGACACCGACTCAAAATGGTTTGGAGTGACATACGCAGCAGACCGCCCCTCGGTAGTAGCTAAGTTGGCAGAATTGCACAACCAAGGCGTATATCCGGCCAATATGTTCTAAAAATAAGCAATTTATATGACCTTATAAGCTCAAGAAAAGGGCTTATAAGGTTAATATAAACAAAATACAACAAGAAACTAAAACTTCACCTTAATAAACTACAAATATGGCAGAGATAAAATGCGTGGGCATACTCACCTCGGGCGGAGATGCACCCGGAATGAATGCAGCAATACGCGCAGTGACTCGCGCGGCAATATTTAGTGGCCTCAGCGTAAAAGGCATCTATCGCGGATATCGTGGTCTGATCACAGACGAGATAGTTGATTTTAAGACACAAAATGTGTCGAACATCATACAACAAGGCGGCACAATACTAAAGACAGCCCGTTGCAAAGAGTTTACCACCCCCGAAGGACGCCAACAAGCCTACGACACCATCAAGCGTCATGGCATAGATGCTCTCATAGTGATAGGCGGTGATGGCTCACTAACAGGTGCACGCATTTTTGCTAACGAGTTTAACTTCCCGATTATCGGACTACCGGGAACAATAGACAATGACTTGTATGGCACAGACTCTACTATAGGATACGACACTGCGCTCAACACCATCATGGAGTGCGTGGATAAAATTCGCGACACAGCAACCAGCCACGAGCGTCTATTCTTTATTGAAGTAATGGGCCGCGATGCCGGATTCCTAGCTTTGAACGGAGCAATAGCTTCGGGAGCCGAAGCAGCCATAATACCTGAAATTTCGACTCAGGTTGACCAATTGGCAGAACTGATACAAAACGGCTTCAGAAAGAGTAAAAACTCATCAATAGTTTTGGTAGCAGAAAGCCCGGTTACGGGTGGAGCTATGGGGCTCGCAGAACGTGTGAAGAACGAATATCCGGGCTATGACGTGCGCGTATCAATACTCGGACACTTGCAACGCGGTGGCTCACCCACAGCCTACGACCGCATCTTGGCTTCGCGCATGGGTTCGGCAGCTATCGACGCTTTGCTTGAAGACCAACGCAACGTAATGATTGGCATCAAAAATGACGAAATTGTTTATGTGCCGTTCACGAAGGCTATCAAGAACGATAAGCCAATAAATCGCGAACTCCTCAACACACTGCGTCGCTTGTCAATCTAAAAAGACAAAACGAAATAATTAACGTCGCAAAGTCCTTGCGGCGTTTTTTTTGCGTTGCGCTAGCCGCGACACGACA
>CAZJEA010000118.1:0-6595 GCA_964544895.1 uncultured Bacteroides sp. | reverse complement strand
CCTTTGCCTAACTTTTATAAAATAATGGACAAATACATCGATATAGACAACATAAAGCTACACTACGAGCAATCGGGCGAAGGCGCTCCGGTCATTTTAATGCACGGATGGGGTTGCAATACTTCAACCGTGGCATCTATCGCTCGCGTAGCTGCGCAAACTCATTGCGTTTACAATATAGATTTCCCGGGATTTGGCAAAACAAATGAACCTCCGACAGTGTGGGGTGTAGAACTATACACTCAACTTATTGAAAAGTTTGTACAGACTTTAGGCCTGAATAAACCTACTCTAATAGGGCATTCTTTCGGCGGACGTGTTGGCATACTGTATGCTTCAAGAAATGATGTAGACAAACTAATTTTAGTCGATGCGGCCGGCATTAGACCTAGACGTACATTAAAATACTACCGCAAAGTCTACACATATAAATTAGGGAAAGCCCTTGCCCGAACTTTTTTAACTTCAAAAAAAGCAGAAAAAGTAATTGAAAATTGGCGCAAGCGCAGTGGCTCGGCCGATTATGCTGCAGCATCATCACCCACAATACGAGCCATATTCGTTAAGGTTGTAAACGAAGATCTTAAACATGTTATGTCCAATATCAAAGCTCCAACCTTGCTCATTTGGGGCGAAAAAGATACTGCTACACCCCTCAAAGATGCTCAAACTATGGAAAAATTAATTCCAAATGCTGGATTGGTATCATTCCCTGGATGTGGTCACTACTCATTTTTAGACAATCCCATTCAGTTTGCGGCTGTGTTAACGTCATTTCTTAAGTCATAAAATTTACATTTGCTATGTTTATCCTACCAATTATAAGCGCAATAACTGCCGCAACGGTTTTGTTTTCAGAGTTGCGCCGTGATTTGATGATGTTTCAACAAAATTCTTATCGCAAAGAGCGATATATGCGTTGGCTCTCTGCATCAGGCGACACGACATCAATCTCTCGATTAATATCATACATTATATTTCTGGCAACTCTATCTATGTTCAAACTCGGATACATTGCCAGTGTAGCCATCATTATATTCTCTGTGATACGCTGGTGGCACTTGTTCTCAGCTAAATACAAAAAGCCTTTGGCTATGACGAACCGTGCTTCTCGCATACTTTGGGTTGGAGTAACACTATGCATCATCATTGCAATTATCTCATTGTTGTTATTCTTCGATGGTAGCAATTTTGGTTTATTCTACACTCTGAGCGCTGCATTTATGGGCTGTTACTGCGCTTCTCACATAATCACAATTACAGCAAATGCAGTACTTACTCCTATCGAAAAACACATCAATAATAAATTTTATAATCAAGCTAAAACTAAGCTTGAATCTATGCCTAACCTAAAGGTTGTCGGAATCACCGGCAGCTACGGCAAAACTTCAACTAAACACTATTTACACCGCATCCTTTCAGAGCATTTTGATACTCTAATGACACCTGGCAGTTTCAATACCACATTAGGTGTTGTGCGCACTATTAACGAATACCTAAAACCCTATAATGAGGTATTTATTGTTGAAATGGGCGCTAAGCAAAAAGGAGACGTTAAAGAAATTTGCGACCTTGTGCATCCCTCTATAAGTATCGTCACCGCTGTAGGTCCACAACACCTTGAGACTTTCAAAACTATTGAAACTGTTCGCGATACTAAATTTGAAATAGTAGATTGCCTACCAGCTGACGGCGTAGCTATTATAAACAATGACTTTGAACAGATCGCTAATCGCCATGTCAACAATGTTAAGACAATTAGATATGGCGTATCAAATACCGCTGGATGCTCTTATACTGCAAAAAATATAAGATATAGCGCAAACGGATCCACATTTACTGTATGCGGCGAAAATACACAAATTGAATTAACTACAGCCTTGGTGGGTGAATGTAATATCTCAAACCTAATCGCAGCAGTTGCTGTTGCTATTGAACTTGGAGTACCTACAGAAAAAATCAAGTATGCTGTAAGCAAAATTGAACAAGTTGAACACCGTCTCAACTTAAAACGCTTACCCGGCGGCTTAACAATAATAGATGACGCTTTCAACAGCAATCCATCCGGCTCACGTATGGCTTTAGACGTTTTAGCCATGATGACTGAAGGCAGACGAATTATTATAACTCCCGGTATGATCGAACTCGGTGAAAGCCAATTTGAACTCAACAAAGCTTTTGGCCAACACATGGCCCACTGTTCTGACCTAGCTCTAATTATCGGCGAATATAACAAGAAAGCTATACTGCAAGGTCTTGAGGACGAAGGTATGCCTTCTGAAAAAGTATTAACTTTTAGTACTTTCATCGATGCATACAACTACGTTTTATCTATCTTTGCACATGGAGACACTGTTTTAATAGAAAACGATCTCCCAGATACATTTAAGTAAACTACACATATCACATCACAATATTCTATATTATAAAAATGAAGACAAATATCGGCGTATTTTTTGGCGGTCGCTCTACCGAACACGAAATTTCTGTGATTTCTGCCAATCAAGCTATGCATGCTATTGACCGTAATCAATTTGACGTTACTCCAATTTATATAACTAAAAGCGGCAAATGGTATAGCGGTGACGCGCTTTTCGATGTTGCGAACTATCGCGATATTCCGTCTCTTTTAGCTAAATGCACAGAAGTTTATATGCGACCCATATACGATGATTATAAACTTTATGCAATTAAAAAATCATTATTTTCTAGCGAGCCTAAAGTCTTTGCTAATCTCGATGTCGTTATTCCCGTATTACACGGCTCTAATGGCGAAGATGGCACATTCCAAGGCATTCTACAAGCCACAGGCATTCCTTTCGCCGGGTGCGACGTATTATCTTCTGCAAACGGAATGGACAAAATCACTATGAAAATGATTTTATCTGCTTCTGATATTCCTGTCGTTGACTATATCTGGTTTACTGACAAGCAGTGGTTCGCTCAACGTGACAGCTTGATTTCTAAAGTTGAAGAGGAACTTGGATATCCTGTGATCATTAAACCTGCTAATCTTGGCTCAAGCGTTGGCATAAGCCGTGCAGACAATCGCGAAGCACTAATCGAGAAAGTTGGTATCGCAGAAAAATATTCAACACGCATCATCATCGAACATTTGGTTGAACAACTCCAGGAAATAAACTGCTCCGTATTAGGAAACTGCGATGAATACCAAATGTCAGTACTAGAAGAGCCTATTAAATCCGGCGAGATTTTATCATATCAGGACAAATATATGGGCGGCACTAAAGGGGCTAAAGGCATGCAAGCTTCTCAAAAACGCATTCCCGCTGAGCTCCCTGACGATTTAACTAAACGCATCCAATTCCTCGCTGGCGAAACTTTCCGCGTACTTGGTTGCCATGGCGTTAGTCGCGTGGATGTTATGGTCGATCGAAAAGACAATAATGTTTACGTGAATGAGATCAACACAATTCCCGGATCTCTTTCTTTCTACCTATGGGAGGCTAGCGGTATTCCTTTTGATAAACTTATGGAAAAACTCGTTTCTCTTGCATTAAAACGCAAACGAGACATGTCATTAAAAACTGTGTCATACGATCAAAACATTTTTTCAATGGGTGGCGGCGTAAAATGTGGCATAAAAGGCTCAAAAGGCGTAAAAGCTTAATCTTAAATATTACAATAATCTTTCTTTAGCAAGTGCCAATTTTGGCGCTTGCTTTTTTTGTTTATGCACCTAACATTTTTTACAATCAAGTGACATTATTAATGCACTTATTACAGTCTTGTGACAATGTGTAAATAATTTTAAATCAGCCCCGGTTTATCAAAATTTTCCATCATTAAATAGTGTTTTTTATAAGATTTAAACTATCTTTGGCTCATCAAATAAATACCCATGATTCACAAAACAAAAACAATTCACTATAACTCTTAAAAGAAAATGAAACTAAAACACTTCACGTGTGTTATTTTGAGCTCATGTCAAATTGCAGTTGCTCAAAATTCAGCTCCTATACAAGAGCCATCTTCTACCTATCCCGTAAAATCTACATCTTCAACTGATGCCTCTACGGTAAGACTTTTACTAACTAACATTTGGAAATATGACAATAGTGTTTCCAATAATCCCATCAACTTTAACGACAAGTATCCGCAGCTTACTACGCAAATTCTTGTCTACAACTCCCACATCTACATCCCCAAATTTAAAACCGAGTTCCCTTCTGCACAAAAACTTTACATCTTTAACGCAGTTACTGGTGAGCCCGAAACGGAAAACGGAGTAGAAGTTGAAGGTCTTGGCAAAGACTCTGATGATGGTTATCTTCCATTTGAGAGCATTTTATCAAATCAAGTCGAGCCTGACAACCTATATATGGTTGGTGCGCCTAATGCACGCATATCAGACGAATCATACAAAAATAACCTCCTCGCTAATCCTCGCATTGCTTGGTATAATTTAGACCTCACTGAAGCACTAAAACCTAAAGCAACATTATTTACAGCCGAATATCTATATGATAAGGATGGTATCATATCAGCATGGGACGATCTTGATAAATATTCTCCTCTCATCAGCAGACTATCTTATAGCGGATTCTGCGCTCAACGTAAACAAGAGAAATACTATGGCTTGCTCGGATGCGGTCTTTCTTCTGATGATTTTACTGATTTGCTAAAAACCTACAAATCCTCGACATCCGATCAAAAGAGTATTAATAGACGCTCTTCCTTTTTTATAGACATTTTCGTTAATGAGTATTCTAATTTTTCTAAGGCCTACAAACCTCACTTTATCGAGGGTAAAGTGATATATGATGGAGATGACACTAAAAAGAAATATCATACAAAATTTCAGTTCCAACCGCTAGACGAGAATTACTATTCTCTTAGTGCCGTAAACTTTCATTATTTAATAAATTTCACAAACAAAAGTGGTGAAAGCAATGTCGATTACGGACCTCACTTATTTACGTGGAGATCTACATTAAATAAGGTTAGCAACGAAGCTCTGGGTCTAGATGAGACTTCTCAAATAGGTGGTGATGCAATACATCATTTTACTCTTAACGATAAACACTATTTAATTTACGCATCAAAAGTAACTTCCGACAAAACATTCTTCAAATTGGTCTATTTACCTGATTGGGACGATTCCACTCCATCACTATCAAATGCTCAAGAAATGTGGCAAATTCCAGCTGAAGGATTCAAGGTAAACAACCCAACAGATGGCGAAAGTATTACCTACGTCACTACATCTAAAACATCAGAAAATGATTCTGAAGTTGTTAATATATACCTTTATGCTCAAGGTCAAGCTCTAGCTGCTTATAGCCTTAAAGAAACATCAAGTAACACCGGTATTATTGACATGACTGCAGACAAAGATAATATTAAATTAATAATTAAAGACAATTATCTCATTGTAAGCGGAAATAACGATTTAAGCATAAACATTTATAACACTCTAGGTTCTCTAGTCTTGTCTTCTTTAGATAACAGCATAGACTTATCAGAACTTACTACCGGAATCTATATTGCAAAGTGCGGTAGCAAAGTCATTAAATTTAGAATTTAATACCATATCAAATTAAAGTATAATACAGTTATTTTCAAAAGAGAGGTAGACACTGTAATATAGTGCTTATCTCTCTTTTGTTATTTTCCATAGCAGTTTAGCAACCATTGCAAACTTACACTTTGTCAACAGGCTAAACGTGTCCCAAAATATCCACTAGCGCACCGATGTGACTATTTCCCATGACAGGTACGCATTCATGATACTGCCGCCTCACCCCAGGCTGCGAATTGCCGCGTGGCGGCTAACGCACCGCGTGGCGGTGTTAATAATGTAGCCTATGGCAAGGCCGGCAGAGCTGCCGTAGCCATAGGTATGCGCATCCCTCCCACACCCGCGCTCCGCGTAGCGGTGCGTATAAAAGAGGTGTTAGCCTACAACAGACTCCATAAAAAATGCTTGGTAAAGTTCCAAAGACGAAACTTTAACAAGCACAATAAATTTGTTTATAATTTGTAAACTGCGCTGCGTACTAAAAAGGCAGGTCGTCAGTAGGCTCAGAATCATTACTAAATGACACAACAGGAGGAGGGGGTACTGATCCGGGCATAGAGGCTGCATCAACTGGTGAAGGTTGAGCAGATGCTGATGAAGCCTCAAGCAGATCTATTTTCCAACCTTGCACATCTGTAAACCATCTACCTTGCCATTCTCTGCTTTCTATATCAAAGCTCAAGCGCACATTTGTACCGGCTGTAATATTTTCATATTGAGCTACTCGGTCTGTACCAAATACATAAAAAGCTATTTTCTTGGGATATGTTTCCTGTGTTTCAAGAACATAATATCTTTTCTTCCAGGGATTTCCTGCTTTAGAAGTACCTTCTTGTACGGGTAAAACAGCTATAATTTTTCCAGTTACTTCCATTATACGGTTTATTAAAGTGAAACTATTATTTTTTTACAAATGTACAAAAAATCTCCAATACCTTTGCTTTATTATGTGCAAAAAAAATCGGAAATTATTCAAAAGAACAATTTCCGATATAAGGACCACACCAAAGGATGCGATGAAACTCCGAATAGACAGGATTTGAGTGCCTACCG
>CAZJEA010000117.1:0-6757 GCA_964544895.1 uncultured Bacteroides sp. | reverse complement strand
GGGTCTTCTTTGGGTTTTACTTCAGCTTGTTTTTGGGTTTGTTTTTCTTCGGCGGGCAGGAATACAACGGGGATTTTAGGTTGTGGAGCTGAAGGCACTGTGTCAATGACTTCTTTGTCTTGCACGGCAATAACTTTTTGTGGCACGGGGTTAGCTTTAGCCAAATCGGGCACTCGTCCGATGCTTTGGAAATGCTGAACATAGTAATTTACGTCAAGATTGTCTTCGACGACACCACGACTTGACGATGCATGAATCATGCGACCATCGCCGACATACATGCCAACATGGGCAATTTTGCCAGTGGAATTGTTTGAAGAGAAGAATAGGATGTCACCAACAGAAATGTTGTCACGATCGACATAGAGACAATCATCGCGCTGTTCGCGAGTGGTGCGCGGTATTGTGACATCAATAGCATTTTTAAAAACTTCCATCAAAAAACCTGAGCAATCAGCGCCATCGCGCGAATGACCACCGTATTTGTACGGTGTGCCAATCCATGTTCGCGCTTCAGAGACTAAAGCATCAGCCACAGCAGTTGGAGTTTTGTCGAGTTTTTGATGAGTTTTTTGATCAGTGACGACTTTTTCGATAGGATTTTGTTGCGCAGTCTTAGTGTTTTTTTTCGACGAGCCACACGAAGCCACGCTCACTGCCAAAAGCATGGTGAGCATGACACTAAGTAGATGTATTTTATATGTTTTGTTCATGCGAAGACAAAATTAATAAATTTTTTTTGCGAATTTAAAAAAATTGGCATTTTTCATTGCTAACAAGTGTGAACAATAGCGATATGTCAGTAAAATAAGTTTAAAGTTTACGTTTTTCTTGTGCAAATAATTGACTTTGGCTATATATTTGCATCTAAAACAACAAAAAGATTATCTCCAATCTCTTCACATAGATACAACTATGAAATATCAGATTTTAACCATCGCTGCAGTGAGCGTACTCGCCGCTACAGCATCAGCAGCAACCACACTTGCAATCACTTCGAATGCAAATGCTGCTTCTTCTTCGGCTGCTACACCACAACACGTAATTTCGCAGGACGATTTTACGAGTGCCGCCGAATCGACAGTAAACGGTGTCGTTAGTGTAAAGAGCTACGCCACGCCACGCACTTACGGTTCGCAAGGTAACAACATGTTTAGCGACCCATTTTTTGACTTTTTCTTTGGACAGCCGCAACAGCGACAACAAACGCCACAACAAGAGCAACCCAAACAACGACAAATAGGTTTAGGCTCTGGCGTAATCATTAGCAAAGACGGCTATATAGTTACCAATAACCATGTCATTGCCGATGCCGAGCGTTTGGAAGTAACACTAAATGACAATCGCAACTATAATGCAAAAGTCATTGGTGCCGATGCTACGACAGATTTGGCGCTAATAAAAATTGACGCTCCCGACTTGCACTCAATTCCTATCGGCGATAGCGAAGCATTAAAAGTAGGTGAGTGGGTACTCGCCGTTGGTAATCCATTTGGATTTACCTCGACCGTGACCTCAGGTATTGTAAGCGCTAAAGCAAGAAACATCTCAACAACCACCGGTTCGCACGCCACCAATGGCATTGAGTCGTACATACAAACCGATGCAGCCGTTAACCAAGGCAACTCAGGAGGTGCGCTTGTAAACCTCAAAGGAGAGCTTGTAGGTATTAACACCGCTATATACTCTCAAACAGGCAACTACGTTGGCTGCTCATTCGCAATACCATCGTCTATTGTTTCTAAAGTCATAGACGACCTCAAACAATATGGCACAGTGCAACGCGCATATTTGGGTGTACGATTCCAAGAACTCACACCGGAGTTGATTGAAGAGAAAAAAATTAAAGGAACAACAACCGGATTGTATGTTGCATCGGTAGAAGATCGCTCAGCAGCACGCGAAGCAGGCTTGCAAGAAGGCGATGTTATCATTGCACTCGGTGGCAACGAAACGCCCAACACAGCTCGACTACAAGAGTCGGTAGCAAAATTCAGCCCCGGCGACAATGTAGAAGTGAAATACGTGCGCGACGGCAAAACATACACTAAGAAAGTGACACTCCGCAACAAGAGTGGCGACACAAATGTTACCAAAGCCGAATCAGTAGTAGATCTTGGTTGCGCCTTCTCAACTGTTTCAAAAGAGCGACTAGACCAACTCGAAATCAGCAATGGTGTTGCTGTTGGAGGTTTGGAAGAAGGACGTTTCAAATCAGCCGGCATACGCGACGGATTTATCATCATCTCAATCAATGGTAAAAAGGTAAATTCAGCCGACGATGTTGAAAACATCTACAACACAATAATGAAAGGTAACGATGACAAAGTTATGTACATCAAAGGCATCTACCCCACCGGCAAGCAACAGTTCTACGCTGTGCCGCTCACAGATTAAACGAACAAATTAAGTATCAAAAATATAGCTATTAGGGCAAAAAAGCTTTAATAGCTATATTTTTTTGCTCTCATTTGTAATTTTTTATTTATTTTTGCGTCTAATAAAATAAAAACTAAATACTTCATGAATATAGTAGAAGCTCATAACATTTGCAAATCATTTACAAATCACGTGGCGCTAAATGATGTTTCAATCGATGTGCCCGAAGGATGCGTATATGGTTTACTAGGTCCGAACGGAGCCGGAAAAACCACCTTTATCCGCATAATAAATCATATTACAGCTCCCGATAGCGGAACAGTTGTCTTTAACGGCAAGCCTCTCACAGCCAACGATATTGTCAACATTGGATATTTGCCTGAAGAAAGAGGCTTATACAAAAAAATGAAAGTTGGCGACCAAGCAGTGTTTTTTGCACAACTTAAAGGGTTGAGTCGCAGCGACGCTACCGCACGTCTTAAAGAGTGGTTTGAGCGATTGGAAATAGGAAATTGGTGGAATAAGAAAGTAGAAGAGCTATCGAAAGGTATGGCTCAAAAAGTTCAATTTATTATCACCGTTCTGCACCAGCCTAAATTATTGATTTTCGATGAGCCTTTTTCTGGATTTGACCCGATAAACGCCAATATATTAAAACGAGAAATATTGCGTTTGCGCGATGAAGGTTCGACGGTGATATTCAGCACACACAATATGAGTAGCGTAGAAGAGTTGTGCGATGAGATTACACTTATCAACAATTCGGAGAATATACTCACCGGCAATGTAGCGCAATTGCGTAGGCAATTTGCCGGCAAAAATATACGCTTATCATTTAATGGTGATGTTGCATCGCTTAAAGCAGCAATAGCTAATATGGCTGTTATTATAAGCGAGGACGAGAAAAACAAATTTGACGATAGTCAAAGTTTGGTTGTTGATTTACACGCAGGTGTTAACCGCCGCGAACTTATAAGTGTAGTAAACGACACTGTTGACTTGGTAGGATTCGAACCAATGCTACCATCAATGGACAATATATTCATCCAGGCTGTAAACTCTGCCACAAAACGCTAAAGCCCATGTTCAAACATATTTTTCTAATAATAAGACGCGAATTTTTAGAACGCGTATATCGCAAAAGTTTCATCATCACCACCCTATTAATGCCGGTAGTAATGGCGATATTAATGATTGCGCCAACATTGGTTATGATAATGAGTGGGCCGGAAAACAAAACAATAGCTGTAGTTGATAATTCGGGCATTATAGCCGCAAATCTGCAAGATGAAGACGGATTGAAGTTTTTAACAGTAAAAGAGCCGGTAGACTCAGTTAAGAACGACGAAAACTATGATGCAGTGCTAGTGCTCAACGAAGATATTGTTGAAGAGCCTGAAAATGTGCTTATGTTCTCGCATGGCTCAGTGTCTATACAGACAGAAACAGAGATAAGACGCCAGCTTGAAGATATCATCGAAGAGCAGCGCATAAAGAACTACGAAATCGACAATCTCAAAGAGATAATGGAAGATGTGAAGACTGAGGTTAGCATACAAAGTTTTGACCTTGACAGCGAAGACCAAAAGTCGACATCGTCAATGGTGGCGTATACTCTGGGCTTGTTTATGATGGTGATGCTCTATATGTTTATCTTGCTGTATGGCCAAATGGTGATGACATCTATCATCGAAGAAAAAGGCAACCGAGTGCTAGAAATCGTTGTTTCATCAGTTAAGCCTACTCATTTGATGCTTGGCAAAATACTAGGCATCGGCTCAGTAGCTGTGACACAAATACTTATATGGGCATTACTAATTTTCTCATTTATGCAATTTGGCATGCCTTTTGTTGCAAGTAGTATGTCGGCTGAAGCCGCAAACGATGTTGATTTATCGGCAGTAATGAGTATGGTTTCAGACATCAACTACATTATGTCACTATTCGGTTACTTGGTGCTCTTCTTAATTGGCGGTTATGTGTTCTATTCGGCTATTTATGCAGCTATAGGTTCGGCAGTAGACAATATACAAGATGCATCGCAATTGCAATCGTTGGCAATAGCGCCAATACTTATTGGATTGGTATTATCGATGACAGTAGTGGCAGACCCTAACTCAACAATGGCCACATGGATGTCAATGATACCATTCACGTCACCGCTGATAATGATGGCACGAATACCATTTGGCATACCAACAATAGAAATCATAGCATCGTTAGTGATACTCTACGCATCAACATTGTTGATTGTATGGATAAGCGCAAAAATATATCGCGTAGGCATCTTTATGTATGGCAAAAAACCGACAATAAAAGAGCTTATCCGTTGGGCCAGATACAAATAGCAGAAGTTAAATAATCTTAAAAGATTATTTTTCATAACTAAAACGGCCTAGTTTTTCGTTATATATAGGACATCATTATATTCCCTATAACATAGATCATGAGACAGCTAAAAATTACTAATTCAATCACCAAACGTGACGGTGAAATTCTTGATAAGTATTTGCAGGAGATAAGTCGCGAAGAAATGATTACTGTTGACGATGAGGTAGAACTCGCACGACGCATACGCGAAGGCGACAATGCCGCCGTTGACCGGCTTGTGCGTGCAAATCTCCGATTTGTTGTCTCTGTTGCTAAACAATATCAAAACCAAGGCTTAGCACTGCCTGACTTAATTAACGAAGGCAACTTGGGTCTTATTAAAGCTGCGCAAAAATTTGATGAGACACGTGGCTTCAAGTTCATATCTTATGCTGTTTGGTGGATACGTCAGTCAATACTGCAAGCTCTCGCGGAGCAAAGCCGCATTGTGCGCCTACCACTCAACCAAGTAGGCTCACTAAACAAAATTCAAAAAGCAGTAGGACGATTTGAACAGCAGTATGAACGCAAACCCTCAGCCGAAGAAATCGCAAAAGAGCTTGATGTGCCGGTAGAAAAAGTAGCGGAATCAATGCGAGCAGCACGCCGAAGCGTGTCAGTAGACACACCGTTCTCAGAAGGAGAAGACAATACACTGCTCGATGTTCTAACAAACGAAGATGCGCCGGGCACAGATGCTTCGCTCAACCACGAATCGCTAGCTCACGAAATAGACAGAGCGCTCAAGCACTTGCCTCAGAGAGAGAGCGATGTGCTACGTTCTTTCTTCGGCATAGGATGTGCAGAGATGTCGCTAGAAGAAATAGGCGATAAATTTGGCTTAACACGTGAGCGTGTGCGCCAAATCAAAGAAAAAGCGCTAAGACATCTAAAGCAACAAGACAGCATTATACTACGTTCATACTTGGGATAATACTAAAATTACTAACAAGATAGTTTGCAGCTCATTACCAACAGTGGTAGTGAGCTGCGTTTGTGTATGCCGGATTTTTTTCGTAACTTTGCGCGTTTTTCAGTCAAAAAATTAACCAGTCAAGTCACTAATGAGACAGCTAAAGATAAATAAATCGATCACAAATCGCGAAAGTGCATCTCTTGACAAATACTTGCAAGAAATCGGTCGCGAGGAACTTATCACAGTAGAAGAGGAAGTAGAACTAGCACAACGCATACGCGAAGGCGATGAAAGAGCTTTAGACAAGCTAACAAAAGCAAACCTCCGATTTGTTGTCTCTGTAGCAAAACAATATCAAAACCAAGGATTATCGTTGCCCGACCTTATAAATGAGGGAAATTTAGGACTCATTAAAGCTGCGCGTAAATTTGATGAAACCAGAGGTTTTAAATTTATTTCGTACGCTGTGTGGTGGATTCGTCAGTCAATACTACAAGCATTGGCAGAACAAAGCCGCATAGTGCGATTGCCACTCAACCAAGTTGGCTCATTAAATAAAATCACCAAGGCACTCTCTAAATTTGAGCAAGAAAATCAACGCCGTCCGTCAGCAGAAGAATTGGCAAACGAGCTTGATGTGCCTGTAGACAAAGTTGCCGACTCGTTGAAAGTTTCAGGCCGTCACATCTCAATGGATGCTCCATTTGTTGAAGGTGAAGACAATTCGCTACTCGACGTTATGACTAATGAAGATGCTCCCGGCACCGATGCTCAGCTCAACCAAGAGTCGTTGGCTCGTGAAGTAGACCGTGTGCTTATGCAGTTGCACGAACGCGAACGCGAAATCATCAAAATGTTTTTCGGCATAGGTTGTCAGGAAATGACACTAGAAGAAATCGGAGCGAAATTTGACTTGACCCGCGAGCGCGTGCGTCAAATCAAAGAAAAAGCTATCAACAGATTGAAAGGCTCGAAAAGCGAACTTTTGAAATCATATCTCGGATAAGGAAGAAGTAAGACAAATATAATCGAGAAAAAGAGTAAAAAGGACCAACCTTTTTACTCTTTTTGTGTATGTCTAGTTCTTAAATA
>CAZJEA010000116.1:0-6813 GCA_964544895.1 uncultured Bacteroides sp. | reverse complement strand
GGGGAGTGAGGGATTGGTGGAAAAAAAGTGAAAGTGCGCTACTTCACAGCAACGCACCTCCCTCATAACCAAAATTCAAGTATATATGTCTAACAAAACGTTATCAATATTCAACTAAGAATAGTTGTATATCGTCTGTTATGTAAGTCGGAAATATGTTGAAAGAACACATCCGTATGTAAAAAATCAGGCTAAGCCAAGGTACGGAGGATTATAATTCGCCATATTTCACATGTGCAAAGTTAGCACATTTTTTCACTTTCCAAACAAATATATTAAGATTTTCCGTTAATTTTTGTTAAGTACGCAAATAAACGGGTGTCTGTAACTGAATTGTTTTAACATTGTAAAAAAAGCTAATCGTTTTCGGTTAAGCCCAGCGAAAGGATGTCTATGCCCGAGATATTGGGTGCGGCAGATTTAAGAGCGGAGACGCAAGCTTCAATGGTGGAGCCGGTGGTAATTACGTCGTCAATAATTAGGACTCGTTTTCGGGCAAGAGATGAAGGGTTGCGGACTCCAAATAAATCGTGTCTGACATTTGCGAGGCGTTCGGCTTGAGAACGGCGTGTTTGTGTGGCGTGCGAATGTTTAGCGTAGAGGTTGTTACCGATAGGAAGATTAGTGACTTTTTGGACACCGAGAGCGATGCGTTGGCTTTGATTATAGCCACGCCAAATCAGCTTAGTCCAGTGTAGGGGCACGGGTAAAATAATGTCGATGCCGTTGAAGAAGTTGTCGATGGCGAGTTCACGAGCGAAAAGTTCGCCGAAATGTTTACCCATGGCGGGACGATCGCTGTATTTGATTGAGTGAATAAGGTCGGCATACTGACTTTTGCGACGATAGTAGAACCAAGAAGCGAGACGGCAATCGGGGAAATATCGGAGTAGTCTATCAGATAAACGATTAGAGGGTCGATGATGCACGTTAGTGCGTGGGATAGAGAGATAGCAGTCCATACACAACCAGTGCTCGTTAGCAGTTAAGCTACGGTTGCAAATTTCGCATGTTGAGGGCACAATGGTGCTAACGGCATCAGCGACAAAGAGCTTGGTTGCGTGTAAGAGACTCATTGGAGTTTAGCGTCGATGCGTTTGAATTGATAGAAGATAAGAATAGCAGTGACAATGGTGGCACATAAATCGCTCAAAGGGAAAGCCATCCAAATGCCATCGAGTTTGAAGGTGCGCGGTAGCAATAAGAGTAATGGGATAAGGAAAATGACTTGACGAGAAAGGCTGAGCACCATAGCTTTGCCAGCCTTGCCAATGCTTTGGAAAAAGTTAGTAGAAACGATTTGGAAACCGACAACAGAAAAAGCGACAAGAGCAATGCTGAGACAGTTGGCAGTTGCGTTAACGAGAGTGTCGTCGTAAGTAAATATACGAGCGATGGCATTAGGCATGAGCAAACCGCAAACAGAGCCGAAAACGCAGAGGATGGTACAAGCGGCAACAGCGAGCCAATATGTGCGTTTGAGGCGATGAATGAGGCCGGCACCGTAGTTGTAACCGATGATGGGTTGCATGCCTTGACAAATGCCCAATACGACCATACAGATGAGTTGCGTGACAGTAGTGAAAATGCCGGCAGCACCAACGGCGCTATCACCGCCATAGAAGACGAGTGATTTGTTGATAATGACATTAATGAGGCATCCTGCAATATTTATCATAGAAGGTGCAGCACCGATTGTGATGATGCTGATGATGAGATGTCGGTCTAGCTTGAAAGAGTCGCGAGTGAAATGCACAGTGCTTTTCTTTCTGACGAAGTGAGACATGACAAAAATCATAGCGCTAAACATAGCGATATCTGTGGCGAGAGCAGCACCACGAATGCCGAGACGTAGAACAAAAATGAAAAGATAGGCAAAGACTAAATTGACTCCGGCACTTAAAATCATGGCAAACATGGCGCGTCGGGGATAGCCGGAAGCACGCTGCATGTTGTTGAAGCCGTAAGTAAGATTAGTAAGCAAGAGACCGGGCAAAAGAGTTTGCATGAAGTCGTGGGCATAAGGGAGGGTGTGCTCACTCGCGCCAAAAGCGCGCAGAATGTCATCGAGGAAAATGGCAAAGGCAGAGACATAGATTGTGCCGATGATAAGAGTCATGACTAAAGCATTGCCCAGGACTCGTTGAGCGAGGTCGCGATGACCTTGGCCGAGCATAATAGACATACGGACAGCCGAACCGACTCCAATAAGGACACCTAGAGCAGTAGCAAGGTTCATAACCGGGAAAGTAATTGCCAAGCCGGAAATAGCATCAGCACCGACTTGGTGTCCGATGAAAATGCGGTCGATAACGTTGTAGAGCGAAACCGTGACCATGCCGACGACAGCAGGGAGGCTATAGTCGAAAAGGAGTCTACCCACGGGGCGCTGAGCTAGCTCAGAAAGATTGCCTTGAAGTGCCATTAGAGAAAAATGTTTGTTATAGTTATGACA
Organism: uncultured Bacteroides sp.; assembly: GCA_964544895.1. Classification (GTDB taxonomy): domain Bacteria; phylum Bacteroidota; class Bacteroidia; order Bacteroidales; family Muribaculaceae; genus CAG-873. The sequence continues at coordinate 4,358 of CAZJEA010000116.1, read as the reverse complement.
AAGGCGAAGATATAACCTTCGCCTTCGTATATTGATTTAAAATAAATATTAAGATTACTTGCCGGCAGCAGCCTTAGCACGTTCGTAATATTTGTCGATATCGAGGATGTATTCGGGATAATCTTGGCGGATAGTAGTCAAAGCGTCAAGTTCCTTATCGTAATTTTTTTGAGCGCGATAGATGTTAGCCTCTTTGAAAAGGATGAATGGAACTAGTTGAGGGTTGTTGTCAGCTTCGCTAAGGGCTTCGTTGAAGCATTTGAGAGCGTCATCGAGTTTATTGAGGTTAGCGTAGCAGTCACCTTTAAGAGTGTAAGCACCGGTTTGAATAAGATCACTTCCGACAGAGACATTATCGAGATAAGCGAGAGCCTCTTTGTATTTACCGTCTTGATAATATTTGATAGCGACCATCAATTTAGCACGTTCGTTAGCTTTGTAGCTACCGTCGTCAGCGATTTTTTTGTACATAGCAAATTGAACAGAGTCGTTCATTTCGACATCAGCAGCTCCGATAGCTTCAGCAGCTTTGCTTTCGCCAGAAGCGTGCAACCAATAGAAAAGACCACCGATAGCTAAAACGATGATAACGCCAATGACAGACCATGTGATAATTTTTTTGCTTTTTTGCGCGATTTCGAGGTCGCGAAGCTCTTGGTCTTCAGCCAAGTTCACGGGATTGTTGGGATTTTTATTTTCCATTATGTAAGTTTTTCGATTTATCTAGGTTGAGGAGGGTGCGCGAAAGGAGCACCCATTACAAGCCGCAAATTTAACGTTTATTCTGCACATATAAAAATATAAATCGTCGTTTTTTTCATTTTTTGTGTGAAATAGCGTAATTTTGCAGAAGAAAAAAAACGAAATAGGCATGAAACACATCACCTTAAGCACAACTATAGAGGTAAAAGAACGGACAGAATTGACAGCCCAAGAAACAGAGTTGGTAGAGAGAGCGTGCGCGGCGACATATCGCTCATACGCGCCGTATAGCCACTTTTGCGTTGGGGCAGCCATTTTATTGGATAACAATGAAGTGATAACCGGAGCGAACCAAGAAAACGCAGCATTTCCGTCGGGGACCTGTGCTGAGCGCTCAGCCTGTTACTATGCAGGGGCGAATTATCCGGATGCGAAATTTGAGAAAATAGTTATAGCGGCACGAGGCGAAGACGGAGAATTTGTAGAGAAGCCGATATCGCCATGCGGAGCTTGCAGGCAAGCGCTATTGGAATATGAGACATTAGCCAGCCATGACGTTGAAGTGCTATTAGTCTCAAAGACACAAGTATATGTAGTGCCGTCAGTGAAATCACTGCTGCCGTTAGCCTTTACTGAATTTTAATAATTAACGCTATATTAGATAAAAAACGTGAAAAATGACATAAAATGAGGATATGTCATTAAACTTTTATATAAAAGTAGGTCTTTAATTATAAAATAATAATATAACGTCAATCATATATAAATTTTATGTTCTCAAAATTGAATCGTCGCATTATTGTCGCGATTGGTATGCTATGTGTGCTCATAACAGCGTGGGCATACAATATTAGTGGTACCGTAGTTGACACACAAGGCGACCCTCTCATAGGCGCGTCAGTGCGTCTATTAACAGTTGGCGACAGCACACAAGTGAAGGCAGCCGTGGCCAACAACTCGGGGCATTTTAATCTAACCGGAATAAAGTCGGGGACCTATTTGCTGGAGGCAGCGTATATAGGCAGCGCGACACATTGGCAACGAGTAACAATCAAAAATCAAAACCTATCGCTCAACAAAATTGCATTAACAGAGAGTGCTACAGTGCTAAAAGAGGCTGTAGTTAGCGGCATACGCACTCCCATCAAAGTGATGGAAGACACGATAGAATATAATGCCGACTCGTACAAGACACAACCAAATGCTGTGGTTGAAGACTTGCTGAAGCGCCTACCCGGAGTAGAAGTAGGAAGCGACGGAAAAATAACAGCAAATGGTAAAGAGGTCACCAAGATATTGGTAGACGGCAAAGAATTTTTCAGCGATGACCCCAAAGTAGCATCTAAAAACTTGCCGGTTAACATAGTAGACAAATTGCAGGTAGTAGACCGCAAGAGCGACTTGGCCCGTATCACCGGGGTTGAAGATGGCGAAGAAGAAACCGTTATCAACCTAACAGTGAAAAAAGGCATGAACAACGGATGGTTTGGTAACACAGAATGGGGTATCGGTACAGACAACCGCTACAAAGGGACATTCACAGCCAACCGTTTTTGGAATGGCAACCAGATAACACTGTTAGGTGGATTAAATAACATCAACGAGCCGGCGTTTACAGATGGAGCAGCCGGAAGATTTAGCCGATTTGGTGGGGATAATGGTATCACCCTATCACAAATGTTGGGTATAAACTTTAACGTAGGTAAGGGCGATGATTTTCGAGTTGGAGGTAACATCATGTACTCAGGCACAAGTGTTAACACAACGACCGAGCAAGATCGCCAATATTTGTTTACCGACTCGACATCGTACTACAACACGAACAAGCGATCGCACGACAAAGGTCACAACGTCAGAGCAGACTTTAGAGTGCAATGGAATCCGGACTCACTAAACACATTCGAGTTTAGGCCGAATATGTCGTATAACCAAAATAATTCATGGTCAAACGACTCATCACTAACACGCTCTGGAAGGCTTGAAGATGTGACACAGAGTATAAATCGCAACACCTCGAAAGGCACATCGTGGGAATTTGGAGCAGAACTTATATATAATCACAAATTTAAGAGCAAACCGGGCCGTAGTTTCTCAGTGCACGCACGCGTAAATACGTCGAATGTACGCGAGAAAGGCGACTCATATTCGTGGAACAAATTCTTCCAACTCAACGACTCGATAGATTTGTATGATCAATATGCAGACAACCACACATGGAGCACATCAACGTCGGCACGATTGAGTTGGACCGAGCCATTAGGCAACGTTAAAAACGGCAACTTCTTGACGTTTGCGTACAATTTCAGCTATAGATGGAATAATGCGGATAAGTTTACTTACGATCATCCGGTAAGTTGGCCTAATGGCTACGACGGCGAGCCGGTGATAGGCGAAGATATGGTATTGACAGATTCGCTGAGCAACCAATTCCGCAACACATATATGAGTCAAGATATCCGTGCCGGATATAAGCACACGTCAAAGAGCACAACGCTTGATGTAGGAATCTCGCTAGTGCCACAACGCATGGTGTCGAAAGATTTGATAAATCCGAATAAAGATATCACGAACAGTGTGCTCAATGTAGCGCCATATTTGCGATATCGCTATAAGATAAGCAAGACTCGCTCATTGAATATGTTTTATCGCGGACGTGCATCGCAGCCGTCAATGAGCCAATTGCAGCCGGTAGCCGACTATTCAAATCCGTTGCGAGTGGTAGTAGGTAATCCGAATCTAGACCCATCGTTCACGCACTCACTCAACTTACGATTCCAAGATTTCAATCAAGGAGCGCAACAGTCGATAATGGCGATGGTAAATGCGCAAGTGACACAAAATTCGATAGTGTCGCGCACGACGTACAACGCTGAGACCGGTGGACAGACGACAACATACGAGAACGTGAACGGTGTATGGAATGTGATGTCAGGCATGATGTACTCAGCGCCGCTGAAGAACAAAGATTTTGTATTTAATACGGGATTCTTTGGGCGCTATTCACACTCAGTAGGTTTCAACAATGGAGTGCGCAATCTGACAAGCTCACTAAATATCAACATCAGTCCGGCACTAGCATGGCGACCGGATAATCTAGAGTTGGAAATCAGACCACGCTACTCGTTGCAAAATACGACAACGTCGTTAAAGACTACAGCGAACAGAAATATCCACACATACGGAGGGATGTTTAATGGAACGTACTACGCACCATTTGGTTTAGTGATAGCCACAGATGTTGATTGGGCAAAGACCTCAGGATACACAGATGGGTATAATACCAACACATGTTTGTGGAATGCGTCGCTCGCCTATCGATTCTTGCGTGATCAATCGCTAACCCTCACGTTGAAAGTATATGACCTATTGCAACAAAAGACGAATGTGCAACGCAGTGTAACCGCTAACTACATTGACGATAGCCGCTACAATGCGCTCACACGATACTTTATGGTTACAGTAGCGTACAAGTTTAATACGTTCGGAAAAGGCAATGAGCCGAATGACCGCAACCGTCCGGACTTTGATGGCCCGGGTGGACCACCTCCAGGGGGAGGCCGTCCGGGTGGGGGTCCGGGTGGACGCCCGCCATTCTGATGAAATTCATAGGAGTCGAGCTGATGCTCGGCTCTTTTTTTATACGCACCGCTACGCGG